>CAYGZE010000019.1:5914-12091 GCA_964354185.1 uncultured Anaerolineales bacterium | reverse complement strand
GTCCGCCAGAGTTCCTTCCCGTGGAGGCCGTCGTCCATGGTGAAGTAGCAGAGGTCGCCGGCCCGGACGGCCGCGCTCGGGTTCGTCCCGTAGCGGGTTGCGTTGCTGTCGCGGACCAGCCGGGTGCTTTCTTCCGTGCCGTCGGTCACCCAGAGTTCGCGGCCCGTGACGCCATCCGTGGCGCTGAGGAAGAGGACGCCGCCGGCGGTGCCCAGGCAAGAGGCACTGGAGGAAGACGAGCCGGGGTAGATGTCCTTGACGAGGCGGGTGCCCCCGGGCGTGCCGTCCGTTCGCCAGAGTTCGGCGCCGAGGCCGGAGGCCGAGGCGGAGAAGTAGGCGGCCGCGCCGGAGACGAAGAACTTGTCCAGAGCGGTGCTGGTCCAACCGGCGTCGGACCGGCTGATGACGAGCCGGGTGCCCTCGGGCGTGCCGTCGGACTGCCAGAGCCCGTTTCCGCCGCCCGACTGGCTGCCGTCGAAGAGCAGGACGCCGCCGAGGTCGACCGGCTTGCCGGAACTCGAGGTCTGGACCACGGTCGAGAGGAACCGCGTGCCGGGGAGGGTGCCGTCCGAGACCCAGAGACCGCCGGGGCCCTGGAAGTAGACCTGGCCGCCGGCCATGCCGATGGTCCGGGACGACTGGGCACTCGGCCGGGCGTTGATGTCGGCGACGAGGACCGTGCCTGCGTCGGTGCCGTCGCTGGTGAACCACTCGTAGCTGGCACCCGCACCGCTGCCGACAAAGAGCAGGCGGCCGCCGATGTCCCTCAGGGAGGATGGATAGGAAATGCGGTCCGTGACGAGCCGCGTGCCGCCGGGCGTCCCGTCGTTCACGTGGAGATACCGCTTGCTGGAGGAACCCGTGGCGGCGCTGATGAACACCTGGTCGCCGACGGCCACGACGCTGGTCACCTCAGGGGACTGGGTGCCGCTAGCCAGGTGAAGGGACCAGGTGCCTTCGGGCGTGCCGTCGGTCCGCCACAGGTCGCCCGTGATGCCCGAGCCGCTCACGGACATATAGAGGACGTCGCCGCAGACGCCCTTCGACGAGAAGGTGACGCTGTGGGTGGCGGCGTTGGGGTCCGCCAGGAGGCGGGTGCCGTCCGCCGTGCCGTCGGTGATCCAGAGTTCGGCGCCCCCGGAGCCGTCGTCGCCCTCGAAGACGAGCAGGCTGCCGAACGCCGTCGGCCGCCAGGAGGCCGAGCGGAATCCGTCCGGCGTGCCGGGCTTGATGTCCTTGACCAGGAACGTGCCGGCCTCGGTGCCATCGGAGGTCCAGAGTTCGTGGCCCTCGCCTTGCGTGACGGCGGCAAAGAAGAGGCGACCGTTGCAGGAGGCCACATTCTTCTGCGAGCTCGGGCCGCTCCCCTTGAACTGCTGCGGCGAAACCCGCACGGACCCGGCGGCCGAGCCGTCGCTCTTCCAGAGGTCCCAGACCGTGGTGCTGCCGACGGTCGTGGACAGCCCGAAGTAGAGCGCGCCGCCCGCTTCCCAGAGGAAGTTGGGCGCCAGCGGCGCCAGGAACCGCGTCGTACCGGCCGCGGTGCCATCGGTCTTCCACAGGCCGCGGACGCCGTCCGCCCCGCCGGCCACGAAGTAGGCGATGCTCCCGACGGCCGCCAGGGGACCCGAAGCGCTGTCGCCGACGGCCTCGGGCAACCGGATCGTGCCTTCCGGTGTGCCGTCGCTCGCCCAGAGTCGGAAGGCCGCCCCGTCGGCGCCCCAGAAGAAGACCCGGTCGCCGACGACGACCGGCGAAGAGGCTGTGACCGTCTGGAGGCGCACGGCGCCCGCGCCCGAGGCGTCGGTCGTCCACCAGGCCTGACGGCCCTCACTGTCGGCGGCCGAGAAGCACAGGCCGTCACCGAACGGCGTCAGGCACCCGGCGGAGCGCACGGGCGCCCCGGAGGTGGCATCCAGGACCGCCACGGTGCCGCCCGCCGTGCCGTCGCTGACCCAGAGTTTCTTGCCGCCCGCGTCGTCGGAGGCGGCGAAGTAGAGCCTGCCGCCGGCGACGACGAAGTTGGACGGCAGGGCGCTGTACAGGGTTGTCCCCCCGTCGGAGGAGCCGAGCCAGCCAGGGTAGATGTCCTTGACGAGGACGGTGCCGGCCGCGGTGCCGTCGGACCGCCAGAGTTCGGTCGCGGTCTTCGCGTCGCGCCCGGCGAAGTAGAGGTAGTCTCCGAAGGCGACCAGCACGCTGTCGTACGCCATGCCGCTGTCCGACCCCGGATAGATGTCCTTGACCATCCAGGTGCCGGCCGCGGTGCCGTCGGTCCGCCAGAGTTCCTGCCCGTACGAGCTGCAGTTGGCGGCGAAGTAGGAGATGCCGTCGAGCACGACCGGGCCCGTCGGCGAGGAGCCTTCGGAGGTCGGATTGAAGCCGCCGTAGAACAGGGCCGTGCCTTCGGGCGTCCCGTCGGTGACCCAGAGGTCCGCGCCGTGAACGCCGTCCGTCGCGCTGAAGTAGAGCCGACCGCCGATCAGGCCCAGCGGCGCGGGGGACCGGAGGGTGATGCCCCGCGCGGGATCCGCCAAGGGGCGGGTCCCCTCGGCGGTGCCGTCGGAGATCCAGGCCTCCCTGATCGAACCGGGAAAGTCGGTGGCGAAGAAGAGCCGCCCGCCCGCGTCCGTCAGGTTGGCGGGCGACGACCCATCGGCGCCGGGGCCAATGTCCTTGACGAGGCCGGTCCCCTCGGGCGTGCCGTCGCTCTTCCACAGTTCCCGTCCGGTGTCCGTCGTCGAGGCGGCAAAGTAGACCAGGCCGCCGCTGGCGACGAGGGAGCCGAGCGACGACGGGCTGCCGCTGCCCGCCTGGAGCACCGCGGTCGTGCCCTCCGGGGTCCCGTCCGTTCGCCAGAGTTGCCTGCTGGAGTCTCCGGTGAACAGGGCGTAATCGCCGGCGCGGACGGGCAGCGAGGGGTCGAGACTGCCGGTGCCCGGCACGCCGTCGCTCAGCCGCACGGTGCCGGCCTCGGTGCCGTCAGTCGCCCAGAGTTCCTTGCCCGCGTCGGGCGTCATGGCGGCGAACAGGAGGGTCGGGCCGAACGCGAAGAGCCTCTCCGGGTACGAAGAGCCCGTGCCGGGCACGAGGTCCTTGACGCAATACGTCCCCGCCTCCGTGCCGTCGCTTACCCAGAGTTCCGTGCCGAGCGCGGGGTCGATGGCCGTGAAGAAGAGCCGGTCGCCGACGCTCGTGAGGCTGGCCAGCGAGGCGCCCGCCGAACCGGCGACGATGTCCCTGACGAGGACGGTGCCCTCGGCCGTGCCGTCGGTCCGCCAGAGTTCGGAGCCGTGGATGCCGTCCGTGGCGCTGAAGTAGAACAGATCGCCGATGCGGACCACGTTGCTCACGGAGGCGCTGGCCGTCGACGGCGTACCGGTCCAGCAGAGGCAGACGGTCCCGTCCTCGGTGCCGTCGCTGCTCCAGACCGTCTTGGAATCGGCCTGGTCGGTGGCGGTGAAGACGAGCGTCCCGCCCACGTCGAGGAAGGCCGTGGGAGACGAACTGCTCGTGCCGGGGTAGAGGTCCTTCACGAGCCGGGTGCCTTCGGGCGTGCCGCCCGTCGCCCACAGTTCCCGTCCGGCGTCGGGCGTGGAGGCGCCGAAGAAGACGTTCGGGCCGGCGGCCAGGAAGGGGGAAGGGCTGGAGGAGGTTGTGCCCGGGTAGACGTCCGCGAGGCGGAAGGTCCCGGCGGCGGTGCCGTCGCTCGTCCAGGGCTCGGAGCCGGTCTCCAGGTCGGAGGCGGAGAAGTAGAGGCGTCCGCCCGCGACCGCAAAGTTGGCGGGGGTCGAGCCGCTGCTTCCGAGGTAGATGTCTTTGACGCGGTACGTTCCGTACCCAGTCCCGTCGGTCGCCCAGAGTTCCTCGCCCGCGGCGGAGTCGGTGGCGGCGAAGAACAGGGCGTCTCCCACGAGGGTCAGATAGCGCGGCGACCCCGAGGAAGAACCGGCGTAGATGTCCTTGACGAGAACCGTCCCCCCGGGCGTCCCGTCGCTGGACCAGAGTTCGCTGCCGTTCCCGGACGTGGCGGAGAAGAAGAGCCGTCCCTGGAAGATGACGAGTTCCTGCGGGCTGGAACTGCTGGAGCCCGTGCGGATGTCCTTGACGCACCAGGTCCCGTCGGCCGTGCCGTCGGACCGCCAGAGTTCCGTGCCGGTGACGCCGTCCGTGGCGGCGAAGTAGAGGATGCCGCCCATCTCGACGCCGCCGGTCGGAGACGCATCGTAGGTCTTCTGGCTGACCGGGCTGACGGGATACGTGCCGTCGGCCGTGCCGTCGCTGCGCCACAGGACCGAGCCGTCCGAGGGGGTGTTGGCCTTGAACAGGAGCAGGTCGCCGGCCGCGATCATGTCGGAGATGGACGAGCCCGACGTGCCGGGCGTGATGTCCTCGACCAGGAAGGTCCCGGCGTCGGTGCCGTCGCTGGTCCAGAGTTCCTCGCCGTAGCCGGGATGGCTGGCCTGGAAGAACAGGCGGCCGCCGACGTCGATCAGGTCGGTGGGGTAGCTGCTGGTGGAGCCGGGCACGATGTCCTTGACCATGACGGTGCCCGCGGTCGTGCCGTCGGTCTTCCAGAGTTCGTCCCCGGAGCTGCTGGTGCTGGCTTGGAAGAAGAGGGTGTCGCCGACGACCGTCAGGTCCTCGGGCTCGCCGTCGTCGGAACCGGCCCAGATGTCCTTGAGGCATCGGGTGCCGGCCGCGGTGCCGTCGCTGACGAAGATCTCCGTTCCGACGACCGGGTCACGCTGGGCCCGGAAGAACAGAAGGCCCTTGTAGGCCGTCAGGAAGTCCGGATTGGCGGAGTTCCCCCCTGGCACGATGTCCTTGACCAGGGCCGTGCCGTGGGGCGTCCCGTCGGTCTTCCAGAGTTCCAGGCCGTGGACGCTGTCATCGGCGACGAAATACCACCGGCTGCCGACCTGCACCAGGGACTCGGGGTCGGAGGACCCCGTGACGGGGTTGACGTCGACGGGCCTGTAGGTGCCTGCGGCGGTGCCGTCGCTCCGCCAGAGTTCCACGCCGGCGCCGCCGTCGTCGTCGGCCTGGAAGAGCACGATGTCGCCGACCGCCACGAGCCCCGTCGGGCCGGTGTCGGTCGTGTTGCCGGGGCGGATGTCGAGGACCAGGTGCGTGCCGGCGGCCGTGCCGTCGCTGACGTAGAGTTCCAGTCCCGTCGCCTCCTCGCTCGCCGTGAAGAAGACCCGGCTGCCGGCGGCGACCAGGTTGTCGGGATAGGCGCCGGAGCTGCCGGGGTAGATGTCCTTGACGCGGCGGGTGCCGGCGTCCGTGCCGTCGCTGATCCAGAGTTCCAAGCCGGCCTGGGTGTCGTAGGCCCCGAAGAAGAGGCGCCCGCCGGCCTCCACCAGGCCCTCGGGACCCGAGCCGTTGGTGCCCGCATAGATGTCCTTGACGCAGCGGGTCCCTTGCTCCGTGCCGTCGGTCGCCCACAACTCATAGCCGCGGGTCGGGTCGTTCGCGGTGAAGAACAGGAGGCTTCCGACCTTCGTGAGGTTCTCGACGTTGGAGTTTGTTATTCCTGGATAGATATCTTTGAGCAGGAAGGTGTTCTCGGCGGTGCCGTCGGTCTTCCAGAGTTCGCGGCCGTTCACGGGGTCGTAGGCGACGAAGTACCAGGCCCCGTCGACCTCGACGGGGGCGGTGGCATCGGAGCCCTGGGTCCGGGTGTTGATGTCGCGCAGCAGGAGGGTTCCCTCGGAGGTGCCGTCGCTCTTCCAGAGCTCGGCGCCGTGGATGAGGTCGTCGGCCCGGAAGAGGAGGGTCGATCCCGCGACGCAGAAGTTCGCGGGGCTCGAAGTGCTGGTCCCGGCCCGGATGTCGCGGAGGCAGAAGGTGCCGGCCGCCGTGCCGTCGCTCGTCCAGAGTTCCTTGCCCCGGGCCGCGTCCGTCGCGAGGAACAGCAGACGCCCGCCGACGTTCATGAGGTTCGAGAGGCTGGGGCTGCTGCTCCCCGGGTAGATGTCCGCCACGCGCACGGTCGTCTCGGCGGTGCCGAGGGTCTTCCAGAGTTCCGTGCCGGTCGTGCCGTCGTTGGCCGAGAAGTAGAGCGTTCCGCCGACGTCGGTCAGGTACTGCGGCGACGACGAGTTGCTGCCGGCGCGGATGTCCGCCACGCGCACGGTCGTCTCGGCGGTGCCGAGGGTCTTCCAGAGTTCC
>CAYGZE010000019.1:1752-5814 GCA_964354185.1 uncultured Anaerolineales bacterium | reverse complement strand
GATGTCCGCCACGCGCACGGTCGTCTCGGCGGTGCCGAGGGTCTTCCAGAGTTCCGTGCCGGCCGCGGAGTCGCCGGCGGAGAAGTAGAGCGTTCCGTTGACGTCGGTCAGATACTGTGGCGACGACGAGCTGCTGCCGGCGTAGATGTCCCGCACGAGGTACGTGCCCTCTTCCGTGCCGTCCGTCGTCCAGAGTTCGATGCCGGCGGCGCCGTCGTTGGCGGCGAAGTAGATGCGCCCGCCCGAGAGGACCGGCATGCCCGGGCTGGAGGCGGCCGAGATCTCGTTGATGTCGCGGACGCGCCGGGTGCCCGCCTCTGTGCCGTCGCTGCGCCACAACTCGGCCCCGGAGACGCCGTCGTCCGCCACGAAGTAGACCACGCCGCCCATCACGCGCACGTCCCGGATCGAGGACCCGCTCGTTCCGGGCCGGATGTCGCGGACCAGGGCGGTGCGCGCGGCCGTGCCGCTTGTCCGCCAGAGCTCCGTCCCGTGCGTGCCGTCCTCGGCTGTGAAGAAGAGGACCCCGTCGTTGTCCACGAAGTTCCCGGGGTAGGAACTGCTCGCGCCCGGGTAGATGTCCAGCACGCAGATCGTGCTGGCCGCCGTGCCCGTGGTGACCCAGAGTTCCTCGCCGTTGCTCGTGTAGGCGGTGAAGTACAGCCTGCCGCCGGACACGAAGAAATCGCTCGGGCTGGAACTGCTCGTGCCGGGGTAAAGGTCCTTCAGCAGGCCGGTGCCGGCGGCCGTGCCGTCGCTCTTGTAGATCTCGTAGCCATACGTGGATGTGGCGGCGCTGAAGTAGATCGCGTGGTTATAACTGATCGGAAGCTCCGAGCCGCTCCAATAGACGTTGAGGTCGGCGACCTGCCAGGTGCCGGCCTCGGTGCCGTCGGTGCGCCAGAGCTCGGTGCCGGTCCTGCCGTCGTTGGCGAAGAAGTAGAGGATGCCGTCGTTGAGCACGGGCATGCTGGGCGCGGACGACTCGCTCACGGTGTTGATGTCCGCCACGAGGACCGTGCCGGCCTCCGTCCCGTTGCTCCGCCACACCTCGGCGCCGTGGAGGCCGTCGCTGGCCGCCAGGAGCAGCGTCCCGTTGAGGTTCGTCAGGCCGGACGGAGTGGACGACGAGGCGCCCGCCAGGATGTCATCGACCAGGACGGTGCCTGCGGCCGTGCCGTTGGTCTTCCAGAGTTCCGTCCCGTGCGTGCTGTCCGTGGCGCTGAAGAACACCGTGCCATTGACGTCGACGAGGTTCGAGGGAGACGAGCCGCCGGTTCCCGGTTCGATGTCCTTCAGGAGCAGGGTGCCCGCCGTGGTGCCGTTCGTGACGTAGAGTTCGATTCCCTGCGGCCCGGAAGCGGCGAAGTAGGCCTTTCCGCCGGATACGAGGCAAGTCCCTTCCAGGAAAGTCTCCCCGCTCCCCGGCGTAATGTCGCGAAGCAGGAAGGTACCGGCCGCCGTGCCATCGGTGATCCAGGGCTCACGGCCGTAGGTGCTGTTCCAGGGCCAGAAGATCGCGCGCGAGCCGAAGGCCACGATGTCCTCAGGGCCCGAACTCAGATCCCCGGGCACGATGTCCTTGACGAGCATCGTTCCTGCCGTCGTGCCGTCGCTGACCCACAACTCATACCCGTGCGTGGAGTCGACCGCCCGGAACACGACCTTCGACCCGAGGGACACGAGGTAACTGGGATCCGAGGAGTCCCCGCCCGTCCGGATGTCGCGGACAAGGCGGGTGCCCTCGGGCGTTCCGTCGGTGGCCCACAGTTCCAGGCCCGTGGCGGTCTGGTAGGCCTCAAAGAACACCAGGTCCCCCGCAACCGTCATCCCCCCGGGATTGGAGTTGCTCGGCCCCGGCTCGATGTCCTTCAGCAGCCGGGTCCCGGCCGCCGTGCCATCGGTCACCCATGCTTCCCTGCCCGTGACGGCGTCGAGCGCCACGAAGACGAGCCGGTCGCCCAGCGGCGTAAAGGCCCAGGGCGAACTGCTGTCCGTGCCGAGGCTGATGTCCTTGAGCAGGACGGTGCCGCTCGCGGTTCCGTCGCTCGTCCACAGCTCGCGCCCTGTCGCATAATCAGAGGCGGAGAAGACGAGGAGGTCGCCAAACGCCGTGAGGCCCTGCGGGGTGCCGCTGCTCGATCCGGCGTAGGTGTCCTTGACGCAGAAGGTCCCCTCGGCCGTGCCATCGGTCGTCCAGAGTTCCACGCCGCGGGTCGGGTCGGTCGCCGTGAAGAAGACCCGGTCGCCGACGCGCGTCAGGCTGGCGATGCTGCTGCCCGTGGCGCCGGGGTAGATGTCCTTGACGAGCCAGGTGCCCTCGGCGGTTCCGTCGGTTCGCCAGAGCTCGGCCCCGCAGATCCCGTCGGAGGCCGAGAAGTAGGCCGTCGAGCCGACGACCAGGGCGGTGTCCAGCAGGGTCGAGCCGTACGTGACCGCGTTGATATCCCGCACGCGCCAGGTGCCGTCGGGCGTCCCGTCGCTGCGCCACAGCTCCAAGCCCCTCAGCCCGTCGTCGGCCTGGAAGTAAAGGACGCCCCCGGAACTCATCATGTTGGCGATGCCGGAGTCGCTCGGGCCGGGCCAGATGTCCCGTGCGAGCACGGTGCCGTCCGGCGTCAGGTCCGACGTCCAGAGTTCCGCGCCTTCGGCCAAGGTCGAGGCAGTGAAGAAGAGCGTCGAGTCGACCGCCAGGAAGTTGTCCGGGCTCGAGCTGGACGAGCCCGGCCTGATGTCCTTGACGCAGGAGGTGCCGTCGGGCGTGCCGTCGCTCGTCCAGAGTTCGGCCCCGGTCGTGGTCTCGAAGACGCCGAAGGCCAGCCGGCCCCCGACCGCCGTCAGGTGTCCGAGGGAGGAGGAACTGCTGCCCGCGCTAATGTCCTTGACGAGCCGGGTGCCCTCCGGCGTGCCGTCGGTCGCCCACAGTTCATAGCCCGACGCGGACTGGTAGGCCGTGAAGAACACGTGGTCCCCGGCCCGGAGGAAGTCCTCCGGATTGGAGTAGGCGTTGCTCGGCTGGGCGTCCTGGAGGCAGTAGGTGCCGGCGGCCGTGCCGTCGCTCCGCCACACCTTGGTGGCGCTGAACCCGTCGGTGGCGGAAAAGTAGAGCACGCCGCCCATCTCCACGCTGGCCGACGGGCCCGAGCCGGCCGTGACGCCGTTGATGTCCTTGACCTGGTGCGTTCCTTCGGCGGTGCCGTCGCTGACCCAGAGCTCGGTGCCGTGGATGCCGTCGCTGGCGCTGAAGTAGAGCAGGCCGCCGGCGCTGAAGAAGTTGGCATAGGTGGCGCCGGACGTGCCCGCGCGGACGTCCTTGACCAGGTGCGTCCCGGGGTCCGTGCCGTCGGTCACCCAGAGTTCCGTGCCGGTGGCAGACTCGGTCGCCCGGAAGAACAGTCGGCCCCCCGCCTCGATGTATCCGTAGGGGCTGCCGGAGGAGGTCCCCGGCGCCAGGTCCTTCACCTGGTACGTGCCCGCCTCCGTGCCGTCGCTGGTCCAGAGTTCGGTGCCGGCGGCCGAGGTGTTGGCGGAGAAGAACAGGCGGTCGCCCAGGACGGTCAGGTAGGCGGGGTTCGAACTGCCGCCGGGGTAGATATCGGCGACCCGCTGCGTGCCGTCCTCCGTCCCGTCGGTCTTCCACAACTCCGTGCCGCCGGCGGCCGTGGCCGTGAAATAGAGCGTCCCGCCCAGGTTGACCAGGTTGGACGGGCTCGAGCCGCTGGTGCCGGCGTTGATGTCCTTGACGAGCAGCGTGCCGGCCTCGGTCAGGTCGGTCCGCCAGAGCTCCTTTCCATGGCTGTCCTCACTGGCTGCGAAGTAGTAAAGGCCGCCCGCCTCGACCGGCGTGCCGGGGTCCGACGGGTAGGACATGTTGTTGATGTCTTCGAGCAGGAAGACCGACAGCAGCACCCGCGGCTCCAGCGGCTCGAAGTCGGGCCTCGACGCGACCGGCGCCGACAGGGCTGCCCCGACAGGTTTGCGGGCGGCGAAGCCGTCGGGCGGGGAACGGCGAAGGAACTGGCGCAGCGACAGGCTCGGGCGACGGCTCATGTCTTCCCCCCT
>CAYGZE010000019.1:0-1652 GCA_964354185.1 uncultured Anaerolineales bacterium | reverse complement strand
ATCTTGAGAACGGGTCTCTCGGAGGAATCCTCGGCCTTCGATTTGACAGGGGGGGGTTCTTGTGATATGTTTCACCCATGGAGGCCGTGCGGAACCAGCGGGCCGGGGCCGCCGATTGCCTGTGTGGCCTCCACCTCGTGCCGGCCTGGCACACGGGGAACGCAGGAAAGGGCTTTCTTGGCAGAGGGGTGACGATGAGAGCAGGGAAAGGGCTGTTTGCTGTTCTGGGCCTCCTGTTTCTGGCCGGATCGGCTTCCGCCACCGGGGTCATGAATGGCGATTTCAGCGCAGGCCTGTCTGGCTGGAACACCGTAGGGTCGGTCTCGGATGGGGGCGGATTCGCCCTCCTGGCCGAGCACCCCGTTTCGATCCTGACCAGCCTGGAGCAGGCGTTTGCCGTCCCGGCCGGGGCCCTTTCGCTTTCGTTCGATCACGTCATGGACTCCCTGCCCGGGGGGCCGGGCGGGTCGCCGTTCCCCGATGCCTTCGCCGCCAGCCTTCTGGACCCGGTGACGTTCGACCCGATCCTGAGTACGCCCGGATTTCCGGACTACTTCTACCGGGATAGCGGGGGCCTCATCGATTTCGACCCGGCCATCGTCACGCTCGTGGGCGACAGGGTCACGCTGGACCTGACGAGCGTCGCCGGGGGGACGAACGCCCTGCTTGTTTTCGATCTCGTCGGCGCCGATAACGGCCTCATGACCACCGTGGCGGTGGACAACGTCAAGATGGAGGTTATCCCGGAACCCGTGACGGTCGTTGCCATTCCGTCGGCCTTGGTGGGCTTGGCCGCGTATCTTCGCCGCCGTCGGGCACAGGGCTGACCCGGTCAACTCTGCGTTCGACAGGCCGATCCCGACCCGAATCCGTCATTTTCGTGGACGAGTGGGGGGTCGCATCAGTTGGGGTGAGGGGGGCGTTCGGGGTTTACCAGTTTGGGCGGGCCGCCTCCTTCAGAATCTGAATGTCCAACGCCTGGTCGGCCACCAGCTTCTTGAGGCGGGCGTTCTCCTTCTCCAGGGCCTTCATCTCCCGGGCCATCTCCGGAGCCATCCCGCCGTACTTCTGACGCCAGCGGTAGTACGTCTGTTCGCTGATGTCCAGGCCCTTGCAGACCTCCGGCACCTTCAGACCCTTGCCCAGTTCCACGTCCGCCTGCCGCAACTTCGCCACGATCTGCTCGGCACTGTGTCGCGTCTTCATCGAGAATCCTTTCCGGCCCCATGGCCGATGGGATTCTCTCATAAGACCTGGGCCAAATCACGGGGAGGGGGTCACCACCTCCTTCGTCCTCAACTCTTGGCCTGACTGCCACCTTGGCCATCGCCACCATAGCCCCTCGACCTAGGCGTCGGCCTCGTCTCCGGTTTCACCCCCGGCCGGTTCCGGGCCCGCGGGTGACCCGTCCAGCGTGTCAGTCGATCCACCGGAGGCCGCTCGGAGCGGAAACATGGACGGGCGCCGATGGGAAACAGGTCACCCGCCAGGTCACCCAATACCCCAATCTGATCGCGCCTGATGGCCGTGAAAACGCCCCTGGCGCCATGAAAACACGCGACGCGCGGTATCCGGGTAGGGACCTAAACCCTGCGCGTTGTACCGCCCTGGGTTTCTTGGACACGGAACTGAGGGTAATCATGCCGCGACCT
>CAYGZE010000018.1:0-27099 GCA_964354185.1 uncultured Anaerolineales bacterium | reverse complement strand
GACCCCGCCGCCGGCGGCCCGCCGCTCCTGGCCTCCTGGCGGCGCGGACTGGGGAAGGTGGCGACCCTGCCCTGGCCCGTGGGCGCCCGGGCGGCCGCACATCTCCGCGACGACCCGATGGCCCCGCTCCTGGCGGACGTGGCCGCCCACCTCGCCGGGCCGCGCGAGCCCGCCGACTGGTCGGCCGAGATCGTGGCGCCCGGCCGGCGGCCAGGCGGCGCCGGCGCGATGCGCGTACGCGTCACGCGGCGGGCAGAGTCGCTCGAGGCGCCGAGCGCGGGCTTCGTCGCCGCCGTCTTCACGCCCGACCGCGCGGCCTCCCGCGAACCCGACCTCTCGCAGGTCGCCCCCGGCGTGTTCGAGGCCGACCTCTCGGAGGGCGACGCGCCGGGCGGCCTGGTCGTCGTTCGCGCGCGGGACGGCGCCGAGTCCCGGGCGGTCTCGCTCCCGGTGCCGGGCGCGCCGCCGCGTGAGTACGCCGGTTTCGGCGTCGACCGCGACCGCCTCGACGCCGTCGTCCGGGCCGGGGGCGGCCGGGTCCACGATGCGCCCGGGTCCGTCCGCGAGGTCGTCGCGCGGCTGGAGGCGCCGGCCTTCACGCCGATCGGCCCTGCCCTGGTGTGGGCGGCCGGCGCGGCCGTGGCGGTCCTGGTGCTGCTGCGGCTGGTGGGGCGGCTCTAGGCTGGGTCTGGGACGCGCTACAGGACGGGCAGGAGCAGGTCCTTCGAGAAGTTGGCGCGGAGGATGACGACGACGTTCTTCCATTCACCCATGTCGCTGCATCGGTAGACTTCGCCCTGGAGTTTGACGATGCGGCGGCGCGGGCCGGTCTTGGACAGGTTCGGCACGGTCAGTTCGACCCAGCAGGACTGGCCGGGGTGGATGTCGAGGCGTCGCGGCCCGATCAGGCGGACCCCGACGGGCGAGACGTCGGCCGCCCGGCCACGCAAGAGGAGGCGGCCCGACTTGTCCAGCAGCGCAGCCGCGCAGGCCAGTTCCGTCCGGTCATGTCTGCGACGTTCCGCAACACGTGGCATCAGTCGTCCTCAACGCAACGGGGTGCCCCGGAGCGGCGCAAGAGGCCGCCACGCGCCCCCTGTCGGTATCGGCCGAAGCCGCCGGGGGCCTTGAGCGAATCGCCCCCCGCGGGGATCCTGGGCGGCCGTTCATAAACACCCGTCATCTTCCGAGATACACCAAGAGGGACGCCAGGTCGGCCGGCCCGATGCCGGCGATGCGGCCGGCCTGGCCCAGCGACCGCGGCCGCACCCGCGCGAACTTCTCCTGCGCCTCGCGCCTCAGGTGCGGGATGCTCGCGAAATCCAGGCCCGCCGGGATCGCCCGGTCCTCCATCTCGCGCGACCGCTCGATCTGCCGCACTTGCCGCGCCAGGTACCCCGCGTACTTCGCCTCGATCACCGCCTCCTCGATCGCCTCCGGGGCGGCCGCCAGCGACGCCAGGTCCGGCACCTCGGCCGCGAGGTCCTCCCACGTCGTCTCCGGCCGCCGGAGCCATTCCTCGAGCGTCCGCCCCTGCCGCCGCGTCCGGCGAAGGACGTCCTGGACCTCGCGGACCCGGCGGTCCTTCTCCTCGAACCGGCGCCACGCCTCGTCCGAGACGAGGCCGACCTCGCGCCCGACGGGCGCCAGCCGCCGGTCCGCGTTGTCCTGCCTGAGGACGAGCCGGTACTCCGCCAGGCTCGTGAACATGCGGTACGGCTCCTCGGTGCCCTTGGTGACGAGGTCGTCGATCATGACGCCGATGTAGGCTTGGTCGCGCCGGAGGACCACGGGCGTCTTGCCCGCGAGGGCCCGCGCGGCGTTGATGCCCGCCAGGAGGCCCTGCCCGGCCGCCTCCTCGTAGCCGCTCGTCCCGTTGATCTGGCCCGCGAGGTACAGGCCGCCGACGGCCTTCGCCTCGAGCGTCGCCTGGACCTGGTCGGGCGGGACGAAGTCGTACTCGATCGCGTAGCCGTACCGCACGATCGCCGCCCCCTCCATGCCCGGGACGCCGCGGACGATCCGCTCCTGCACGTCCTCCGGCAGGCTGGTCGAGAGGCCATTGCAGTAGACCCAGTGCGTCGCGAGCCCCTCGGGCTCGAGGAAGACCTGGTGGCTCGCCCGGTCGGCGAAGCGGACGACCTTCGTCTCGACGCTCGGGCAGTAGCGCGGGCCGGTGCTGCGAATCCGGCCCGTGTAGAGGGGCGAACGGTCGAGGCTCGCGCGGATCACGTCATGGACCGCGGGCGTCGTGGCCGTGATCCAGCAGACGACGTCGCCGAGGGGCGGCACGGGCGGCCCGAACGAGAACCGGACCGGATCCGGGTCGGACGGCTGGGCTTCGAGCCGCGCGTAGTCGAGGGTCCGCCCGTCGACGCGCGGCGGCGTGCCGGTCTTGAGGCGGCCGAGGCGAAGGCCCAGCCGCTCGAGGGCGCCCGAGAGGCGGTCGGCCGACGGCTCGTCGATCCGCCCGCCCGGCCATGTCCGCGGCCCCACGTGGAGGACACCGCGCAGGAACGTCCCCGTGGTGAGGATCACCGCCCGCGCGTCGTACGTGCGGCCGCTCTCGCACCGCAAGCCCGCGACGCGGCCGCCCTCGACCAGGATGTCGGCGACCGCCTCCTCGAGGACCGTGAGGTTCGCCTGGCGGTCGAGGACCGCCTGCATCGCGCGGGCATAGGCGGCCCGATCGCACTGAGCGCGGGGGCTGCGGACGGCCGGCCCCTTGCTGCGGTTGAGCATGCGGCGGTGGATGGCGGTGGCATCGGCGACGCGGCCCATCTCGCCGCCGAGGGCGTCGATCTCGCGGACGATCTGGCCCTTCGCCAGGCCGCCGATCGCCGGGTTGCACGACATCTGGGCGATGGCGTCGCGGCGGAGCGTGAGGAGCGCGGTCCGGGCGCCGATCCGCGCGGCCGCCAGGGCCGCCTCGCATCCGGCGTGCCCGCCGCCCACGACCACGATGTCGAAGCCCGCGGCCGACACTCGTGCCCCCGTTTCCCCGCCCGGCGCCATTATACACCGCCCCGGCCGGGTTCCCAGTACCCGCCAGCCGCCCCGCCGCGTCCTTGCCGACGTGCCAAATTGGCAGGTCCGGCCGCCCTGGGCGGCCGTAGCGACATCAGGAGACAAGCCCCCGCGGGCCTCCGGCGATTGGCATCGGCTTTGCTGTTCAGTACAGCGGCAACGGGCATTGAGCCCTGCGACTCGAGGAAGGAGAGCACCAATGGCTCTGAGAGCATGGGTACCTGCCGCAGGACCTGTCGCGGAACTCCAGCGGGAGATGAACCGCCTGTTCGACACGGTCTTCGGCCAGCACTTCGGGGCCCTGGGACGCCTGCGGGCGGGGTACGTCTACCCGCCGATGAACGTCTCGGAAACCGACGACCAGTACCAGGTCGAGTGCGAAGTGCCCGGCCTGGAGATGGACGACCTGGAGGTCTACGTCACCGGCGACCAGTTGACGGTCACGGGCCGGCGCGCCGAGATGATCCCGGAGCACGACGTCACGGTCCACCGGCACGAGCGCGACGCCGGCCGCTTCAGCCGCGCCGTCACGCTGCCGGGCCCCGTGGCCGGCGACAAGACCCAGGCCACCTTGAGCGACGGGATCCTCGCGATCCGGATCCCGAAGACCGAAGAGGCGAAGCCCAGGAAGATCCGGGTCCGCGCAGACCAGTAGCGCCGACCCTCAGCGAGGAGGTCTGACCATGGCCAAGGCGATTGACGTAGCCGTCGAGCGGCACCCGGTCGACCCTCAGCCCCCGGAGTCCTACTTCGTCCCGCTGACCGACGTCTACGAGACGAAGGAGGAGCTGGTCCTCGTGGCCGACCTGCCCGGCGTGGGCGCCGAGGGCCTGGACGTGACCGTCGAGGATGCCGTCCTGGCGATCCACGGGCGTCCCTGCGAGGCCGAGAAGCCCGCCGGCAAGATGCTGCTCCAGGAGTTCGCGGTCGGCCCGTACTACCGCTCGTTCCAGTTGCCGGTCGGCTTCGATACCGACAAGATCAAGGCGTCGATCAAGCAAGGCGTGCTCATGCTGAGCCTGCCGAAGTCCGAGCGCCTCAAGCCGCGCCGGATCGCGGTGACGGCCGAGTGAGCGGGTCGCGCGGCCGCGGGCCACGCCGGCCCGCCCAGCGCAGAACAAGGAGGTGTGCCATGGCACTGATCCCCTGGAGAGGCGAGGGAACGCCAGGGCCGACCCTGGCCTCCCTGCGAGAAGAGATGAACGACCTGTTGAACCGATTCTGGAGCGGCGCGCGCGAGCCCTTCGGGCTCGCCGAGTGGGCGCCGGCCCTGGACCTCTCGGAGACGGACGACGCCGTGCTCGTCCACGTCGAGATCCCCGGCCTGGAGCCGAAGGATATCGACATCTCGATCACCGGCGACGTGCTGACGCTCCGGGGCGAGAAGAAGGACGAGACGGTCGAGAAGGGCCGCAATTACCATCGCGTCGAGCGGCGGTACGGGTCGTTCACGCGGAGCCTGACCCTGCCCGCCGCCGTCAAGACCGACGGCATCGAGGCGAAGGCCCACAACGGCGTCCTGGAGATCCGCCTGCCGAAGAAAGAGGAGGTCAAGCCTCGCCGCGTCGAGGTGAAGGCCGAGTAGGGCCGCCAGCCACCCGGCGCTGCACCGCGCGAGGGACCGCGAGGGCCCTCGTTCGTCGGCGGGCGGAGAGCCGATTGCATCGCCCCCGCGCGGAGGCTATCATGGAATGGGGATGGCCTTCCGCTAAAGGAGCCCGAGGATGTCGCGCGCCGTTACGGCTCACGCGTCCCAGGACCTGGGGCATCTGGCCCGCCACATGGCCCAGATCATGGACAAACTGGTGAAGTCGAGTTGCCCGCCCGGCACCGGCTCGCCCGACTGGGTGCCGGCGGTCGACGTCTGCGAAATGCCGGACCGTTACGAACTGATCGTCGAGATCCCCGGCGTCCGCCGCGAGGACATCGAGGTCGTCACGGAGGACCGGAACCTGACCGTGAGCGGCTGGCGGGCTGACCCCCTGCCGAACGGCAAGGTGTCGCTGCACCAGATGGAGATCGAGCAGGGCCAGTTCCGGAGGCGCCTGGTGCTTCCCGAGGACGCGGACGTGGCGGAGGTGACGGCGCGGTACCGGGGCGGCCTCCTGCGGATCCGCGTCCCGAAGCGCCGGCCCGCCAAGTAGACCGCGCCCGATCGAAGGCCGACCGCCAGGAGTCGCACCGTGCCGGACGAGATCAAGATCCAGAAGCCGCCGCCCCAGGGGGCCGAGGCCCGCCCGTCCGAGGACGCGCTGACGCTGCCCCCCGTCCTCCCCCTGATGCCGCTGCGCGACGCGGTTCTCTTCCCGGGCATCGTCCATCCGCTGACGGTGGGGCGCCCGAAGAGCCTCGCCCTGGTCCAGGACGTGGCCATCGCCGACCGGCTCTTCGTCGTCGCCACCCAGAAGGACAGCACCGCGGACGACCCGTCATTCGACGACGTCCACCACGTCGGCTGCGCGGTGCGGATCCTGAAACTCATCCGCCTGCCCGACGGCAACCAGACGGTCATCGTCCAGGCGTTGGCGCGGGTGCGGCTGGGGACGGCGGTCCAGACAACCCCCTACTTCAAGGTCGGGGTCGCCCTCATGGCCGACCAGGTCGAGGAGGGGACGGAACTCCAGGCCCTGGTGGTGTCGGCGCGGCAACTGATCGTCCGGATCATCGAACTGTCGCCGCGCCTCCCCCAGGAGGCCGCCGCCGTTGTCACGTCCATCGAGGCGCCCGGCCAACTGGCCGACTTCATCGCCGCCAACCTCAACATCAGCATCCCCGAGAAGCAGGCGCTGCTGGAGGAGCCGAGCATCTCGCGCCGCCTCCGCAGGACCACCGAATTCATGCAGCGCGAGATCAACGTCCTGGAACTGGCGAGCAAGATCCAGTCGGACGCGCGCGGCCGCATCGAGGACACCCAGCGCGAGTACTACCTGCGCGAGCAACTCAAGAGCATCCAGAAGGAACTCGGCGAGAAGGACGAGAAGGTCCAACTCCTGGAGGACCTGAAGGCCGATCTCGACGCCGCCGGCATGCCCCCGCCCGTCCGCGCCGAGGCCGACCGGGAACTCAAGCGCCTCGAGGCCATGCCCGTCCAGGCCCCCGACTTCAACGTCGTGCGCACCTACCTGGAGTACCTGGCCGAGTTGCCCTGGGCCAAGCGGACCGAAGACCGCATCGACCTGGCGGAGGCGGAGCGGATCCTCGACCACGACCACTACGGCTTGGAGCAGCCCAAGAAGCGGATCCTGGAGTTCCTGGCCGTGCGGAAACTCCGGGCCGATCTGAGGGGGCCGATCCTCTGCTTCGTCGGCCCACCCGGCGTCGGCAAGACCAGCCTCGGCCAGAGCATCGCCCGCGCCATGGGCCGCAAGTTCGTCCGCATCAGCCTCGGCGGCATGCGCGACGAGGCCGAGATCCGCGGCCACCGCCGCACCTACGTCGGCGCCCTGCCCGGCCGCATCATCCAGGAACTCCGTAAAGCCGCCGTCAACAACCCCGTCTTCATGCTCGACGAGGTCGACAAACTCGGCCAGGACTGGCGCGGCGATCCCACGAGCGCGCTCCTGGAGGTCCTCGACCCCGAGCAGAACTACACGTTCACCGACCACTATCTCGACGTGCCCTTCGACCTGACGCACGTCTTGTTCATCGCAACGGCCAACCTGCTGGACCCCGTCCCGCCCGCGCTGAAAGACCGCCTGGAGGTAATCAACCTGGCGGGCTACATCGAGGAGGAGAAACTGGCGATCGCGCGGCGGTATCTGGTGCCGCGCCAGCGGCGCGAGCACGGCCTCCATGCGAACCAGATCCGGTTCACCGCGGCCGCCCTGAGACTCCTGATCCGCAACTACACGCACGAGGCAGGCGTCCGGAACCTGGAGCGCGCCATCGCCGCCGTCTGCCGCGGCGTCGCACGGCGGATCTCCCAGTCGGCGTCCGCCCCTCCCGCCATTGCTCCGCGCCAGGTCCGCGAGTACCTCGGCCCGGAGCGGTTTCTGCCGGAACTGAAACTGCGCACCAGCACGCCCGGCGTCGCGACCGGCCTGGGCTGGACCCCCGCCGGCGGCGACATCCTCTTCATCGAGGCCACCGCCATGCCCGGCACCGGCCACCTCAGCCTCACCGGCCAACTCGGCGACGTCATGAAAGAGTCCGGCCAGGCCGCCCTCTCCTACGTCCGGTCCCGGTCCGACTCATTCGACATCGACCCCGGCTTCTTCCGCAAGAACGACATCCACATTCACGTTCCCGCCGGGGCCATCCCAAAGGACGGCCCGAGCGCCGGCGTGACCATCTTCACCGCCCTGATGTCGCTCCTGACGAAGCACAGCGTCCGGAGCACGGTCGCCATGACGGGCGAGATCACGCTGCGCGGCCTGGTCCTGCCCGTCGGCGGGATCAAGGAGAAGGTCCTGGCCGCCAAGCGCGCAGGGATCCGCACCGTGGTCCTGCCGGAGCGGAACCGCAAGGACTTCGAGGAAATCCCCCCGGACGTCCGCAAGGACCTCCAGGTCCACTACGTTCGCGAGGTCGAGGACATCCTGCCCCTGGCCCTGGGCGACGGCTGGGCGCCGAAGCGCCCCCGCCGCAAGGCCGCGCGGCCCAAGCCGCGACGCGCCCCCGCCAAGGCCTGACCCCGCGGATACTTACGGCTTCTCGTCCTCGTAGACGATCTGGCTGCGCACGGGATGCTTCGTAAGGCGCCGGCGTCCCCCGAGGAAGGCCAGTTCGATGAGGAACTCGATGCCGACGACCCGGCCGCCGGCGCGCTCCACGAGTTCGCAGGCGGCGGCCATCGTTCCGCCGGTGGCCAGGAGGTCGTCCACCATCAGGACCCGCGCCCCCTTGCGAATCGCGTCGGCGTGCATCTCGATCGTGTCGGTGCCGTACTCCAGGTCGTAGGTCGCGCGGACCGTCCCGGCGGGCAGTTTCCCCTTCTTCCGGACCGGGACGAACCCCGCGCCGAGCGCCAGGGCGACGGCCGTGCCGAAGATGAACCCGCGGGCCTCGGCGCCGACGACCGCGTCGACGTCGCCGGGCTTGTACGGCGCGGCCATGCGCCGGACGGCCTCCGGGAAGAGCCGCCCGTCCCCCACGAGCGGCGTGATGTCCCGGAACATGATCCCCGGTTTCGGGAAGTCGGCGATGCTGCGGATGCGCGTCTTCAGGTCCACGAGCGCCAAGGCGGGGTCCATGGTGCGCCTCCTCTGTCGCTAAAACACGGGGGGGAGCCCGCCGACCGCGCGGGCAGGGCCGTCACGCACGGGCGACCGCAGACGCCGACGTCATCTCCCCTTCCTGGCTGCGGATCGCCTCGTTGATGCACTTGAGGGCGTCGCGTTCGATCTGGCGGACGCGTTCGCGCGTCAGGCCGATCTTGCGGCCGATGTCCTTGAGGGTCATCGGGTCGCCCCCGTCGATGCCGAAGCGCATGCGAAGGACGGTGGCGGCGCGGCTGTCGATCGAGTTCAGGAATCTCATGACGGCTTCTTTGCGGCGGTTCTCCAGAAGCACGTCGGCCGGGGAGCGGGCCTCGTCATCGGGCACCATGTCCGACAGGGACCACTCGGCATCGTCGGTGACGGCTTGGAAGGGGGAAGTGAACGCGCGTGCGGCGCGGCTGATGACCTCGACCTTCTTGCGGGAAAGGCCCATGGCCCGGGCGATCTCGTCCTGGGTGGGCGGGCGGCTGGTCTCGCCCTCCAGCCGGTTCGCCGTCCGGCGCCACTTCGTGATCATCTCGACCATGTAAGCAGGGATCTCGACAGGCTTGACGGCGTTGATGAGGCTTCGCTTGATCGCCTGGCGGATCCACCACGAGGCGTAGGTCGAGAACCGGCATCCCTGGGCCGGATCAAACTTCTCGACGGCCCGCAGCAGGCCCAGGTTGCCCTCCTCGATGAGGTCCAGCAGCGACAGGCCGCGGCCGCTGTAGTTCTTGGCGATCGAGACCACCAGCCGCAGGTTGCTCCGGATCATTTCGTCGCGGGCAAGGAGGTCGCCTTTGCGGATCCGCCGGGCCAGAGAGATCTCCTGGTCCGCCAAGAGCAGGGGCGCTTGGTTAATCTCCCGCAGGTATAACTGCAGGCCGGAGTCCATCTGAGGCTCCCCTCGTGCACATCAGATCCGCAAGCGGTAGAGATGACACCCGCCCGTCACCCGGCTCGCGACCTGCCGGCTCACCCTTCGCTGACCCTGCGTCACCAAGGTGAGCCCACCCCCCCGAGCGCCAAGCGGAGAACCGCCTACGTAATTCTAGTCTACGCGGCGCATCGGAGGCAAGCGCTTTTTTCCGCAAATCGCCCGTCAGCGCGGACCCCCGCGGGCGCGTCGCGGCCGGCCCGTCCGCAGGGCGCCGCGCGGGCGCGAGCCGCACGGCTACTCGGTCTTGTTCTCCTTTTCCCCGGGCGTTTCGCCGGACTCGGGCTTGGCGCCTTCGGGCGCCGGCTCTCCCGGCGTTTCGCCAGGCTCGGGCTTGGCGCCTTCGGGCGCCGGCTTCTCGCTCGCGGCGCGTCCCACGGTCGGGAGCGTCGTTCCGAAGAGGGTCGGCCCGCCGCCCTCCGCAGGGACAGACTCGTCCTCGGTATGCTGGATGCCGCCGAGGCGCGGCTGGGCGCGTTCCTCGGCCGACGGGGCGCCTTCCTGCGCCTCTTCGGCGGCCCACTGGACGCGTTTGCGGCTCAGGCCGATCTTCCGCTCGTCGGCGTCCACCCGAAGGATCTTCACCTCGATCTCGTCGCCGGACTTGACGATCTCCTCGGGGCTCTCGACCTTGTGGTCCGCCAGTTCCGACACGTGAAGCAGCCCCTCGAGGCCGTCTTCGAGTTCAACGAACACGCCGAAGTTCGTGACCTTCGTGACCTTGCCCTTGACGATCTCGCCGGGGACGTACTTCTCGGGGATCTTGCGCTCCCAGGGGTCCTCCTCCAGTTGCTTCAGGCCCAGGGCCACACGCTTCTTGTCCTGGTCGACGTTCAGGACGACGCACTTGATCTTGGCGCCCTTCTGGAGAACCTCCGACGGGTGGCCGACCTTCTGGGTCCACGACATGTCGGACACGTGGAGCAGGCCCTCGATGCCCGGCTCGATCTCGACGAACGCGCCGTAGTTGGCCAGGTTGGTCACCGTGCCCTCGATGACCGTGGAGGTCGGGTACTTCTCCTTGACGAGGGTCCACGGGTTGACCTCGGTCTGCTTCATGCCGAGGCTGATCTCCTGCTTGGCCTTGTCGATGGCGAGGACGACGACGTCGATTTGGTCGCCGGGGTTGACGATCTCGGAGGGGTGGTTGACGCGGCGGGTCCACGACATCTCGCTGACGTGGACGAGCCCCTCGATCCCCTCCTCCAACTTGACGAAGGCCCCGTAGGGGGTGATGTTGACGACCTCGCCCTTCACCTTCACGCCCACGGGGTACCGCGCCTCGATGTTGTGCCACGGCGAGGGCGTCCGCTGCTTCAGGCCCAGGGCGACCTTCTCCTTCTCGCGGTCGATCGAGAGGATCTTGATCTTGAGCCGCTGGTCGATCGAGACGGCCTCGCTGGGATGGTTGACGCGGCCCCAGGCCATGTCGGTGATGTGCAGGAGGCCGTCGATCCCGCCCAGGTCGACGAACGCGCCGAAGTCGGCGATGTTCTTGACGACCCCTTCCCGGGTCTGGCCGACGCGCATCTCGGCCAGGAGCGTCCGCTTGGCCTGTTCGCGTTCCTCCTCGATCAGCCGCCGCCGTGACACGACGATGTTCCGCCGGTCCGCGTCGATCTTCAGGATCTTGCACTGGATCTCCTGGCCGATGTACACCGAGATGTCGGCCGGGCGGCGGATGTCGACCTGGCTCGCCGGCAGGAACACCGGCACGCCGATGTCCACCAGGAGGCCGCCCTTGATCTTGCGGCTGGCGCGGCCGGTGACGACGTCGCCCTCGCCGTACTGGCTGAGGATGCGCTCCCAGCCCCGGATCCGGTCGGCTTTCCGCTTCGACAGGATCACCAGGCCGCTCTCGTCCTCGACGCTCTCCAGGAGGACGTCCACCTGCTGGCCCACGAGCGACTTCGGGTCGGCCACCTCGAACTCGTCGAGCGGCACGCTCCCCTCGCTCTTGAAGCCCACGTCGATGATCGCGTCGCCGCCGATGATCCGGACGACGCGCCCGCTGACCACGCTGCCGACCTCGAACGCCTTGATCGACTCCTCGTACAGTTGCTTCAGCGAATCGGACGCCTCGGCCGCGCCTAGCACCCCGGACACCTCGCGCTCGATCTCCGCGTCCGACAGACCGTATTCCCGATGGATTCGACTCTTGAACATGAAGTTCCCGGACCTCTCTTCTCTGGCGGCGGGAAGACTTTTCGGGCCCCGAACGCCGGGGCACTTCCCGCCGTATGCCCTTGGAAATCCGCATGTTACGCCCGCGGACCTACGCCGGCCCGCGGAGACGGGCGACTATACCCTACCCCTCGCCGGACTGCAAGTCCTTTATCCGGCGGCAGACGGCCTCGATGACCCACTGGGGCGTCGACGCCCCGGCCGCCACCCCCGCCCGCCGATGGCCGCGAACCTGCTCCGGCCGCACCTCCCCCGCGTGTTCCACGTGGTGCGTCGGCACGCCGCGCCCCGCGCACAGTTCCGCCAAGCGGTTGGTGTTCGCGCTGTTGCGCCCGCCCAGGACGAACATGACGTCCACCCGGGCGGCCAGTTCGGCGGCCGCCCGCTGGCGCTCGACCGTGGCGGTGCAGATGGTGCTGACAATGCGGACCTCCGGCAGCCCCCGCTCGGCCAGCGCGGCGGCCATCTCGCGGAACCGCTCGGGGGAGAACGTCGTCTGGGCCACCAGGGCCACCCGTCGGCCCAGGTCCAGCCCGCGGATGCCCGCCACGTCGCCCACCACCCGGGCGCCTGGGGCGTGGCCCTGGATCGCCCGGACCTCCGGATGCGCCGCGTCGCCCGCCACGACCACCTGGTATCCGTCGCGCAGCAGTTCCACCGCCAGCGTCTGGACCCGGTGGACGAGGGGGCACGTGGCGTCGAGGATCCGAAAGCCCCGCCGTTGCGCCTCGTCGACGACGGCAGGCTGAAGGCCGTGCGATCGGATCAGGAGGATCCCCGGCCCCCGGGCCTCGTCAAGCGACTCGATGACGCGAAAGCCGCGCTCCGCCAGCCGCCCCATCTCCTGCGGATTGTGGATCAGCGGGCCCAGGCAGTAGACGGCCTCGCCGCCCGCGAGGGCCTCTTCCGCGAGTTCGATCGCCCGCCGGACGCCGAAGCAGACGCCGCTGCCCGCGGCGACTTCGATCGTCGCACCCGGATCCCGTGCGTCCTCGCTCATTCCATGCTCCCCATCTCCCGGGGCGGCCCTGTCACACAGTGCCGCGCGGCAGGCGGTGGAGTTCCGCCTGGAGGGCCGCCATCTCGGCTGCCAGACCCGCCACCACGGCGTCCGGCTCGGCCCCCGCGAGGTCGGCCGCTGCGATCGCGTGGCCGCACGCCACGCGAATCCGGGCCGGGCGCGGCAGCCGGCGCGTTCGCGGCCAGGCCTCGAACGCCCCGTCGATCACCATCGGCACGATCGGGACGCCCGCCCGAGCGGCCATCATGACGGGCCCGCCCTGAAGCCGCCCAATCGAGCCGTCGCGCGTCCGCGTCCCCTCGGGGAACACGAGGACGACCGCCCCCGCCCGCAGGCGCCGCAGGGCCTCGCGCACGGCCCCCAGATCGGCGCTCGCCCGCCGCACCGGGAAGGCGTTCAGGCTCCGGATCAGCCACCGGAACGGCGCGAACCGGAACAGCGACTCCCGCGCCATCGGATGGAACGGCCGCCCCATCCCGACGGCCGCCAGGACTGGGTCCAGGAAACTCTGGTGGTTCGAGACCACGAGGACGCCCCCCTCGGCCGGCAGCCGCTCGCGGTGGTAGACGCGGATGCCGAGGAGCGTGACGCACAGGACCCCCGCCGCCTGCCGGCAGAGGGCGTACCAGGCCCGTCCGAGGGCGTTCACGGCGCCTCCTTGGTGCGGCGCCGCACCTCGTCGGCCAGCGCGTCGACCATCTCGTCGATGTCCAGGTCGCTCGTGTCGACGCGGACGGCGTCCTCGGCCGGCCTGAGGGGGTCGGCCTCGCGCGTCGCGTCGCGCCGGTCGCGCTCGACGATCTCGGCGAGGACCTGGCGGAACGAACGGTACTCGCCGCGCGCCTCCAGGTCGAGTTGGCGCCGCCGGGCCCGAACCTCGGGCGAGGCGTCCAGGAAGAACTTCACGTCGGCGTCCGGGAAGACGACGGTACCCTGGTCGCGCCCCTCGGTGACAACGCCGCCCCCCGCGGCCGCGAACTCGCGCTGCTTGCGGACGAGGACTCGCCGCACGGCGGCGGTCCGGGCGAGGTAGTGCGAGTGCGTGCTGACGCGGTTCTCGCGGATGGCGTCGGTCACGTCGCGGCCGTCGAGGCGGACGCGGAGGCTGCCGGGCTCTCCCGCGAGTTCGATGCGGCTGGAGGCGGCCAGGGCCTCGAGCGCGCCCGAGTCCTCCAGGTCGACGCCCGTTTCGAGGGCCTTCCAGGTCAGGGCCCGGTACATCGCCCCCGTGTCGAGGTGCGCCAGGCCGAGCCGCCGGGCCAGGCGCGCGGCCGCCGTGCTCTTGCCGCTGCCCACCGTGCCGTCGATCGTGACAATCATGGGGCGATGATTATACCACCAGCGCCCGCGGCCGAAAAGACTGGATTTGGGCCGCGCCGGCCGCCTAGAATGAGCCTCATGGCCTGGATCAAGGGCGTGTGGCGGCTCCTCAGGCTTCCCCTGTTCGTGACGCCCGTCGCGGACTCCATGGCCGCCTACCTCGTGACCGCCCTCTGGAGCGGCGCGCGGATCGACTGGCACGTCCTTCCCCTGCTGGCCGGCACGTCGGCGGGGCTGTACCTCTTTGGGATGGTCGAGAACGACCTGGTGGATGTCCGGCGCGACCGGCTGCTCGGGGTGCCGCGGCCGCTGGTGACGGGCGAGATCGGGCGGCCGACGGCCGTTGCCTTCCTCCTGGCCACGGTCGCCCTGGCCGCGTTCTGCGCGGCCCGCCTTCCCGGAGCCGCGGTGCTGGCCGTCGCGGCGACGTTTCTCCTGGTGAACCTGTACAACCTGGGCGCCAAGCGCGGGCCTGCCTACGTGGCGATGCCCGTCATGGGGCTGTGCCGGTTCGTGAACTACGGCATCGGCGTGGCGGCCGTCATCGGAGTCCCCCGCGGCATCTACCATCTGGAACTGTTCGGGCCGACGGGGCCGATCTGGTTCCGGCACGCGGCGGCGCTGTTCTTCGCGACGGCCATGATCACGGGCTACAGCATCTCGGCCCGTCGCGGCGACACGGTGTCGACGAGGCCGTGGCAGGGCGCGCTCGTCGTGATCTGCCTGGCGGGGCTGGCCATCTGGCTCGGCTACCGCGTCCTCGGCGGAGAACTCCCGCTCCGGGCAATCCTCGGCCGCAGCGCGATCAGCACCCCCCCCGTGGCCCGGATCCTCGTCCTGCTGGTCCTGCCGACCCTGTGGCCCGGCGGCCTCTGGGCCGTCACGGGACCCGAGCGCCGGCCCGAGGAGTACGGCCGCTTCATCGAGCGGGGCCTGTACTGGCTCATCCTGCTCGACGCCGCCTTCGTCTTCGACTCGCTCCTGCGGGTGTTCTGAGTTTGTGAAATAATGGCACGGGGCTTCCATCGGGCCCCTCTGGCGCCCCCAAGAACTCGGTTTCTGGGAGGCGTGAAACCATTATTTCACAGGCTCTTCTGACCCGCCGCGCCAACCCCAAGATCAACCGTGGCGGACCACTACGGCCCCGGCGCGGCCCGGCGCGAGAACTCGTACAGCCTCACCAGCGGCAGCCGCAGCGTCACCTCCCACCGCCCGTCGTCGGTGCGGCGGCTGGACGCCGTCCGGGCGCTCCCGAGGAAGGCCGTCACGTCGTTGCGGAAGACCTCATCCTTAGCGGCCCGCTCGGCCACGGTCCGCCCGTCATCCAGTTTCACGGCGCCCAGGCGCGACTCGAGGTCCGCGAGCGCCCGCGCCTTGGCCGACCGCGCCGCCAAGATGCGGGCCCGGTCCGGGTCGGTGATCTCGTCCGACAGCGCGGCCGCGCCCGTCGCTTCGAGTGCCTGGGCCGCCCAGTCCGGCAGCGGCGCGCTGGGGCCCGGCCCTTCCGCCCGCGCGGCCCGCACCGACGCCGGCGGGGGCATCCCGCGGCCCACGGCCTCCAGGCGGTCGGTCTTCAGGAGGACGGAGACCTGATCGATGTCCTCGTCGCGCCAGCGGTCGCCCCCCGGCACGAGCGCCCGCACCTCCTTGAGGACCTGGATGAGGTCGCGCACCGACGCCGCCACCGGCACCTCGGCGACGCGGTCGGGCATGAGGCGCGGCGGTCCGGCGACCGGCAGCGACCGGACGAACGCGTCCAGCCGCCCCTCGGCCGCCGGACTCCCCTCGACCATCTTGCCGACGGTCTCGGCCGACCGGAGCGGCAGAGCGCGGATCTGCACGCCCATCGCTTCATATGCCCGGACGCGGGCCGCGCGCTGGGCCTCGACGCGCCCGGCTGCCGTCACGTCCTCCCAGCCGATCGGGTAGAGCGCCGCCGGCTCGTCGGGGGGCGCCACCGCGGCCGCAGCCGCCACGTCCGGACCAGCGTCGTCGGGCACCCGCGCGCGGCCGCTCACCCGCAGGAGACCTTCCTCGCCCCGGGCCTTGAGGTCCTCGAGCCAGACCTTTGCGCGGTCGCCGCCCGCACAGAGGTCGCTCACCGCCTGGACGACCGCCGATGCGGCAATCTCGAGGTCCGCCTCGGTCACGCCGTCAGAGTAGCGCCGCGGCTGCCCGACCATCCGGGCCGCGCGCAGCGCCATCCGCAGGCGGATGTCGCCGTCGCTCCCCGGCGGGAGCGCCTCGGCAACCGTCTTCTCGGGGGTGACGTGCGACGCCCAGACGAGTTCCGTCAGGTTCCGCAGGGCGTCGGCCTGGGCGGCCCGCAGCGCGAGGGCGTCCCACTGGGCCTGGGTCGGCTCGGCCGCGGCGGCGGCGGGCGCGGCCGCAGCCAGCAAGGCCGTCGTCAGCAGAATGTGCCGCGCACCTCTCATCTCATCGCCGCCTCGTCACGCGCCCCGCCGCTTCCGCGGCGGGCTCTAGCGCCGGGTGCCACCCTGGCAGGGCAAGCCTGCCGTGGCTTGACCGCTGGTGGCTTGCCCACCAGTGCCCTTCGCAGCGCCACTCCGCATTCCGCAATCCGCAATGACCTTACGCCCCGACCGTCTTCTTCAGGTCCACCAGTTCCTTCGCCCCGAGGCACACGCGGAACACGAGGCCCGTCTCGAACGACTCGCCCGACTTCAGCGTCGGCATCAGGCCGCGCTCCCGCAGGCCGGCACGCGGCGGGAACGGGCAGTTGCACGGCTCGACGCCCAGGACGTACACCCCCTCGCCCATCATCTTCCACTCCGCCAAGTACCCGAGCGTCGCCTTCGGCCACTCGATAAGGAGTCCGACGCCGTCGTCGAGGGCCGGGTTCACCAGGGCCGCGCGGCACTTGCCGTCGCGGCCCGCCCGGACGTCGATCTGGTAAACCTCGGGCTCGAAGCCGGCCGTCGGCGGGGCCATCGCGGCGTGCTGCTTGACGTGCCGCTCGGCACTCTCGGACACGGCCGACACGCCGGCGGCGTTCACCCACAGGCGGCTCTCGCCCGAAAGGAGCGGCCACCCGAGGTTGCAGTGATAGAGGAGCATGGCCGTGCTCGCCGCGAAACCGCGGTTGGTCACGCGGTCGGCCACCTCGATCGTGCGCGAGCCGAGGGAGGTGGTGATCGTCCGCTCGAGGACGATGGTCGGCTGGTAGACCTCGGCCTCGACGACGCGACCGCGGATGCGGATGCGGTACTCGTTGCCCTCCCAGCCGCGCTCCACCGCGACGTCCTCGGCCGACAGATGCGACGCCCGCCCGTGCAGGCCCCACGACTCGCCGTTCGGGTCGGCGTCCGGATTGCCGAAGTGCCGCAGGCCGCACGTCGTCAGCAGGCCCCCGCCGAACGACCGCAGCCACTTCAGGCCCTCGGCGTCGTACCGCTCCGGCGCCACGGGCCCCGTGGCCGACTCCCAGGCGAGCGACCGGCCGTTGATGCGCGCCGACAGGATGTCCAGGCCCCGGTCCGGCAGGACGGTGAACTCCAGGCCCGAGCCGGTCCGGACGTCGATGCCCCGCATGCCGCGCGCGGGCCCGTCCTCGAACGCCACCGCCCGCGCCCCGGCGACCTGGTCCATGCGGCCGATTGCGCGCTCGAGGTTTTTCCGCTTGACCGGCCGCCCAAACAGTTCCGCCATGGCTCGCCTCCTTTCGCCTCGCGCTTACCGGCGCTTGCCCGCCTTCGGCAGCGCGTCGACCTTCAGTCGGACCTCGGCCCCGCCCTTCGCGTGGGAGCGGTAGATGCCGTCCAGGATGGTCATGACGTACATCGTCTCCTCGGCGGGGACGGGCACGGGCCCGTCCTTCTCGATCGCCTCGATGAAGGCGGTGATGGCGGCGGCGTGGGGCCGCGGCTCCTCGAAGTTCTGGAACTCGCTCACGCGGACGATCCCGTGCTCCTGGGTCATCGCCTTGCCGGCCGTCACGTCCATGCCGCCCCGGGTGCCGCAGATCATCGACCGCCAGACCTCCTCCTCGATCATATTGAGGAGGAACGACGTTTCGATGACCAGGACGCCGCCGCCCTCGAACCGGACGAAGCCGGCGGCGAAGTCCTCGACGTCGAAGACGGTCTTCTTCGCCTTCCAGTCGCCCCAGCCGGGACGGTTGACGATGCCCTCGAGGTCCGCCAGGCGCCGGGGCGCGACGCCCGAGACGCTGATCGGCCTCGGGAAGCCCATGAGCCAGAGCGTCAGGTCGAGGATGTGGACGCCGATGTCGATCAGGGGGCCGCCGCCGGCGAGGCTCCGGGTGAGGAATCCGCCCCAGCCGGGGGCCCCGCGCCGCCGGAGGGCCGTTACGCGGGCATAGTAGACGTCGCCCAGGAGGCCCGCGTCGGCGTAGCGCTTGAGGGCCTCGTGGCGGCCTTCGAACCGCATGTGCTGGCCGGTCATCAGTTTCCGCCCGGCCCGGTCGCGCGCGGCAATCAGGCGGGCCACGTCGCCCGGCGTCGGGGCGAGCGGCTTCTCGCAATAGACGTGGCACCCGGCCTTGAAGGCGGCCAGGGCGGCCGGGGCGTGGGTCCTATTCGGCGTCGCGATGTCCACGAGGTCGAGGTCGGTCTTGCGGAGCATGACCCGGTAGTCCTCGAACACGTGGGGGATGGCGAAGTCGCGGGCGAGGGCCTCGGCCGCGTCCTTCCGCAGGTCGCACGCCGCGGCCAGTTCCACGCGCCCCTGCTCCACCAGCGCCTTCCACCCGTCCATGTGGGCGCCGCGCATGATGCCGCCCGTCCCGATGAGTCCGACGCGAAGTGGCTTCACTCCCGCCTCCCTTTCCTACCCTACCCTGCGTGCATGGCGCCGACGAGGTCGCGCGGGCTGCGGCAGCCCAGGCGCCGGAGGGCCTCGGCCAGAAACGCGACCAGGCCGGGACACGTCGCGGGGTTGACGAAGTTGGCCGTGCCGACGGCGACGGCGGTCGCCCCCGCCCGGAGGAACTCGACCACGTCCTCGGCGAACTGGACGCCCCCCAGGCCCAGGATCGGCACGCCGCGCGGGCCGGCCACCTGCTCCCACACGCGCCGCACCATGTACAGGGCGACCGGCTTGATCGCCGGCCCCGACAGGCCGCCCACGGTGTTCGTGAGGGCGGGCTTGCCCGTCCACGGGTCGATCGCGAGGCCGCGCAACGTATTGATAAGGCTCAACACCTCGGCGCCCGCGTCGACGGCGGCCCGCGCCGTCTCGGCGATGTCCGTCACGTTGGGGCTGAGTTTGACGATGAGCACCGCGCGCGAAACCTCGCGCCGCACGGCCTCCACCAGGCCCGCGAGGACCCGCCCGTCGGTGCCGAACTCGATGCCGCCTTCCTTGACGTTCGGGCACGAAACGTTCAGTTCGACCGCCGCCACGCCCGGCGCCCGGTCGAGCGCCCGGGCTACCTCGACGTACTCCTCGCGCGTCGACCCGGCCACGTTCACGATCACAGGCACGTCGTACTTTGCCAGGGCCGGCAGTTTCTCCGCCAGGAACGCCTCGAGGCCGACGTTCGCCAGGCCGATCGCGTTGAGCATCCCCGCCCGCGTCTCGGCGATGCGCGGCGGGGGATGGCCCTCGCGCGGCAAGAGGGTGATCGACTTGGTCGTCACCGCCCCGAGGAGAGAGAGGTCGAAGAACTCGGCGAGTTCCAGCCCGTAGCCCGAGCACCCCGAGGCCGTCGCGATCGGGTTCTTCATGGCCATGCGGCCGAGCGTCACGCCCAGGTCCACGTCGCCTCGCGCCATCGTCCTCGCTCCGCCTGCGACCAAAGGCCCGAACGGCTGCAATGACCAATGAAAAATGTCAAATGCCAAACTGAAAAGCCCGGCGCGGCGCGCGCCCTTTAGTTTGACATTTATCATTGGTCATTGTTCATTCCCAGATGATGTCCCTTGCGTCCACGACCGGCCCCTCGCGGCACGTGAGGCGGAACGTCCATCCCTTCTCGCTCGACGGGTCGCGCCGCTTCGTCACGCACGACAGGCAGAGGCCCGCGCCGCACGCCATGAACCGCTCGAGCGACACCTGGCACGCAAGGTCCCGCTCGGCCGCCACGGTCCCGAGCGCCCGGAGCATCGGCGTCGGGCCGCACCCGTAGATCGCCGCCGGCTCGCCCTTGCCCGGCCCGGCCAGGTAGGCCGCCAGGGCGTCGGTCACGGTGCCCGCGAACCCCGCGCTGCCGTCGTCGGTCGCGAGGACGGTAGGGGCGCCCGCCCGCGCGAATTCCTCAACGGCATCGGTCGTCTCGATGCGGCCGCCGGTGGCGGGCGGCGTCCGCGCGAACGTCGTCGGCATGTCCGCGAGCGTCGCCGCGCCGAAGAAGCAGACGCACCGCCGCCCCGCCGCCGCCAGGTGGTCCGCCAGGCCGAAGATCGGCGCGACGCCGCACCCCCCGGCCACCAGCAGGCACGTCCGATCGTCCGCCGGGGCCGTGAATGGGTTCCCGAGCGGGCCCACGAGGTCGACCGAGGCGCCCGCGCGGCGCGACGCAAGAAACCGCGACCCGGTCCCCACGCCGCGCACCAGGAGCACGAGCCGCACGCCCTCGGCCGTCCGCTCCAGCCGCGCCACGCTGAACGGCCGCCGCACGACCGGCCAGCGGCGGCCGAGTTCGAGGCCCGTCGCCAGGGGCCACTCGGGGCCGGAGTCGTCGACCGCGCGGCCGTCGGTCGCCGCGGCCGCGCGCTCGTCCGACGCGCACAGGACGTTGACGAACTGGCCGGGCAGGCTCAGCCAATCGGGCGGGGCCGCCAGCGTCAGCCACGCGAAGTCGCGGCCCGCCGGCCGCCGCGCCGCCACCCGCAGGTCCAGCCGCCGCGGCCGCGACACCTCCGTCTCGTTCAGCCCCGCACCCCGCGCCATGGCGCCCCCTGGGGCCCCTTCGGGCCGCAGTACGGATTATGCCCCGCATGGGCGGGCATTCAAGCCTTTTCGCCGCAGTGAGCCGCGGCCGGCAAAGCACTGGCGGGCAAGCCTGCCCTGAGCGAAGTCGAACGGGCCGCCAGTGGCACCCGGCAAAGGCGCCGCTCCCTTACGGTCGCGGCTCGGTTCCGCCCCCGCGTTTCCGCTTTACTTGCCCGCCCGCGCGGCATAGACTCCCGGCCCTGGTCGCCGCGGCGACCCCTCTCCGGAGCCGCACCGCATGGCCCAGGATCACCGGCCCACCGTCGCCCTCGTCAGCCTCGGGTGCCCGAAGAACCTCGTCGACGCCGAGCGGATGCTCGCCGCCCTGGCCCTCGACGGGTTCCTCGTGACGGACGAACCCGACGGGGCCGACCTGGCGGTCGTCAACACCTGCGCGTTCATCGACCTGGCGCGGGCCGAGTCGGACCAGCACCTGGACGCCCTGGAGTCGCTCAAGGCCGCCGGCCGCCTCGGCCGCCTCGTCGTCGCGGGGTGCCTGGCGCAGCGTGCGGCCGCCGAGGTTGCCCGCCGCCATCCGGGCGTCGACGCCATCGTGGGCCTCGCGGACCGCGACGCCCTGCCCCGCCTCTGCCGCGACGCCCTCGCCCGCGCTTCCGGCGCGCCGCCGATCGTCCGCGTCGGCCCGCACGCCCCTGCCGCGCCCGACGACACCGAGCGCCTGCGCCTCACGCCGCGCCACTACGCGTACCTTCGGATCAGCGAGGGCTGCGACAACCGCTGCGCGTACTGCGCGATCCCCGCAATCCGTGGCCCCCTGCGGAGTAAGCCGCCGGAGCGCGTCCTGGCCGAGGCCCGCGAACTCGCCGCCGACGGCGCCCGCGAACTCATCCTCATCGGCCAGGACACGACCGCCTACGGGCGCGACCTGGGGGGCGGCTGGGGCCTCGCGCGCCTGCTGGGGGAACTTCGCAGCGCGGTCCTGGTCGACTGGCTCCGCGTCCTCTACACGCACCCTGCGTCGTTCATGGACGACGTAATCGCGGAACTCGCGCGCGGCCTGCCGGTGGTCCCGTACGTCGACCTGCCGCTCCAGCACGCCGATGACGCGATCCTGGCGAGCATGGGCCGCCGGACGACGCGCGGCGACATCGAGCGGCTGATCGCCCGCCTGCGCGAAGCGGTGCCGGGGGTGGCCCTCCGAACCAGTTTCATCGTCGGCTACCCGGGCGAGACCGACGCGGCGTTCGAGCGGCTCGTCGCATTCGTGCGGAAAGTTCGCTTTGACCACGTGGGCGTCTTCGTGTACAGTCGCGAGTCCGGAACGCGTGCTGCGACGCTCCCGGACCCGGTGCCGCCGGCGGTCGGCCGGCGGCGGTGGGAGCGGCTGATGAAGGTGGCCGGGTCGATCGCGCGCCAGGCCGCGCGGCGCCAGGTCGGCCGCCTTCTGACTGTCCGCGTGGACGGCCGGGCTTCGCCCGGGCGAAGCCCCGCTACGCCGGGGCGAGGCCCGGCCGACGCGCGCGGCCTGCTGGCCGCCCGCCACGCCGGCCAGGCGCCCGAGGTCGACTCGGTCGTCCTCCTGCCGGCGGGGTCGGCCGAGGTGGGCGCGAAGGTCGAGGTCCGCGTCATCGCCGCGCGGGGCTACGACCTGGTGGCCGAAGTCGTGCGCGGGGCGCCCGAGCGAGGGCCCGACTCATGAGACGCCACATCCCGAACCTGCTGACCGCGAGCCGGTTCTTCATGGCCATCGCGTTCTTCATCGTCCTGGGGTTCTACGACGCCGCGCGCCCGCCGCGCTGGCCCGTCCTTGACATCGCCCTGGCCATCTTCCTCGTCGCCGTCTGCACAGACATGGTCGACGGCTACCTGGCCCGGCGGCTGGGTCACCTGACCACCTTCGGCCGCATCGCCGACCCGTTTGTGGACAAGATCATCATCTGCGGCGCCCTGGCCTACTTCATCGGCGGCGAGTTCGCCGACCCCGCCACCGGGCGGAACCTGACCGGCTGGGCCACGTGGATGGTCGTCCTGATCCTGGCGCGGGAACTGCTGGTCACGGGCATGCGGAGTTTCAGCGAGTCGCACCGCATCTCGTTCGCGGCCACCCTGAGCGGCAAGGTCAAGATGTTCGTCCAGTGCGTCGCCATCTCGTGGTCGCTCGTCTGGGTCGCCCACTGGGCCGACGGGCCCGAGTGGACGCGGGTGGCGCGCGACGCCCTCGTCTGGACGACGACCCTCTTCACCGGCCTGTCGGGCCTGGTCTACGTCAAGCGCGCGTACATCCTGCTGCGGATGCCGCCCGACTGATCGCGAGGGCCCCGCCCGATGCACCTCTTTCTCGGCACGTTCTTCGGGATCGGGCGCCTGCCCGGCCCGAGCGGCACCTACGCCTCGGCCGTGACGGCGGCGCTCATGGGCCTCGCGCACGCGCTGGGCTGTCCGTGGTGGGGCGTGGCGGGGGCGGCCGTTGTCCTGGCCTTCGCCGGCGTGGCGGTAGCCCCGGCCGCCGAGCGCCGCTTCTCCACGAAGGACCCGCGCCCGTTCGTCCTCGACGAGGTGGTCGGCATGCTCCTGGCGGGCCTCCCGGCGTGGTGCCCGTTCCTGAACCGCTGGACGTGGGCGACGCTCCTGGCCGCGTTCTTCTGGTTCCGCGCGGCCGACATCTTCAAGCCGCCGCCGATCCGGCAGGCCGAGCGCCTCGCCGGCGGCTGGGGCATCATGGCCGACGACGTTCTCGCCGGCGTCCTGGCCCTCGCGCTGACGGCGGCGACGGCGTACCTCCTGAAGAGCCTTTGAGATTGCAGATCGCAGATTTCAGATTTGAGATCTGAGATCTCCGACTGCGGACTACCGCGGCCAGCGCGTCAGCCCAGCCAGCGGTTGAGGAGCACCTGGCTGGCGATCGCCAGGGCCAGGGCCATCGCGCCCGCGACGACATCGTCGGCCACGATGCCCCATCCGCCCGGCAGCCGCTCGACCAGCCGCGCGGGCGGCGGCTTGAGGGCGTCGCACACCGTGAACCACCCGAGCGCCAGGGCGAGGCTCGTCCACGCCCACGCATCGCCCGGAAGCCAGTCGAACCGGTGGAACCAGGCGCCCGGCCCGCGCGGCACCCAGATGGCCAGGTCGACATCGACCGCCCGGGACACGCGGTCGAGGAAGCGCGGCACCCAGGCCGCCAGGCCGGCGATCATCATGCCGGCCACCTCGTCGAGGACGACGCGCGGGGGGTCCCGCTCGCCCGCCCGGGCCGCGACGCCGCCCGCCACGGCGATCCCGATCGCCACCGCCGGGAACACCGCCGCGAACACCGCCCACCACGGGCATCCCGCGTGATAGAGGCCCAGCAGGGCCGCCGCCGTCAGGATCGACGCATAGACGCCCGTCGGCCCCGGCAGCCGCCCTACCCCCAGGCACGTGCCGACCCGTTCGAGGAAGCGGTCGCGCCCCGCCCACTCCTTCCACCGGCGGCCGAGGCTGATCGGCACGTTGAAGAACAGGTTGAAGGCGCCGTGCTCCAGGAGGGCGCCGTGCTCGCCGAAGACGGGCACGAGGCGGATGGCCTGCATCGCCCACCGGGCGGCCATGAACCGCGCCAGGACCGGGTACGACGACACCATCTGGATCGGGAAGCCGAGGTACCCGATCCCCTTCCAGAACGAGATGGCCGAGGCGAGGCGATAGTCGTACCAGTTCCGCTCGCGGACCATGAGGTAGACGACGTAAACCCCGCGGATGACGGAGCCCGGCGAGATGGGCATCACCTGGAACCCCACGAGGATCACCGCCGCCCACTTCATCGCCTCCGCCCACGTGTGAGCGACGAAGAGGGCGGCGTAAAGCGCCGCCAGCACCCATACGATCTCCGACACGGGCAGCGTGCAGACGTGGACGGCAAGGGCCTTGAGATATTTTTGAATGTAGGGATCATCGACCCGCCCGAGGAGGTGCTCGGCCTCGGCCGGGCGGAGCATCCCCTCCTCGCGCCCCTCCTCGATCATGTCGCAGAGCCACTGCCGCCTGAGGGCCGTGTTGAAGTAGAGCCGCACGGGCCGGAGGACCACCCCTTGCAGGACGTCCCAGGCGTACCGCCGGTCCGTCAGAAGCCGGTGGAGCCCAGCCGGCAGGACCGCGAGCGTCCACGCCTGGACCCAGAACGCGACGGGGTGGCGCACCAGGGCAAGCGCCCGATCGGGCCCGACGCGGCCCTTGCGGTGCCAGTCGATGAGGATCTCGGCCTGCCTGGCGCGGAGCGCGCGGCCGAGGTAGGCGGCGCTCGTCAGGATCGCCCCCAGGTGCCGGCGGTACGGCGCGCTCCCCCACAGGCGCTGGAGGAACCGGCCGACGAACGGCATGAGGCCCAGGAGGATGAAGAGCGCGAGGCGCCCGGGCCGCCGCGCGAACCGCCCCGCCGCCTGCGGGTCCATGAGGCTGCGGGCCGCGTAGCCGCGGGCCCATCCCTCGCGGGCGGCCTGGCGCAGCCGTCGGTCCGTCAGGACGCGCAGGCGGTGGTTGGCGAGGTCGAGTTGGCTGCCGTCATAGGCGGCCTCGGCGTCCTTCAGTTCCGCGATGGCGCCGGCGAGGTCGCCGAACGCCGGGGCGTGGTTCGCGACGAAGGCCTCCAGGCGCGCGAGGTCGCCGCGGTCGAACTGGACGATCCGCCCGGCCGCCAGGCCGCGGAAGATGAGTTTCACGTCGGCCGGGCTCATCGGGAGGAACGGCAGGAGGGCGAGGCCCGCCCCGAAGTCGACCGCCACGAGGCCCTCGGCGGGGTCCTCCCGCTCCGGAAGGCGGTCGCCCGCCGCGCCGGACGATTCGTCGCCGCCGCGGCGCTTAAGGGCGTTCGGCTGGCTCTTCATCGTCCACCACTCGTACTGCCGCGCGAGTTCCGGCGCCCCCATCTCGTGGAAGAGGTTCACGAGTTGCCGCATGAACGCCCGCTTGGCGGCGTATTCGGTCGCGGGCGCTGCGGCAGCCGCGGCATCGGCGTCCTTGCGGGCGAAGAGGCGGTCGTCGACCTCCAGGCGCCAGACGCGGCCGTCGATCCACTCGAGGACCTCGCCCATGCTGCCCAGCGCCGGGTCGAAGAACGTGGCGTGGACATCGACAATGGCGGCCTCGCCGCCGCGCAGGCACACCGAGGCCCCGCGCCGGATGAGTTTGTGCCAGAGGGCACAGGCCCGCGCGGCCGCCGGGTCCACCTGGAGCCCGAACGGGGCCTGGAAGCCAAGCCCGTAGAGGAGGTTGCGGAAGCCGCGGCCGAAACGCGACCAGGGGACGAAGATCTTGACCGCGTACGTGCCGCCAACCTCCAGGGGCGCGGCCGCGCCACCCTCGACCTCCAGCCGCTCGAGCCTCGCGCGGTACACCTGCCCGGCGAACCCGCCGCCAACGTACCGCTCGAGCCGAAACGCCGCCCGCGCCTTCCATGCGGGGGCGATGCCCGTGAGGTTCCACTCGAGCGTGTCGCCGACCTCGTGGCGCGTGACGCGGCGCGGGCGCAGGAGGCCGGCCTCGTCGGCCGCGGCCGCCAGTTGCCGGCACACGTCGCTGGAGTACGCCGCCATGAATCGCCCCGAGGGCCGAGCCCACGCCGCCCATGCGCGCCGCGCAGCCGCGGTCGAGCCGGCTACTATGCCGGCGCCCGCGCGGACCGTCCAGCGCAAAAGGGGTCCCCTCACTCCGCCGCTCCCCTCATCCATCGGACCCCGCGCGGCCGGCCCATGAGGGAAACGCTCCGCGCCCCCGCGCCGGCGGCGCGCGAGAGTCCGCCGCGGCCGCGCCCGGCCCCATGCCGGCCCGTTCGAGTTGCCTTGACACGCCGCGCGCCGACCGGTACGGTCCATGCGCGTCCGGCCGCGCGCCGGCCGCTCGGAGCGGAGCGCAGACCCGTCGCCTCACCCAGGGAGCGAGGCGCCCATGTCGGAGACGGTCGAACTCATCGTCGGGCCGGCCCGAAGCGGCAAGGCCCGCCGCGTCCTCGGCGCCTACCGCGAGGCCCTGGCCGCGGCCGAGCCGGGCCGGTGCCTGATGATCGTGCCGACGTCCGTCCGGCGCCGCGCGACCGAGAGCCGCCTGCTGGCCGAGTCGGCGGGCGGCGTCCTCGTTCGGCCCGGCGTCCTGACGCTCGACGAGGTGGCCGAGCGCCTGCTGACCGACGCCGGGCAGGCGGTGCGGCGGGTGGCGGCGCTGGCACGGCTGTCGGCCATCCGCGAGTGCCTGGACGGCCTCGGCCCCCGCCCCGCAGCCGTCCTCGGCCGGGCTCGTAGCACGCCCGGCCTTGTGGCCGCCCTCGACGCGCTCTTCTACGAACTCAAGGTCGCCCGGGTCGATCCCGACGCCTTCGGCCGCGCGCTTGGGGCCGCGGGCCTGGCGTCGCCGCGCAACCGGGCGCTGGCGGTGCTGTACGGCGCGTACCAGAAGACCATCCTCGCGCGCGGCCTCTACGACGATGCCGGCCGCTTCTGGCACGCGGCCGCGCTCGTGGCCGAGGGGCGGCTCGGCACGTTCGACCGGCTGGCGATCCTCGTCGT
>CAYGZE010000017.1:15850-27231 GCA_964354185.1 uncultured Anaerolineales bacterium | reverse complement strand
GACTGATCCTCCGTCGGTCGGGCCGGGTCGAAGGCAACGAAAGGCTGTGCAGGAGACTGCACCTTCTGCACAGCCTTCTTCTCTTGGCCCCGCCACGCCCGCCCGTGGTGGAGCAACGGTGGCCACGTTCGCGGAACAGATGCTGGCGAAGTACGAGACGCTCCTCCAGACGAGCGCGGGCCTCGACACCGTTTCCGTGGACGGCCAGTCGGTCCGCTACATCGATGTCGAGGCGAAGTACCGGTACTGGAAGCGCGAGGTCGCCCGCGAGAAAGGCGAGCGGCCGCAGGCGGCAAGCGTGAACCTGGGTGGATTCGGGAATGCTGCGGGAAACACCCCCCTACGGCGAGCATAAGGGGCGGGCCTCCCACCCGCCAACGAGCCACGGGCCGGAGGCTTCGTTGGGAATGCGGGAACCGGGAAAAGGGACGTCACGTCTAATCAGGCGAGAACGAATTCTCGGAATCCGCTTGACGGCTGCGGCACCGTTCAGGTACAGTGTGGCGAGAACGAATTCTCGCATCCTCAGAGGGCGGGGGGAGGAGACGCTTATGGCACGTCGCAAGGCACTGACGCTGACGGAAGTGGAACTGGAGTTCATGCGGGTGATCTGGGACGCCGGACAGGTCACGACCGAAGACGTCCAGGCGACCCTGCGCCGGCAGGGCCGCGCCCTCGCCGACGGCTCCATCCGCAAAGTGCTCGCGATCCTGCTCGCCAAGGGCTACCTGTCCCGCCGGCCGCAGGGCCGAGGCTTCGTCTACCGCGCGAAGGTCCCACGCGTGCAGGCCAACCGGCACATGGTCCTTGACCTGGTGAGGCGGGCGTTCGGGGGCTCGGCCGCGCTGATGGTCTCTACGCTGCTTGACGGCCTCCCGATAAGCGAGGCGGAACTCCGGGAGATCAGGCGGCTGATCGCCGAGCGCGAAAAGGGGGGATAGTCATGGGCCTTCCCGACGGATGGGCAGCGCTGGACCGGCTCGGGTTCCAGGCGGTGACGGTGCTGCTCTCGGTCTTGTGGCAGTCGTCAATCCTCCTGGCGGCGGCCGGCGCACTGGCACTGCTGCTGCGCCGCCGGCGCGCTTCGGTCCGCCACGCGGTCTGGGTGGCAGCGCTGCTGATGATTCCGGCGCTGCCGGTCCTTGGCTGGCTGGCGTCCAGCGCTTCGGCGCCGCAGGCGCCGATTCCGGTGATGCCGGCGTATCCGTCGCCGCGGCTCCCGGCCGAGGCGCCCGTGCGGGATGAAGCCGAAGGCGGGGCGCCGCCGGCACCGGTCGCCGCGCCATTTCCTGCGGCTGGGCCGCCGGCCCCGCCGGAGCCGAGGTCCTTCGGCCTTCTCGCCTACCCGTGGGCCCTCGCGCTGGCAGGCTACGCGGCCGGAGCCCTGTTCTTCCTTTCGCTGGTCCTGATCGGACGCTTGCGCATCGGGCGCTGGGCACGCAGAGGAAGGGTCATAACGAGCCCTCGCGTGCTCGGGATCTTCCGGGCGGCGCGGCACGAGGTGGGCGCGGCCGGTGGCCTCACGGTGGTCGAAAGCGCCGGCGTCGGGAACCCGATGACGGTCGGCTGGCTCCACCCTGTCGTCCTTCTGCCGGCCGGGTTTACCGAGAGCCTGGCGGACACGGACCTGCGGGCGGTGGCCATTCATGAGTCGGCCCACGTCAGGCGCCGCGATCCGCTCCTGCTCGCGCTGCTTTCCTTCGTGCGTGCGGCGCTCTACTTCCACCCGCTGGTCTGGCTGGCGTGCCGACAGGTCTCGCTGCTCGCCGAGAGCGCCTGCGACGACACGGTGCTGGAGGCGACGGCCGCGCCGGTTTCGTACGCGAGACTCCTGGCGCGGCTGGCGGAGGAATTGCCCCGGCGTGCCCTGGCGATCGAACTGGCCGCCGGCTTCGTCTTCTCGAAGGGGGCCTTCCTGCGCCGCATCGAGGCCATCCTGTCCGACCGGCGCGACCAGATCCGCCGGCTCCCGCGATGGGCGCTGGCCGTGACGCTCGTGGCCGCCCTGGTCTCCGTCGCGCTGGCAGTGGCCTTGCCGCTCGGCGAGAGGTCGGCGGCACCGGGCTCTGGTGAAGCGACCAGCGCTGCGAGCCCGGCGGGCGAAGTCGAACTCAGGACGAACTCCGCCCTGAAACTCGAGTACACCGACAACGGCCTCGCGTGGGCCTGGAGCCGGGAAGCCCCCCTCCTGCTGCGCGTGAAGCAGCGGCCGGGGTACACCCTCGGCCGGCGGTTCAGGCAGTCCGTGCTGATCAGCGGCGAGAAGGTCTACGAACACAGATATGACTTTCTCTTGCCTCAGGTGTGGGACGACGGCGACGGCGGGGTCGTGGCGGTTCGCCCGCCGGAGGAAGTCCTCAAACGTGCCGAGGCCGGGGAGCCGCTGGCGGTGCGCCTGGACCTGGAGGTCTTCGAGACGTCCGTCCCGCCGAGGAAGTACGGCTGGACGCCGGAGGGCGGCGATTACCGGGTCCTGTGGAAGGGCCGGATCGAAGGACGGCTGCCGCCCGCCCGGTGGATCCTCACCGAGGCGTACTTCCTGGACGCCCGGCCCGGGGCCGAGAAGCCGATTCTCGACGCGATCTCGATGGCCGGCGCCCCGCTGCCCCAGGACAAGCCCAGCGTCCTTTTGTCTGACGAACAGGCCCGGGCCCTGCTGAAAGGGGCCTCGGCTTTCCCGGCGGTGAGCACGCTGGCCGCGCCGCCCCTGCGGACGTTCAGCAACAAGTGGGGCCGCACAGCGGTGCAAACCCGGCGGACCGTGGAACTCCCGCTGGACAGGGATCCGGCCATCCTCCGCGAGACGGGGTATCACGAGGGAGTCACGTTGGACGCCGCCGGGACGGCTTCCGAGGACGATCGCTCCGTGTGGCTCCAAATCCAGCCGCGCGCGACCCGCCTTCAGCAGGAGAATGGCCGCTACCTGGAGGATGAGGCCCAGCGGCATGTCACGGCCCACGTGCCGCAGGGCTTCTGGCTGCTCGCACAGGTGCCCTTTGTCCGAAACCGGCTGATGAAGGTCGTTACCTCAGAGGACCCCAGAACCGGACAGCCGGTCTCGTGGCTAACGAAGGAGGCCGTCGGCGATCCGGCGCCGGCCCAGGGCACCCTCTTTGTGCTGGCGAAGCCGACGGTCCTGAAGACGACAGATGCCGCCCCCGCTGCCGGCGCGACCGTTGCCGTGGGCGAGCCGTCCTCGGCACGGCAAGGCCTGGCGGCCGACGTTGCGTCGGGGGCGGGTGCGCCTCCGCCCGCCGCGAGCGGGAGCTCCCTCTGGGTCTGGCTGCTTGCCAAGAGCCCGATCCGCTCGCTGGCGGAGTACCATCACGCGCTGCGGACCGATCCGCCTGGGGCGCCGCCCCTCTACAAGCCCACGCCCGTTCCTGCCTGCGACCTCGAGATCCGCCGCGCCGGCGACCAGCAGAGGGTCGCGCGGCTCCCGTACGTGGGCTACCTCCGGGAGAACAGGGAGTTCGACCAGTCGGACCGCCGCCGCATCGGCGACCCGCTGGACGGCGGCTACCTCTTGGCCCTCGTCGTCGGCGACGTTCGCTGCTCCAACGTGGCGGAGTTCGAGATCCGGTCGGCCTACGACCCGAGCAAGGAGCGGCCGCTGCGACTCATGGCGCTCGAGCCCGGCCCCGGTGGGGCGCCTCGGTACCTGGGGCTGCGCGGCACGGGCCCGACGCCCGAGGACCCCGAGTTTGACACCGTGGCCGTCCACTGTCCGAACCTGATCGTCGACGGCGTCGAGCGCCGCGTGAAGGAGATTGTGGGCTCGTTCCTCACGGTAGGGCCCGGCCGGCAGGCGGAGGCCATCGTGGACCTCCAGGCCTACGTGCCCCCGATTGCCTTGGACAAGCCGCACACCGTGAAAGCGCGCTTCAGACAGTACGAGTCGAACGCGGTACAACTGCCGGGCGACGGCCGGCTCGCCCGGGCCTGGGACGACGCCACGCCCCGTCTCGCGCCCGCGCCGGCGCCGCCCGTCGTTCTGCACGGCCAGGTCACCGGTCCGGACGGCAAGCCCGGTGCCGGCTACGAGGTCTGGCTCGCGGCCGACAACCGCAACTACCGCGAGAAGTGCGCCGCCGACGGCCGCTACACCTTTGTGAACGTGCCGCCCGGCCGGTATCAACTCGGGACAACCCCGCCGGCCCGCGGCCAACCGGCCCTGACGGCGGAGGGGGTCGAGGTCCAGGCGGGCCAGACCGTCACCCGGGACCTTAACATGGAGGCGAAGTTCAGTTTCTCCGGCAAGGTCGTGTGGGAGGACGGCGCGCCCGCCGCCGGGGTGGAGGTCATGGCCACCTGGCCGTCGCCTGACGGCAGCGCCGAGTTCAGCGATTACAGCACGGTTGGTGCCGACGGCCGCTACACCGTGCGGTCGCCGTACCCCGAGGCCTCGTACGTGGGCATCTCAATGACCGGCCCGCACCCCGACCCGAAGCGCGGCGTCAAGGACGGCCGGACTGACGTGGACTTCGTCATGCCGCGCTTGTGGGGCAACGCGGTCGAGGGCGTGCAGTGCCGCGTCCGGGCCGAGAAGCCCACGTGGCCCCAGGGAGCCCTGCCGAAGTTGTTCGCCGATCTCCGCAACCAGGGCAAGCGGAACCTGCGGATCGCGCTGGAATCCGAGAGCTGGGAGCTTGAGATCGACGGCACGTGGCATCAACCGAACACGGGCTTCTCAGGGCTCCGCCGCTACCTGCCCCTGCCGCCCGGAGGGCAGCAGCAAGACCTGGAGGTCTGGATTCTTGACGTTGACAACCTCGGCAAGAGACTGCGGGCACTCGAACCCGGCAAACACGCCCTGCGGGTGGCACGGCTCATCCCCTATTTTCGTTCCGGCGAAGACGTGCTTCGCGTGGTGAGCAACCCGGTCCAGATCGAGATCGTGGCCGACAAGCCCGGGTCTGACGCCGACAAGACGGCCGGGCCGTCGGCGGAGGTCTACCGAAAGCAAGTGGCCAACCTGGTGCTGCCGCAAAAAGACGATCCCTATCTCCCGAGCCAAGAGTGGCTCAAGGAACACCTCGCCGGCGCCGTTCCCTACTTGCTGCAAACACGCCTCCAGTACCAAGACCAGTTCAACCGGGTCCCGGCCGTCACCGATCTGCTCTTCGAGGCCTGGCAGGCCGGCCTGTTGGACAGCCGCCAGAAGCCGGCCCTGCTGGAGAATACCTTGCTCATTGGCTGGGAGATGCGCGAGGCCTACCCACCGGGATACGCGGGCGAGGCCCTGGTGAACTTCCGCGGGGTGTTCGTCTCGAAGGACATGGAGCCCCACGAGCCCGGTGACACGTGGAAACGGCCCCTGGGGCCCGAGGGCTTCCTCAAAGCCGCTTGGCGGGTGGAGCTGGACGGCAAAGAAGTCCGACGCGGTGAGACCGGCGGCAGTGACGGCTTCCTGCTGCGGCTTCCCGAAGGCTTGCAGCCCGGCGGACACAAGCTGGAAGCGATCGTGGAGGTCTCCGAGCGCGGCGGCGGATGGAGCCATACCTGGACGCGCTCGAGCCAAGTGCGGATCGACCCGGAGATCGAAGCCCTCCCCGCGCCCATCCCGTGGGGACGCGAGACCGGCGGCCTGCGAGCTGGGCTGACCTTCGATCCACAAGATCGGCCGTATCACGTGGGTGAGCAGGTCGGCTTCCGACTCGTCGTCCGCAACCTCAGCGGCAAGACCGTCGAGCTGGTCGACTTCGGCACCATGGGATGGATGCCGACCGTCACCGACTCGGCGGGCAAGCCCGTGATGGTCGCCGGGCACTTTGACGGCCCGGTGCAACGGCGCCGTCACACCCTGCCCGACGGCCAGACGCTGCTGGTCGGCACTGTGACGCTGATGCTCGACAAGAACCCCGAGGCCCGAGCGAGCCAGCCCTTCCACGCCCATCTTGCGCCCGGCACGTATCGCGTCAGCCAGAAGTATCGCTTCGCCGACGACCCGGAGGCCACCTGGTCCGGCGAGCTGGCCACCGGCGAGCTGGAGCTGGAAGTCGTGCCCGCCGAGCCACCAGGGGAAGGTAAGCAGCCAGGACAGGCAGACTGGGGCCCGGCCGTCGACGGCGTGCAGTGCCATCTGCGGGCCGAGAAGCCCGCGTGGCCGCAGGGAATCGTGCCCACCGTCAAAGTCGATTTCCGCAACCGTGGAACGCGCAACCTGAAACTCGTGCTCGGGTCGGAGTACTGGGAACTCCAGTGCGACGGCATCTGGTACCGCATGCTCCGCGTCAACCAGAATGGCCTGGATCAGGTGCTGTTGCTGGGCCCGAATCAGCAGCACAGCGACTACGCCCTCCCTTTAGGCGATTACTGGCGAAGCAGGGACGGCGGGGCACCGCTCGTGTTCGCGCCGGGCAAGCACGTCATCCGCGTGGCCTTCCAAGTCCACCCGGCCCAGAGGGGCGATGGCACGCCGGTCCGGGTGGTCAGCAACCCGATCGAGGTCGAGATCACGGCTCCCCCGCCGGACGCGGCGAAAGATCGACCTCAAGAAGCGGTTCGCGGCCGGGTAGTGGACCACGAGGGCGAACCGGTCACGGGCGCGACGGTGTACCTCGCCGGCAGCCAGGCGCTCGAGTGGGAGAGGATCGAGGCGTGGCAGGGGAAGCCCCCCTCCGTCTCCGGACCAACGGCCCAGACCGGCCCGCAGGGCGGCTTCGCGCTTGGCGTCGCGGGCACGCCGAAGAACCGCCTGGTCATTGCCTCGCCCTCGCTCGCGGTCTGGGTCGTGCCCCTGCCGGAGCCCGGGACGGAGCCGACCATCCGCCTGCCGGTGCCGGCGACGCTCAGGATCCGCTGCGACATCCCGGGGGCCGATGGCCAGGCCCAGTTCCACCTGCACCTCAAGACCTGGCAGATGGAGGGCTGGAAGGGACTGACCGACGGCCGGCAGTACGTGTCGGTCCCCGTGCCGAATCCGGGACAGATCGTCCTCAGCAACCTGACGCCGGGGACGTATGACCTGGCCCGCAAGAAGAACGTGCGGGTCGGCGATTACGGCATGGGGCTGTTCTGCAATGCCCGGGACGTCACCCTCGATGGCGGCCAGACCGTCGAGGCCGCACTTGTGCGGGGGGCCGGTCAGCCGATTCTCGGCCAGGTGGTCGGGTTGAAGGGCACCGACGTGGCCGGCGCGTTTCTCTTCGTCAAGACGGCCGCGGCCACCGGCGACCCGCGCAAGGAGCGAGGGCTCCACCTGTTCGACGTCCTGACCTGCGACGTGGAAGGCCAGTTCAAGACCGAGACCCTTCCGCCGGGCGACTACACGGTGGTCGCCGAGGCCTACGGCCCCGACATGCTCTTCAGCGGCGAGCGGCTGCCCGACTATGTCGGTGCCGCCAAGGCGACGGTGTGGGCGGAGGGTCCCCCTCCGCAGGTGCGGATCGAGATGAAGACGCGCGCGGAGTTCGACAAGGCCGCCGCAGGGTCCCAAGCTCCTCCGGAACCAGCGAGGAGGGTGCCGTGAAGACCAGATCTCATTTTCTGCTTGCTCTGGTGGCGGTCGCCTTGGCGGTGATCGAGGCGCCGGCCGCAGGATCCCAGGCCTCGGAGTTCCCGATGGCCGAGGTCCCCTCCGCCTCAGCCAGCCGCCCGGGCCTCCCCGGCGGTGGGCGGTTCGAGGCCATCCGGGAGCCGCAGGGCGACGTCAAGGCTTATCCGCCGCTGAGGTCCGAGAAGCCGCTGTACGGCGGGTTCACCTGCGGCTCGGACCGCTTCGGCCGCAGGCACTTCGACTTCGTCATCGACGAGTCGGGCGACACAGGCGCGGGGTACGACCGGCTCTACGTGGACGTCAACGGCAACCGGGACCTGAGGGACGACAGGCCCGTCTCGGGGTCCCGGGAGGTCCCGAACCAGCCCACGGAGGGCGGCACCTCGCCGGTCCGCTTCGAGGTCTTCGCCGTGCCGTGGGATTACGGCGAGGGCATCGGCGTGCGACCGTTTCGGATGCAGGCGGTCCTGTATCCCAGGCGGGAGGGCGATGCCCGGCTCGTGGTCGGCGGCGAGACGGTCCGCCTGGGCCGGTTCACGGCGGGCGGTCGGACGTTCGAGGCCCTCCTCAGCCAGTCGCCCGCGTTCTCGGTGCGGTACGACCTGCCCGAGACCGCGCTGCTGCTTTCGCCCATCGGGGCGGACGGCCGCCGATTGCAGGACGATTGGCAGGGCTGCCACGAGTTGCGGCAGCAGCGGCCGATCGGCGACACGTGGTACTCCTTCGGCGCCACGCCGCTCGGCGACAAACTCATCGTGCGGCCGTACGGCGGCGACTTCGGCGTCCTGCGGACCGGCACGGGCGGACGCGACCTCAAGGGCTGCGTCCTCGTCCTGGGGTCCGTCGAGAACGCCGAGGCGGTGGTGCCGGTCGGCAACTACGACCGCCGCCCCCACGAGCCGGGCTCGTTCGCCGACGCCATGCAGATGTTCGGCGTCAGCGAGTACCGGCTGCCCGTCGGCGACTACTCGACGGCGTACCTGACCGTAACATTCGGGGCGATGGGCGTGGCCGTGGGGTGCAACATTCACGCCGACGGGCAGCCGGGTGGGGCGACCGGCGGCGCGTACCGCATTGTCATCCGCAAGGACAAGCCCTTTGTCCTCGATTTTTCGGACAAGCCGGTGGTCATGTTCGTCAGCCCGCCGAAGGAGGCCCGGTCCAGGCCCGGCGGCGAGGTCGAGGTCCGCACGGCCCTCATTGACCCCGGCCTCGACCTCATGGTCCGCAGCCTGTTCTACCGGGGAGAACTCGAGGAAACCGACGGCGCGAGCGCGGCGCCCAAGCCCCCCTTGATGCTCCCGAAGTTCGTCGTCACCGATTCCTCCGGCAAGGTTGTGGCCGAGGACACCGTGGGCTTCGGCTGAGACGGGTCCTCCCGGTACTTGTGGCGAGTACCCAACGATCTGAAGGTGGGCGAGCAGGGCGAAACCTTCACCATCACAGTGACGTACGAGACGCACACGCTGTACGGCCGGGTGACGGGCACGCGCCAGGTCCGCATCGAGAGGCCGTAGCGCTGCGCGCCTGCGAGGGCTCGCGGCCGGCGCGGGCCGCCAAGCCTGATAGACAGCGAAGCGGGCGACAGGGCCCGCGACTGAGGGAGAGAGGCGCCTCGATGGTCCGTCGAGCGCGGATGGCGCGGGCGCTGGGGTTTGTCCTGGCGCCATCGCCAAAAAGGTTGAACTTGGGGCCGGTACGGTTGTCTAAAGGGGGGCGATGGTTCACCTCGGCGAGGGGGGAGGTGCGCGCATGAAATTCGGAGCGCTCTTGCTCGCCGCATCTGTCATGGCCTCAGCCGTCTGTGCCCTGGCCTGGGCCTTGGGCGGGGGCTGGCGCAACGATCAGCCCGACGCGCATCCCGAGTGGCCTGCCAGCCTGAGCGAGATCGTCAACGTCCACTCAGGCGGCGAGATTGAGCAGTTCGTCATCCACGACGAGGCCAAGCAGAGCCGCGTCCCCAAAGACGCCGGCCCCCAGGTCCAGCGGCTGGAGTATCGGATCGCACGGGAGAAGGAGATGCCCTTCTCGGGATTGCGCTACGCGGCGCTGGCCCTGGAGGCCGCCCCTCTCGAGGGCGTGGAATTGCCAAAGCTCTCGGGCGGAGAGCCGCTCTTCGGCAAGTGGCTTACGCCGATGGTCCCGGCCGGCCGCCTCTGGCTGATGCTCTGCCGCTCCGGCAAGGATAACGTCTACGACCGGCTTTACGTGGACGCCGACGCCGACGGCAGCCTGGCTGATGAGAAGGCCGTCGAGGCCCACAGTGCGGGATTCTCCCCCACGGCGCATCACGCCAGTTTCGGGCCGGTCGAGGTCCGGTTCCCCGGCCCCGACGGCCCGGTCGTCTACCACTTCAACCTGTACTTCCTCGATGAAGGCGGCCGTCGCGTCGCCTACGTGTCCTGCGGCGGGTGGTATGAGGGGCCCGTCACCGTCGGCGGCGAGAGCCTCTGGTGCACGCTCGTCGACCGCAGCGGCAACGGCCGGTTCAACGACGTGTCGATGGACCGAAACGGGTGCGACTCGATCCGCCTCGGCCGCAAGGGCGATCGAGCGTACGCGTGGTACGAGTTGGACCCCGACACGCGGTACGTTGGCCGATACATCGAGGTCGCCGGGACCGTCTACGCGATGGCGATTCCTCCGGGCGGCGGGTCGGTGGCGTTCACCCCGGCGCCGGACGTCCCCCGGGGCACCATCCGCGTGGCGGACGGCGTGGCCCGGTTCAGCGTCTGGGGCGAGCAGGGCTTCTTCTTCTGTCGGCCTGTCGACGGCGCCGCCAGGGTCCCGGCCGGAACATACAGGGTGTACCAGTGGGAAGCGGTCCGCAAGGACGCGGCCGGCACCGCATGGCAACTTCTTGGAGCCGACGCCGTCAAGCAGGCGCCGCTTGCCGTGGAAGCAGGCAGGGAAGCGCGGCTCGACATCGGCGAGTCGGTCGAGAGCCGCCTGACGTCCTCCGCGTCGGAAGGTGTGCATCTCCTTACGCAGGAGATCCTGTCCGCCCAAGGCGACAATCTCATCCTCTCCCGCGATGACGGTCCGCCGCCGGACCCGCGAGCGACCGTCAGGAATGCCGACGGCTCGTACAACCAGACCTTCCGCATGGCGTGGGGGTGACGCGGCACGGCCTCGCTCTCGTGGCGAGAGCCCCCGGGCGTCAAAGGGCCGTTCATCGTGACGGTCGATTTCGGTTCGCCGTTCAGAATCGAATCGAAGCCGCTGGCCATCGATCCGGGCGGCGTTGGCAAGTCGCCTGCGCCCGTGCGTGGCGGGGTTCCGCCGGACGGTGCGGGCATACGAGGCCCGTTGGAGGGGAGCCGGTCATGAGGAGACTGTGGCTCGGTGCCGCCATGAGGGAACTCGTCCTGGTTGCCGCGGCCGCGGCGCTGGGCGGGCTTGTGCCGGTGCCGGTTCGGGCCCAGGGCGAGTTTCCGCTCAAGTACATCGAGGCCCCCACGGACGATCCTCTGTTCTGGTGGACCTATGGTTCAGAAACTCCTCCTTACCCCATCGCCTTCTTCACCCCGCCTCGGCCCGCCAGGCCGTCCGAGATCAAGGCCTTGCCCAAGGGCCTGCCGGCGAGCGTCCAGTACTTCCGGCTCCCGGTCGGCCGCGGCTGGGCCGTGCTCGACGGCTCGTCGCCGCCGAGACTGTATGTCGATGCGGGAGGGACGGGCAACCTGTCGGCCGCGGCGCCGCTGGTCGGCACAGGCTCGCCGACGTGGTACCTTGCTCCCGGCACGGGGTTCTGGTTTGGCCCCGTCTCGATTCCCGTGGGTGAAGCGAAGGATGCGCTGCCCGCCAGGTTCCGGCTGTTCTGCACGGCAGAAACCCGCGACGGCGTCCGCCAGTTGGCCGCCGCCCCCGCCGGGTACATGGC
>CAYGZE010000017.1:0-15750 GCA_964354185.1 uncultured Anaerolineales bacterium | reverse complement strand
GCTCGACACGGGCGCGCCCGGCGCCTCCCTCATCGTCGTGTCCGACAGCGGCGTGCACAACCTGGGCGGCCCAGGCGGCACGTGGCGGATTCCCGAGGGGAAGTACCGGGGCGCCGACCTCCGGCTGTGGAAGACCGACGCCGTCGGGACAAGGTGGGCCCTGACGGGGCTGTGGGACTTCACTGGGGCAAGTCTCGGCGCGCTGAAAGGATTCGAGATCCGCGCCGGCGAGACGCGGGCCCTCAGGATCGGCCCGCCGCTGGCGCCCAAGGCGGAGCCGGACACGGCGGCGTCCGCCCAGGTCTCGAGGTTGTCGAAGGATCAGGGGACCCCGGACCTTCCCCGCACCAGGGCCCTGAGCCTGGTCCTGGTGGGCAGGGGCGGCGAGCGTTACTCCGTCGCCGTCGCGAAAGGCCCGTCGGTCCTGCCGCCGCCGAAGGTGAAGGTCTTGGATGAAAACGGCAAGATCCTCGCCCAGGGCGACTCCACGTATGGCTGAGCCGGCACCTGCCGGTACTCGTGGCGAGTGCCTGAAGGCTTCAAGGGGAAGTACCGCGTCGAGGTCGAAGGCGACTGGGGGCCGTTCGAGGTCGTGAAGGCCCCGGTGGAGTGGCTCAACGTCGAGTAGGCGCGGCAGCGGGCGCGCCCATGGCAGGAGGAGTCTAATGAGGCACATCCTTGTGGTCGTTGCCGCGGCGTGTTTCCTCTGTGCGGCGGCGGTGCCCGCGCCAGCCCAGGGCGAGTTTCGCCTGGAGTACGCGGACGCCGAGGTGCGTGACCCGCTGGTGGCGGCGGGCGGGCCGTGCGTCTACTCGTCGCCGAAAAGGCCTGCGGCACTGAAGGCCCTGCCCAAGGACGTGTCCGACAAGGTGACGTACCTCGCGATCCCCGTGGGCGGCAAGTCGGTGCCGGCCGTCGTGGAGTACGGGGCCGCAACGAGGCTGTTCGTCGACGGGACCGGGACGGGCGACCTGTCGGCGGCCGCGCCCCTGACCGCCGCAGGGCCGCCGGGGCGGGGTGGCGAGCAGATGTTCGGTCCGGTGACCTTGCCCGCGGGCGATGCCGCCGGCGGGGCCTCCGTCAAGGTGCGGCTCAGGCTTGAGCGCGTGATCCACACTGGAACCATCTCTAGCAACGCTCCCCCTCCTCCCCCTGTCTACGGGCTGACGGTTTTCCCCGCCGGGTACATGGCGGGCGAGGTCCGGGTGGCCGGGCAGACGTATCGCCTGGCCGTGGTCGATGGCAACACGGACGGGCGATACGATAAGGCACTCGACCTGTCGGCCGCGGGTCCGCCTCCGCACGATACCCTGGCGTTCGACTGCGACCGCGACGGCATATTTGCCGCGAATGACTACAGGGGCCCCGGCGAGATCCTGCCGATGCTCCGCATGCTCCAGGTGAAGGATGCCTACTACAGCGTCACGCCGGCACCGGACGGCTCGTCGGTTCGCCTGGAGAAGGCGGATCCGAAGTGCGGCACACTGGACGTAGGATCGGGGGACGTGGCGCTGACGCTGATGTCCTCGGCGGGCGTCGTTGTGCGTCTCAGCGGGTCCCAAGGCAAGTGGCAGGTGCCCGCGGGCAAGTGCCGCGCGACGTTTCTCGTCATCACCCGGACCGACTCGGCGGGAGCCAAGTGGACGCTGATGAGTTCCAGGAACATGGGCGCCCTGGCGGATCTTGACGTCCGGCCGGGCGAGACGCTCTCGGTGAAGATCGGGCCGCCGCTGGCGGCCAAGGTTATGGCCCGCGATTCGGTGCCGGGGCGAGTTATGATCAGTGCCTCGCTTATGGGGCGGGCGGGCGAGGAGTATGCCGAAAGCATCTTCCTCCTGAAGGATGGGCGCGACGCCCCGCCGAGACTCAAGATCTTCGATGAGGCCGGCAAGGAACTGGCCGCCGCCGCCTTCGGCTTCGGCTGAGGCGAACTGTGCTGGTACTCGTGGCGAGTGCCGGAAGGTCTCAAGGGGAAGTTCCGCGTCGAGATGTCGGTCGGCGGGCCGTTCGAGGTCGTCAAGGCCCCAGAGGAGTGGTTCAGCGTAGAGTAGGCGGCGGCCTTCTCTTCGAGGCCAGGAGCGAGAGCGGTCACCGAAGTGGGGAGGCAAGCCATGAGCAGACGCAGGTTCTGTGTTGCCATCGCGTGTCTGTCATGCGCCGCCACGGCTGCGCTTGGCGCGGAGGTCGCGGGGCACAGGACGGCGGAGTTCCCCATGGCCGAGGTGCCGGTCGTCTCGCTCAAGGGGGTTTACCTCTCCCACGGCACCTGGTTCGAGGCCACCCCGCAGCGGGATGCCGAGGTCAAGGCCTATCCGATCCTGAAGTCCGCGCAGCCGCTCTATGGGGAAGCGAGGTTCGGCGAAGGCTGGCCCGGCAGGGAAGAAGGCCGGCGGCTGCACTTCGTGATCGACGAGTCCCAAGGCACCGGCAAGGGCCGCGACCGGCTCTATCTCGACCTGGGCGGCAACCTGGACCTGTCGGATGACAGGCCCGCTGCCTTCACGCAAAGGGCGCTTACCACCGCGAGAGACAGCAAGGAAGTCTGCCTCGATTTCGAGGTACTCGATATCCCGTGGGACTACGGCCAAGGGGTGGGCGCGCGGCCGTTCCGCGTGCAGCCGTCCCTGCTCAGCATGCCCGGCGAAGGCTCCGCGAAAGTGGCCTTTGCGCCCACGCAGGCCCGCCTGGGCAAGACCACCATCCGCGGCCACACGTACGAGGCGATCCTCAGCCCGGGCGGGTCTCTGGCCGTACGCTGCGATCATCCGAAGACGGTGCTGTACCTGACGCGCCTCGAGGAAGGTGGCCGGCGCCGCAACGACCACTGGTGGGGGAGCGACTTCCTCGGCCAACTTCGGCCCATCGATGGCACGTGGTATGCCTTCACCAGCACGCCGCTGGGCGACCGCCTTATCGTGCGCGAGTACGGCGGAGACCTCGGTGTCTTCAGGGCCGACAAGGGCGGGCGCGACCTCAAAGAACCCGTCACGATGTGGGGCCTCTTGCGCGGCACCGACACGGGGGTGCCCGTGGGCAACTACAAGGCCGGGACCGAGAAGTTCGAGACGGTGGAGCAGATATTCCGACTGCTCAGCGCCGCCGAAGTCCTCGTGCCGACGGGCGACTACTACCCGGAGAACCTGAGGGTCCGGCTGGGGCGGCTGGAGTTCAACGTCTCGAACAACCGCCACGCCGACGGGCGGCGGCGCGGGGCTGAGGGCACCAGGTACGCCCTGGCCATCCGGAAAGACAAGCCCTTCGTCCTCGATTTCTCCAACAAACCCGCGGTCCTGTTCACCGACCCGGCCAAGGACGCGCGGTTCAAGCCCGGCCAGGAGGTAGACGTCCGGGCGGTGCTGATCGACCCGGTGCTCGACCTCGTGATCGGCGGCCTCGCGGATGTTTCCGGCACCGCCGACGCCGTAACCAAGGGGGACGAGGGCACCGGTTCCGGCGCCGCGGTTCGGCGGGTGCTCCACCCGATGGTGGTCATCACCGACGGCTCCGGCCGGAAGGTGGCGGAGGGCGTCATGCCCTTCGGCTGAGACGGCTCGTGCGGGTACTCGTGGCGAGTGCCAGTGGATCGGGAGGTGGGCAAGGACGGCGAGACCTTCGCCATCACGGTGACTTTCGACACGCAGGAACTCTACGGCAAGGTGGTAGGGACGCGACCCGTGCGGATCGAGAGGCCGTAGGGCCGCTCGTCTCTGGAACGAGGCGCTCGGGCGTGCGAGGACGCCCCAGGGTGATGCGCGGTGCTCTCGCCCGCGGTTACCGCGAGCGGGGCGCCCCATAGTCAGGAGGTGACGGTATGAGACGATGGCCGCTTACTGCCGTTGTTGTGTGCCTGCTGTGCTCTCCACTGCTGGCCCAGGGCACGTTTGCCCTGGAGTACAAGCAGGCCGCTGGGGATGAGGCCCCGGCGGTGAAGCAGGCGTCGCGGGCCTTCCGCGGGCAGCCGACGAAGCCCGACGAGATCACGGGGCTTCCGGCCGACCTTCCGGGCGATGTCCGGTACTTCAGTTCCACCTTCGGCGGAAGGAAGGTGTGGGTCATCGCCTGCGCGGGGAGCCCGCCCCGGATCTACCTCGACACCGACCGGGACAACGACTTCTCCGACGAGAAGCCCGTGGCCGGAACGGTTCGCGGCAGCGGCGTGTCGTTCGGCACGGTCGCCGCGCCGCTCCAGGAAACCGGGACGATTCCGGTCGCCGTGATGTCGCACTCGGGCGCGGACGGCAAGGCGCCGGGGTGCCTACACCTGGAGGCGACCGGCTACCGCGCGGGCGAGGTGCGGCTGGGCGGGCGAACCTACCGCGTGGCGCTCGTCGACCACGACCTCAACGGCCGGTATGACGACGTGCTCAGCGGCCCGTTCCCGCGCAGCGAGATGGACGCGCTCATCATCGACCTGAACGGCGACGGCCGGTTCGCGGACATCGGCGAGGCCGGCAACGTCCAGGAGTGGATGCCCCTCTCCAAGGCGCGCCAGGTGGACGGGACGTACTACCGCATCCAGGTCCCGGCCGATGGCTCGCAGATCCAACTCGAGAAGACCGAGCCGCAGTTCGGGAACCTCGACTTCGGCCGCATGCCGGTCAGGTTCGACGCTTACTCGGACTTCGGGTACCTGACCGTCGATGCGGCCGACGGCAAGGCGCGGGTGCCCGCGGGCCTGTGCGCCCCCTGCGGCCTCATCGTGACGTACACGGACGACGCGGGGACCCGTTGGACGCTTCAGCGCAGCAATGACGACGAGCGGCTGGGGACGTTCACGGTCCCTGCGGATCAGACGCTCTCGATACCCTTGGGGCCCCCGCTGGTGGCTAAGGCCGAGGTTGAGCAGGAGGGTGCCAGCGTGCTCATCTCGGCCGTGCTCGTCGGCAAGTCCGGAGAGCGGTACGTGCCGGCCGTCAGGAAGACCGGCACGCAGGTCCAGCCTCCGTCGCTGGAGATCGTCGACCGGTCCGGAAAGGTCCTTCTGAGCGCCCAGTTCGAGTACGGCTGAGGCGGCACGTGCCGGTACTCGTGGCGAGTACCCGAAGGCTTCAAGGGGGAGTTCGGCGTTCGCGTGCAGCCTAACCTCAAGCCGCTCCAGTTCTCAAGCGAGACCACTTGGAGCCAGGTGAAGTAAACTGAGCGGCGCGGAGCACGGGTGGCGCGGCAGCCTGGGAATGCTGCTGCGCAGAGCACGCTGACATCCTCGCCGAATACCAGAGAAAGGAAAGGACCGTGGGCAGGATGCTGCTGGCAGCGGTCGGTGTTTGCCTTCTGGCCTCGCCCGTCGTAACCGCCGAGGCGCCGCAGGCGGCGCCTAGCGAGGTCAAGGCCGAGCCGGACCCGCAGTTCCGCATCGACCTGGCCGATAACCAGACGGTCGATCTCGATACGTGGCGGACGGCCAAGGGGCGCGAGCAGACCTCCGAGGCCTTCGACGTGGGGTGGGACAACGACGGCGGCGGCGCCTTCATGCGCAACCCCAAGGGGCCGGCCCGCATCCTCCCGCTCCCCTCCACCGGTGGCTTCAAGGAAGCCCTGGCCCAGGCGGTCAAACAACTGGATAAGTTGAAGGAAAGCGCCTCGCGGGGCGCGCTGGCTTCCGAGGCCCGTCGGTTTGCGGTCCTGACCGACCAGGGCCGCCTGGCCGTCGTCGAGGTCACCGAGGCCACGCCGGCCAAAGGGAGAATCTGCTGGTCGCTGTTCCAGGTGAAGCCCCGCGAGGGCGGGCCGCCCGAGGTGACGCCCCTCCGCCACCTCCCGCCGGCCAAAGGGCGGGAAGAGCCCTCGGTGCTCGACCTGGCGAGCGGCCAGGCCCTGCCATGCTCCAACGAGGCCGCCCGCGACCCCGGGGTCTTCACGCGCATGGGTAAGGGCGACTTGCTGTACGAGGACGACCTCTACTGCCTGCGCGGGGCCAAGGCCCAGTCCCTGGAGGGCGACGCCTTCCCTCGTGTGAAGGTGGAGGCGGATACCACCCTGTACAAGTTGCCCAAGGTGCCGTGCCGCCTGCGGATCACCACGGCCGAGAAGAGGCAGTTCGACGTCACGGTCCTGGCGGTCACCCAGGACGAGGGGATTGACCTCGAGTACCGGCCCGCCGGACCCCCTGCCGGACCGTAGCCGCAAGGTGCCGGCAGCCCGGCCGCAGGCGCCGGGGCGCCTCAACCGGCCGCGCAGCCTGTGCCTCCGCATGTCGGCAAGGCCATCGAGATCGTCGAGCAGAACTCCGTGACCGGTGCCGGTCGCAAGGCACTCACGGATGCCGCCGCACGCCCTGGCGTGGGCAAGTTTTTCGCCCGGCGTACTACGGACAGGAGGGAACAGCTGAAGAGGGACGCCCGCTTCTAAGCTCTGTGCGCCGGGTCTAGCCTGAGCCGCCAAGTCCGTTCGAGGATCGTACGGCACAGACCACGAGGGCAGGCAAGCGTGTCCGCCCAGGGGCATGTCAGGCGGCAGACTGGAACCTCTGCCAGAACACCGCCCTGATGTGAAGGGGTACATAGCGGGCCCCCGCTACCACGCTATTCATAACCGGCTCCGGGACGCGATAGGTGATGTCCACCTCCAAGCGTTCCGGAGCCAGTTTCACCTCCTCGACGCACTTCCGCAGCAACTGCTTCTTCTCGACCGGTTTGCCATGCGCAAAGAGCCTCCCGACCTGTTCCCGATAGGCCATCACCGTTCCAACGTCAATCTGCGGCGGCCACGTGGACGCCGCAGATTGCCCCACGAGTCGTTCCCGTTCTGTAGCCAGTTCACCCAACCGGCCGTTTGCCCACTGTGCATCCCCAAGACCGTCCTCAATCGCCCGACGGATAAGGACGTGCGTCGGGCAGCTCTTGCTTATGAGAAGGCTAGCGGTGGTGCACGGAGAATCGGGATCACGGGTGAGGTGGGCGAGGTGCTCGCCTGTCATTGCGTTTTCGCGAGATTGGGGGGGAGGCGGCGGCCCGGGGCGGCGACGGGAATCAGCCCTCGGCCTCCGGTTCGCCGCAAGCCGCCAGATGCTGCGCGGGTGCATGCCCAGGGCGGCCGCCGGTTGCCTCACATCCAACAGCTGCACGTCAGGAGGCGGGTGGATAGGGACGCTGTCCATCGAGCCGGGCAACCCGTGGGAGAACGGTTACTTGGAGAGTTTCAGCGGCAAGCTGCGGGACGAGTGCCTGAACGGGGAGCTGTTCCTCTGCCTGGCCGAGACGAGATGGGTTGTGGATCGCTGGCGGCTGGACTATAATCATCATCGGCCGCACAGCATGTTGAACTGGCAGACCCCGGCGGAGTTCGCGACACGGTGCCGCGGGCGGGACCGTCGGCGGGAGCTGTGTGCTGCTCCGGGCTCGGCTGCGCCTCGCCCTCCGCAGCACACGGCCAGACAACGACCCTGACTCTCACTACTTCTGGACCAGGAAATGGGGGCAGGTCAGTCGGCTGCCATGCCAATCGTGCGACTGTGTGCCTGGCTTGCGGTGGTGATCGCGGCACCGGCGGTTCAGGCGGCCACGGGGCCGGGCGGGCCGTCGGTCGGCTTCGTCGCGGCGGCGGCGTCGCCCGACCAGCTCGGCCCGGAGTCGAAGGCGGCCCGCGCTTTGGCCACGCGGCTCAGCGGCGCGGCGCTCGTCCTCGTGCCCTCCGACGGGCGGTTCACCGACGAGAAGGGTCAGGACGTGCCGCTGGACCGGTTCCAGGTGCTCTGGTACCACGAGGGGGACACGCCCGGCGAGACGGCCGTCCACGGGGCCCGATCGTTTCCGATCCTCCGCAAACGCGTGTCTGAGGGCGGGCGTCTGCTCCTATCCGGGGCGGCGCTCTCGCTCATCCACACCATGGGCGTCGAGCCGGTCAAGCCGCGGCGTGGCCCCGCCGGCAAGGACACGTTCTTCGCCCAGTTGATTCCGGTCGAGAAGCAGCACCCGATCTTCCGCGGTCTGGTCGGCAGCGCGCTGGACGACGGGCTGATCCCGATCGCCGACGCGGGCCTCCCCGCCTACGCCGACTTCTTCGGCACCGGCGGCCCGTCCACGGGGATGCTCCTCGGCCGGGCCAACTATGCCGGCGAGAACCCTCTCGTCGAGTACCAGCTGGGCAAGGGGAGGGTGATCGTCCTCGGCTGGCGGTTCCCGTTCTACAGCCATGCCGATAACGCGCACCGCGCGAACCTCGAGCGTCTGACGGGCAACATCCTCGCGTACCTCGGCGACGAGAAGCAGTGGCAGCCGATCGTCGTGAGGCCGCGCGCCGGGCCGGCGCCCGCGAAGCCCGGGGCGTCCGACACGGAGTGGAAGGCGCTGGAGTTGGCGATCCGCGATCTCGCCGAGACGTTCGGCGACCGGTACCCGAAGTCCGGCGAGTACCTGAAGCGCCTGGAGGATCTGCAGAGGTCGCGCGACGAGGCCGCAGCGGCGAAGGACGCCGCGCGGCTCGCCAAGGTCGCCGACGAGTTTGCGAAGCTTCGCACGGAATCGCTGCTCGACAATCCGCTCATGAGGTTCGACCGTCTCCTCGTCATCGAACGCGGGGCGGGGAACCTCGGCCTGCCCGTCAACTGGGACTCGAACAGTGGCATCGCCCTGAACGGTTTTGAGAACCGACTCTGCGTCCTCTCGCCGGTCTGCCCGGACGGAGCGCTCGCGACGCTCTACCAGCCCGCGGGCGGCCGGTTCGTGGGCGACGTCGACCTCCACTTCGACGCCGACCGCCTGCTCTTCTCCATGCCGGGTGCCAACGGCCGGTGGCAGGTCCACGAGCTCGCGCTCGACGGGCCCGGTCCGGCGGCCTCGGGGCCGCGCGAGCTTCCTCTCATCACGGAACCGGATGTCGATAACTACGATGCCTGCTACCTGCCGGACGGGCGGATCGTCTTCACCTCGACCGCCCCGTACACCGGCGTCCCGTGCGTCTACGGGGCGTCGCACGTCGCGAACCTGTACCTGGCCCAACGCGACGGCTCGGTCCGCCGGCTGACCGTCGACCAGGAGCACAACTGGTGCCCGACCGTCCTCAACGATGGCCGCATCCTCTACCTGCGGTGGGAGTACACGGACCTGCCCCACGCCCATTCGCGGCGTCTGTTCCAGATGAACCCGGACGGCACCGCCCAGATGGAGTACATGAGCAGCAACTCGTACTTCCCGAACTCGTTCTTCTACGCGCGCCCCATCCCGGGCCATCCGGCCCGAGTCGTCGGCATCGCCACCGGCCATCACGGCAACGCGCGGACCGGGCGTCTCCTCATCGTCGACGCCGCGCGCGGGCGGCACGAGGCCGACGGCGTCGTCCAGGAGATCCCGGGCTACGGCAAGAAGGTCGAGGCGATCATCCGGGACCCACTGGCCGACGGCGTCTGGCCGCAGTTCCTGCACCCGTACCCGCTCAGTGACAAGTACTTCCTCGTGTCGGCCCAGCTTGCGCCGGGCGCGCCCTGGGGCATCTACCTCGCGGACGTGTTTGACAACCTGGTGCTCGTGAAGGAGTCGCCCGGGTTCGCCCTGCTGGAGCCGATCCCGCTCCGGAAGACCCCCGCACCGCCCGTTGTGGCCGACCGCGTCGACCTCAAGCGAAAAGATGCCATCATCTACGTGACTGATGTCTACCAGGGGGCTGGCCTGCGCGGCATTCCCCGGGGCACGGTCCGGAAGCTCCGCCTGTTCACGTACCATTTCAGCTACCGCGGCATGGGGGGTCTCCTGGGCGCGATCGGCATGGACGGCCCATGGGACATCAGACGCGTCCTCGGCACGGTGCCCGTAGAGGTCGACGGCTCGGCCGTGTTCCGCGTGCCGGCGAATACGCCGATTGCCGTGCAGCCGCTCGACGCCGACGGCCAGTCGCTCCAGCTCATGCGGAGCTGGTTTACAGCGATGCCGGGCGAGACACTCTCCTGCGTCGGATGCCACGAGCCGCAGAACACGAGTCCCCCGAGCCGCGCGACGCTCGCCGGCGCGAGGCCGCCTTCCGAGGTCGAGCCGTGGCACGGCCCGGTCCGCGGGTTCGCCTTCGCTCGCGAGGTGCAGCCGGTCCTCGACGCGTACTGCGTCGGGTGCCACGACGGCCGGGCGCGGCCGGACGGGACGGCCGTCGCCGACCTGCGCGGCACCGAGATGATCAAGGACTGGATGTCGGACATCGCGGGGCACGTCGACCGCTCGGTGGGCGGCAGGTTCTCCGTGGCCTACGCCGAGCTCCACCGGTTCGTCCGCCGCCCGGGCATCGAGAGCGACATCCACCTGCTCGCCCCGATGGAATTCCACGCCGAGGCGACCGAGTTGATCCAGATCCTCCGCAAGGGCCACTACGGCGTTACGCTCGACGCGGAGGCGTGGGACCGGCTGGTCACGTGGATCGACCTGAACACGCCGTACCACGGCACGTGGACCGAAATCGTCGGGGAAGGAGCGGTGAAGCATGCGGAGGCGCGCCGGCGCGAGCTCCTGAAGCGCTACGCCGCCATGGACGAGGACCCGGAGGCGATCCCGGCCGCGGCGCGCTTGGCGGCTCCGCCGCCGGCGCCAACGGTCCTCCAGGCCCCGGCCCAGGCGCCGCCGCCCGCGTGTCCCGGCTGGCCGTTCGACGCGGCCGAGGCCCAGCGCCGGCAAGGGCTGAAGGACCAGGCGGTGCGGACGATCGACCTCGGCGACGGCGTCACGCTGGACCTCATGCGCATCCCGGCCGGCGAGTTCATCATGGGCGACCCGGGCGGCCCCACCGACGAGCGGCCGGCCTCGCGCGTCCGGATCGGCCGGCCGTTCTGGCTGGGCCGGTTCGAAGTGACCAACGAGCAGTTCGCCCGCATCGACCCGCTGCACGACAGCCACGTCGAGACGATGCACGGCTACCAGTTCGGCATGCACGGCTATCCGGTGAACCGCGCCCGGCAACCGGCCGTGCGGGTCTCGTGGAACGAGGCGATGGCGTTCTGCCGTCGGCTGAGCGAGAAGACCGGCCGCCGGTTCGCGCTGCCGACCGAGGCCCAGTGGGAATGGGCGGCGCGCGCGGGGACCGCCACGCCGCTGCCGTGGGGTGACCTGGCCGCGGACTTCTCGAAGCACGCGAACCTCGGCGACGCCCGGCTCCGCGAGTTCGCCCTCGATACGTACATCAACGTGCGTATCATTCCGAAGCCGAACAAGTACGACGACTGGGTCCCCAAGGACGACCGGTTCGACGACGGCGGCTTCGTCTCGGTCGACGTGGGCGGCTACCTGCCCAATGCCTGGGGGCTGCACGATATGCACGGCAACGTCGGGGAGTGGACGCGCAGCCTGTACCGTCCCTATCCTTACCAGGAGGACGGGCGCCGCGACGTCGCGGCACCAGGCCGGCGCGTCGCGCGCGGCGGGTCGTGGTACGAACGGCCAAAGCGATGCACCAGCTCGTTCCGCCTGGCATACGCGCCTTACCAGCCGGTGTTCAACGTGGGCCTGAGAGTCCTGATGGAAGAGGAGTAGCACGCGCACGGCAGAGATGCCCTACCGTCGGTTCGGCTGGTTGCCGCTCAAGTCCTCCGTCCTAGGCTACATGGGCGAGCGCAGCGGGGCCGAGGTGAAGCTGGAGGAACTGCGGAAGTAAGCTCTCGCGGGGCGACGCGGAATACCGTCCGGGCAAATCTCATGGCGCGGGGAGGCCGCTTCAGGCTTTGTCGTGCGCGATCTCGGCCAGCGTTCTCTCGACGCCCTCCTCGACCATCGCGACGATGTTCTCGGGCGGCGTGCCTGCCTGGATGGCGTGGCTCGGGGCGCAGATGTACCCGCCACCGCAGCCCAGGGCCGCCTTGAGGTGCCGCACGTGCCGCCGCACGTCGGCCTCGGTCCCGCGCGGCAACACCTGCTGGACGCTGACGCCACGCTGGAACGCGAGCCAGGACCTGCACGCGGAAGGTGTCGCCCCCGTCCCAGAACCCGTAACACCGCTTCTCGAAGCCGGGGCCCTTCAGGTCGACCCAGACTTCCACGTCGGCGTAGGGGTCAGCGTAGGTTCTCTGGGTGTGAAGGGCGATCTCCACCTTCTCCCAGACGTGCACTCGTGCGGCCGCGGCCGACGCCGCCGCGGTTGGAAGGAAGCCTGCGAGCAGGGCCGGCGGCCTCGCCCACGGTGTCGGTCGAGGCCGTGAAGCCCGGCCCGCCGGCGGCCACGTAGCCGCGACTGGCGCCGGCCTTGTCCGAGCTGACCCAGAAAGAGTAGAGCCGCCCGGCCGTCAGGTGAAAGCGGAACCGCACGGGCTTGCCCGCCAGAGGGGCCAGGTCCTCGGCGCCGGTCCAGCGCACGGCCGCGCGTGTCGTGTCGCCGCGCACGGCCTGGCAGTTGGCGGCCGTAAAGGGCTCGGCCGCGCGGCCGCTCTCATCCAGCGCCTCCGCCCGGAGTTCTCCGCCGCCGGCGTCGACGTTCACAAACAGGTGCTTGCCTGTGAACCGCACCGGCCGCGTTGTGAGCGTTCCCGCCGACCCAGCAACGTCCATCGAGGCGAAACCGTCACGGCGCAGCATGGCAAGACCGGTCGCGCACTCGCCACTGGAACTCGTGCCGGGTACGCCGCGCCGCCCGCTGACGTAGAAGAACAGTCTGTCGCCGACGACAAGACAGCCGCCGCCGCAGGACTGCACGTTCCCCCAATTCCAGTCGCCCTTGTTCTCCGAGACGGGGATGAACGGCCGGCGGTTCGTGCGGTCCCAGTGAAAACCGTCGCGGCTGAAACCGATGAGCACCTCGTTCGGCTTGGGCCGGTCCGCCGGCTGGCCGCGCCAGATGGTGAAGATGCCAACCATGAGGCTCTCGTACGCCACGGCGTCCAGGTTGTAGAGTTGTGGCCGGGTCTTGAGGTCGTCGCGCGGCCGATCCAGGCGGTCGGCGGCGGTCCACCAGACCGGCTCGCCCGGTTTCCAGTTCGCCCCAGCCAAGGCGTCGGGGCTCTCGAAGTACTGTCGCGACCGGCCCAGCCTGGAATCCGCCCGCAGGCCGTACACCCAGACCTTGCGGAACGGGTTCCAGAAGACCGTGGTGCGGTCGCCGGTGGGAGCGCTCCTGCCGACGGGCTTGCCCCAGTGGATGCCGTCGGCCGAGAAATACACGAGGACCCGCCAGCCGGCGTCCTCGCCGACACGGAACATCTTGTACCGCTTTGCGGGGGCCTTCTCATCCAGGTCCAGCCACACCGTCGACGAGTCGCGCCAACCTTCCATCACGACGTTCGTGCCGGGCTTGACGTCGAGGGCGGGCTTCTCCCAGTGGACGCCGTCGCGCGAGGTCGCGTAGCACGTCGACGCCACATACCCGCCCATGTACCACATTTTGAGGAGGCTGTCCTGAGGGTCGTACCAGACGCCGTCCGAGAAGACCATGGCGCACGGGTCGCGGCCGGTCTGTTCCCAAGGTTTGTCGGGCCGCAGGACCGGGTTCCCCTTGCAGTACTCCGCCGAGTGGAACGCGCGCTGGAGGGTGGTCGACTCAACGAGGAAATCATCGACGAAGAGTTGCCGGCCAACGTCAATCGGGATGACCGCCGGCGGCGAGGTCAGGTATGGGACCGGCATCGGCTCGGCCGTCAGTTCCGCCACCCGCGGCGGCCACGGTGTCGGCAAGCGGATACCGTTGTACAGCACCTCGCCCTGCGGCAGTCCCTCGGGGGCCTCAGACAAGGCGGTCACCCAGAGCACCGCAAGAGCAACGACGGCGAGCCGCGCGAGCACGTTGGCCTCCCGAGCAGAAGTCGCCCCGAGGCATTGTGCTGCGAAACGCCGGGCGGGAAAAGGGTAAAATGCTCACCTGTCGGGCCGTTCCCTCTTGGGGACTACCTTACCACGCTGACACCATACCAGGTGGTCGACGGCGCGGCGAGGGGAAGCACCCACCCGGCGTCTGCCTGCCGTAACTTCGCCACGATCTGCTCGGCACTGTGCCGCGTCTTCATCGAGAATCCTTTCCGGCCCTCCGGCCGATGGGATTCTCTCATAAGACCCGGAGTAAGTCACGGGGAGGGGGTCAAGACGGCCCGGTACGTGATCTTCCAGATGGCCGAGGTTGCCATTCCTCGGAGGCTGTTCCGGGCAGTCCTTGAGCGGATTCGACGCCCCAAAGTGCCGTCAGCGGTGCCGGGATGACGCTGGCAGCGAACGAAATCGCAAGGAAAGCTTTGGGGCGACGGAGAAGCTCTGGTCGCATCGGGCCAGAGGGACGTGCTGGAGGCCGAAAATGGCCGAAACGTGGCCCGGGGACAGCCAGAACCGATGGCTTAGTGGGCAAGAAAAGGGTTGCAGGACCATGGAAACCAGAGACAATCAGAGGTCAGAAGCCTACGGCGGTCGTGGGCAAGGTCATCTGGGAAATCCCGGGTAACTCCTTTGTAGCTCCTTTATGATCAACGAGGACGGAGTTTTCGGGAGGGACAAGAGCCTGCCGATGTCCGGAAACGTGATAGAATCATCGAAAAGGCCCGCGGTGGTCGTGGGCATAAATCCACATTGGAAATATCAGGATAGGGTCGAACTGCAACATGAGACCACGGTTGAGATTCCTGAGCGACGAACTCATCCAGCGGATCCTCGACGAGGCTTACAAGCTGCTGGATACCAAAGGCGTCACGCTGCCTCACGAGGCGTTGCTGGCGAGACTTGCCGAGGCCGGCTGTCGGATCGATGCCGACAGCAAGTGCGTACGGATGCCTCGCGAGGTGGTCGAGGCGGCTGTTCGGTCGGTGCCGAGGCGGATCGGACTGTGGAACATCGCCGGCGAGAGTTGCTCCGATCTGTCCGGCGACAACCTACACTTCACGCCCGGCTCGACTGCCATCAAGATACTGGACGCGAATACCTGCCAGATGCGTCCCGTATCGACCGAGGACATGCTCCGTTGCGGGAAGCTCGTCGAGCAGCTTGACGCGATCGACTACTCCTCCACGGCCGTCGTGCCGAACGACGTGCCGAAGGCCATCGGCGACAGCATTCGCCTGTACGCGCTCCTGAAAACCACCAGCAAAGCGATTGTGACCGGTGCGTTCACGATCGATGGCTTCGGCGTGATGGCCGAGATGCTCCTGGCCGTGCGAGGCACGCGCGAGGCGTTGCGCGAGAAACCCTTCACGATCTTCTCGTGCTGCCCCAGCTCGCCGCTGAAGTGGAGCATCACTACGGCCGACAACACCGCCAGGTGTGCCGAGCTGGGCATTCCCGTGGAGTTCATCGCCATGCCGCTGGCCGGCCTGGTCTCGCCGATCTCCCTTGTCGGCTGCGTCATCCAGCATACCGTCGAGACCCTCAGCGGCATCGTGATCTCCCAGACCGCGTGCCCCGGCGCGCCGATCCTCTACGGCGGATCGCCGGGAGTGTTCGACATGCGTTCGATGACGGCCTCCATCTCGGCCGTGGAGGCGCAGTTGATGGACTGCGCCTACATTGAAGTGGGCAAGTATCTGGGCTTTCCCACACAGGCGTACATCGGCATGAGCGACAGCAAGACCCTCGACGCCCAGGCGGGCTTCGAGTCCGGCGGAGGGTTGTACCTGGCCGGCCTGGCCGGGGTCAACAGCATCTCCGGCCCGGGGATGCATTACTTCGAAAGCTGTCTGTCGTTGGAGAAGCTCGTCTTCGACGCCGAGCTCTGCAACATGACCCGCCGGCTCGTGGCGGGCTTGGAGCCGCGCGAGGACTTCCCTGCCGACGCCCTCTTCGACGAACTGCTCCGCGAGAAGACCCTCCTGACGGCCGACCACACGCTCAAGTACTTCCGCCAGGAACACTACATTCCCGGGCCGGTCATCGACCG
>CAYGZE010000016.1:14087-27415 GCA_964354185.1 uncultured Anaerolineales bacterium | reverse complement strand
TTGCCGCGCCGGGGGCCCCGCTGGAGGCCCTACTATAGGCCCCCCGCGCCCACCCGGCAAGGGGCCGCGCGGCTCCCGGCGGGCGCAGACCTCCCCCTCAATACTCTACGATATCGGCGGCGCTTTGTTTCGTAACAACCGCGCAACGGCGGCGGCCGCCGGCCGCCCTTGCGGCCGCGCGGCGGGCGGGGTATCATGCCACCCGTCCGACCTTCGACGACGGGAGAGCGCGCCATGGGCCGCGAACGCCGAGGCATCGCCTGCGCCGGCAACTGGATTATCGACCACATCTACATTTGTGACGTCTGGCCCCAGGAGGAGGCGCTGGCCAACGTCCTGGAGGAGGCGCGCGGCACGGGCGGGGCGCCGTACAACTGCCTGGTGGACCTCGCCCGGTTCGGGCCCCCGCCCGGCGACGGCCCCATCCCCCTGGAGGCGATCGGCCTCACCGGGGACGACGCCGACGGCGAGCTCATCCACCGCAACGCCGCCGACCTCGGCATCGACACCCGCCCCCTGGTGCGCACGGCCGAGGCCCCCACCTCCTACACGCTCGTCATCGTCGCCCGGGCGACCGGCCGCCGCACCTTCTTTCACAACCGCGGCGCCAACGCCCGCTTCGGGCCTGAGCACGTGCCCGTCGAGAAGATCCGCGCGCGGCTGGTGCACCTGGGGTACCTCCTGCTGCTGGACCGCTTCGACGAGGCGGACCCGGAGTTCGGCACCGTGGCGGCCCGGACGCTCGCGCGGCTCCAGGAGGCCGGCATCGAGACGAGCGTCGACGTCGTGAGCGAGGACAGCACGCGCTTTCCGCGGATCGTCAAGCCCGCCCTCCGCTGGGCCGACTACGCGATCCTCAACGAGTTCGAGGCCGGGCGGACGGTGGGGCGCGACCTCAGGCCCGCCGGCAAGCCCGACCCCAAGGCCGTCCGGGCGGCGGCCGACGAACTTCTCCACCTCGGCGTGAAGCGCCTCGTCTGCATCCACATGCCCGAGGGCGGTTACGTCCGGACGGCCGACGGCCGCGAGGCCTGGCAGCCGGCCCTCCAACTGCCCGCTGGCTACATCCGCGGTGCCGCCGGCGCCGGCGACGCCTTCTGCGCGGGGATGCTCTACGGCATCCACGAGCGGTGGGACCTCGCGCGGAGCCTCCGCCTGGCCGTCACCGCCGCCGCCGTCTGCCTCTCCGACCCCGCCTGCACCGCCGCCGCCACCACACTGGCGGAAACGCTCCGATTGGCCGATAAGTACCCCTATCAGCCGTCGGTCTTCTGACCCCGGACGGGCCGGCGGCGCTCTGCGCAGGAAGGAGCAGCGGATGCGGCCGGTCGCAGTCCTTGCCGTTTGCCTGGTGATCTTCGGGGCGGGCGCGCCCGCGCCGGCCGCCGATGCCCCCGGGACGGAGCCCGTCCGGCCCTCGGTCGCCTACTTCCCGCTGGGCGTCTTCGAGGACGCCAACCGCCTCATGGGCGACACTGCCAGGTTCCGGGCCCTCATGGACGACCTGAAGAGCCACAGCCTGGACTCGGTCCTCCTGATGCACGGCCTGGTGCGGCGCGACGCGGCGCTGCTGGAGATCGCCGAGCAGGCGGGCGTCAGCGTCTTCATGCAGCCGACCGACGACCTGAAGCGGGCCATGCAGACCGCCTCGGCCGGGGACGACCTGGCGGCCGTCAAGCGCGACCTGGGGCCGCTTGTCGACGCGCTCGGCAAGTACCGCGCCCTCAGGGGCTGGATCGTCGCCGACGAGCCCGGCCTCGACCGCCGCGACGCCGTCAAGCGCGTGACGCGGGCCCTCCAGGAACTCGACGCCCTGCGGCCGGTGATGCCGATCCTCATCGGCACCGACCGCGTCGGGCCCATCTTCACGGCCGCCCTGCCCGACGTGATGCTGATCGACGTCTACCCGTGCGGCCACGACAACGCGGTCGGCGACTTCACCCTGACGGGCTTCGGCTACACGGACCTGGACTTCGTCAAGTACGTGCGGGTCGTCACGCGGACGCTCAGGCACGGGCGTCCGCTGTGGCTGATCCTCCAGACGCACCGCTTCGGCGCCGGCACGCCCTTTGCCCTGCGCGAGCCGACGCCGGCCGAGGTCCGGTGCCAGAACTGGCTCGCGGTCGGCGAGGGCGGCAAGGGCATCTTCTGGTTCATCTACGGCTCGCAGCAGGGATGGCTCGGCCTGGCGGACAACGCCCGCCTGTTCAGCGAAGTCGGCGCCCAGGCGAAGCGCACGAGGGCCCTGGCGCCGACGCTCCTGGGCCTGACCCGGATTGACACCGAGGTCGCGACGAGCGACGAGGAGGACCTCTACCTGAGCACCCTCTCGGGCATCGACCAGGCGCGGTTCTACGTCGTCGCGGTCAACCGCGACTGCCGGCGGCAGCGGGTCTTCGCGATCAAGCCGAAACGCCTCTCCGCCCGCCTCAAGGACGCCGAGACCGGCACGGTCTACACGCCCGATCTCGGGATCGAGTTCGCCCCGGGGGACGGCAAGGTCCTGGAACTCATCGACGCCCCCGCGAAGTGACGCCCCGCCCGCGCCCCTCGGGCCTGTCCGACGCCTGAGGTTGGGGCCACCCCTGCCGCCTGACCCCGGCATGTTGATTTCGGACCCCCGGCGGCGTACCATGGGGCCCCTGCCATGCTCTCTGGGAGTGAGGGCCGGATACCGCATGAAACGCTTGATCGTCAACGCGGACGACCTGGGGTGGTCGGAGGCCGTGACGCGCGGCATCGTGCAGGCCCACCGGGAGGGCGTCCTGACGAGCACGACCCTGATGGCGAACCTGCCGGGGGCGGCGGAGGCCCTCGCGCTGGCCCGCCAGGAGGCTCCCGACCTGGCCGTCGGCATCCACCTCAATCTGACCGAGGGCAAGCCCTTGGCGCCCGCCGCCGAGGTGGCCCCCCTGCTGGACGCCGAGGGGAACCTGCGGCGGTCGCTGGCGACGCTCCTGCGGGAGGCCCGCCGGTCGGAGGCGGTCCGCCGCGCCGCCGCCCGGGAATTCGAGGCCCAGGCCGCCTGGGCCCGCGACCAGGGCCTCGCCCCGTCGCACCTCGACAGCCACAAGCACGTCCACGTGCATCCAGCCATCCTGCCCCTGGTGGTGGACCTGGCGCGGCGGCACGGCGTCCGGGCCGTCCGGACGACGGCGGAGATCCGCCTGCCGCACCTGTACCATCTCCTCCCGGACGAGTGGGGCGTGAAGCAGCACGTGCGGCAGTGGCTGGCGGGGAAGTTGGCCGCCCGGTGGGGGACGGCCGCCCGCCAGGCCGTCCGACGGGCGGGACTCGCGACGACGGACTGGTTCTTCGGCGTCCGGGCGACCGGCGGCGTCAACGCCTGGCTCCTCCTGTATCTGCTGGAGTACGCGCCCAAGGGGACGGGCGAACTGATGGTGCACCCCGGCCTGAAGGACGCCGAGGACCGGCGGCCGACGCGCCTGGCCGAGAGCCGCCCCAACGAACTCGCGGCCGTCTGCAACCCGCAAGTGCGCGCGGCCGCGGAGGCGCACGGGTGGACGTGGGCCACCTATGGGGACCTGGACCATGACTAGCCGAGCCGAAGGCGGGGACGCTCGCCCGTCGAGAGCCTCTGGGTCGAACGACAAGGCCCTGAAGTACTCGGTCGTCGTGCCCTTCTACAACGAGGCCGAGAGCGTCGAGGAACTCTATCGGCGGATCGTAGCCGTCATGGACGCCCTCGGCGAGCCCTACGAGATGGTCTTCGTGGACGACGGTTCGCGGGACGGCACGGCGGCGGCGCTGGGGCGGCTGGCGGCCTCCGACGGGCGCGTGACGGGCGTGGAGTTGCGGCGGAACTTCGGGCAGACCGCCGCCCTGGCCGCCGGCTTCGACCACGCGCGCGGCGAGGTGGTCATCTCCATGGACGGCGACCTCCAGCACGCGCCCGAGGACATCCCGGCGCTCCTCGCTCCCCTGGCCGAGGGGTACGACCTCGTGAGCGGCTGGCGGAAGCGGCGGGTCGACAACTTCTTCGTCCGGCGCCTCCCGTCGGCCGTCGCCAACTGGATGATGAAGAGACTGAGCGGCGTCGACATCCACGACTTCGGCACGACCTTCAAGGTCTACCGGCGCGACCTCCTCCAGCACATCCGCCTGTACGGCGAACTGCACCGATTCATCCCCGCGCTGGCTTCGGCCGTCGGGGCCCGGATCGCGGAGGTCCCGATCCAGAACATCGTGCGGCCGAAGGGGCGGTCGAAGTACGGCATCGGGCGGACGTTCCGCGTGATGATGGACCTCCTGACGGTGCGGTTCCTGATCAAGTACTTCACGCGGCCGCTGCACTTCCTGGGCGGGCCGGCCTTGGTCCTCTTGGTCCTGGGCAGCGGGATCGAACTCGTGATCTTCTTCGAGAAACTCCGCAAGGGCTGGGAGACCTTCCACGTCACGCAGACGCGCGGGCCCCTCCTGGTGATCGGCGTCTTCCTGATGACCCTGGGCGTCCTGTGCCTCGTGACGGGCCTCCTGGGCGAACTCGTGGTCCGGACCTACTACGAGTCGCAGGGGAAACATATCTACTACATACGTCATGTTCACCGCAAGGAGGGCGCGGCGTGAGACCGGCCGGGTCCGAGGGGGTGGCGGCCGGCGGTCCGTCGCCCGGTGCCGCGCGGCGCCGCGGCCGATGGGACGCTCTGGCCCTCGCGCTCCTGGCCGCCTGGCTCGCCTGCGTCCACGCCACCAGCGCCGGCCTTGTCGACCCCGACGAGGCCCGCAGCGCCCTCGCGGCCCGCCTCATGGCGGAGCGCGGCGACTGGCTCGCCCTGCACCTCCCCGCCGTCTTCCACCACGACTACCCGGCCTATCCCCGGGAGGGCGACCTGGTGGCCTACTGGGACAAGCCGCCCCTGTTCTTCTGGCTGGTGGCCCTGGCGATCCGGGCGCTCGGTCCGACGGCCCTGGCGGTCCGCCTGCCGTCGGCCCTGAGCCACGTGGCGGCGGTCCTCCTGGTCTGGGCGGCAGCGCGGCGGCTGTGGGGCCGGCGGGAAGGGCTCCTGGCGGGCGCCGTGATGGCCGTCGCCCCGCTCCCCCTCATCATGGCCCACGTGGCCCGGATGGAAGCGCTCCTGGCGGCCCTCATGACGGCGATGCTCGTGGCGGTCCTGCGGCTCCTGGGCGACCGGCCCCGGTCCTGGACGTGGACGGCGGTCCTTTACGGGGGGGCCGGGCTGGGCGTCCTGGCCAAGGGGCCGGTGGCGGTGGTCCTGCCGGCGGCGGCGGCAGTCGGGACGCTCCTCGTAAGCGGGCGGCTGCGCGACCTCGGGCGGCTGCGGCCGCTGGCGGGCCTGGCGATCCTGCTGGCGGTGGCGGCCCCGTGGTTCGTCTACGCCCACTTCCGCTACCCGCCGGGCGCCGAGGGCGGCGGGTTCACGCACGTCTTCTTCGTCTCGCAGAACCTCGAGCGCGCGACGACCGGCGAGTTCGGCCATCGCCAGCCGCCGGGCATGCTGGTCGGCGTCTTCCTGGCGGGCCTCCTGCCGTGGACGATCTTTCTGCCGGGCCTGATCCGCGATCTCGTCGCGGCCGGCTGGCGCGAGCGGCGGGAGCCGTCAGGCCACGGCACGCCTGCCGTGCCAGGGCGGCCGGCCGCCGTCCTCCTCCTGGTGTGGTCGCTCGTCGTGCTCGGCGCGTTCAGCCTGAGCAGGACCCAGTTGCCGCACTATGTCGTCCCCGCCGTGCCGCCGATGGCGATCCTCCTCGGGAAGTACCTGGCGGACCGGACGCGGCCCCAGGATCGCGACCGCCTGTTCGTCGTGGGCCTGTGGGTGACGGGCCTGGCGGGCGTGGCGGCGGTCGTGGGGCTCGTCGTGGGCCTCAAGCACATGGGCCTCTGGCACAGCCGGTACTGGGGCGTCGCCGTGGTCGTGGCCGGGACCGTCGGGGCGGGCATCGCGGCGCTCGTGAAGCGGCAGCGATCGGCCTCGGTGTGGCTCACCGTCGCCACGATGGCGGCCCTGATGACCTTCGTGTTCTCGGCCGACCCCTTCGCCATTTACAGCACGTACACGACCCGCTTCGAGGCGCACCAGTTGGAGAAGGCGATGCGCCCGGGGGACCGCCTGATCGCGTTCCCCTATACGCCCTATTCCCTCGCGTGGTACCTGTGGCCGCGCGAGGTCCGCTATCCGACGACTTTGATCGAGGGCGAGGAGGTGCCGAGCCTGCCCGGCCTGATCGCGGAACTCCAGGCCCCCGGCCGCACGTTCTGCGTCCTCCAGAAGAAGGCGACGCTCGAGATCCTGCGGCGCGAGGTCGGCCGGCCGATCGAGGTCCTCTCCGAGCGGCGCCAGCACACGCTGCTGGTGGTCGGTCCGCCGCCGGGCGCCACGGAGGCTCCGCATGAGCCCTGAGGTCCAGGCTGGCATGACGGAGGCGCGCGGGCGGCAGGCCGGCGCGCGCGGCCTCGTCCTCCTGGTGGCGGCGGTGCTACTTGTGGGCCTCGGCCGCGACCAGCCCCTCGCCAGCCACGAGGCCCTCCTGGCCGAGACGGCCCGCAACATGGTCCTCGACCGCCCCGTGACGCTGGCCGACGGCTCGCACCCGAGCCCGTGGCTGGTCCCGAACTTCGGCGGCGAGGTGCGGCTCCGCAAGACACCGCTGCCCTACTGGATGGTGGCGGGCCTTGCGCGACTGACCGGGCGCGTGGACGCGTGGACGGCGCGGCTGCCGAGCGCCCTGGCGGCCGCCGGGACCGTGGCGATCGCCGTGCTTCTGCTGCGGCGGCAGCACGACCGCCGGACGGCCCTCCTGGCCGGGGCCGCGCTCGTCACGAGCGCCGGCTTCCTGATCGTCGCCCGGTCGGCCCTGTCGGACATGCCGATGACGCTGTTCACGACGGCGTGCATCGCGGCGCTCTGGATGGGCGTGGAGCGGCGCGGCGGCGGGCGGTGCGCATGGTTCGTCCTCGCGGGCGCGGCCGGGGGCCTGGCGATGCTCGCCAAGGGGCCGGCCCCGGCCCTCGTCCTGCCGGGACCTGTCGCGGTGGCGGCGGGCCTGGTGGTCGCGCGGCTCGTGCGCGCGCGGCGGCGGGGCGAGCCGGTGGCGGCCGAGTGGCGATGGACGCTCGGCGGCGCGGCCGCCGGCCTGGCCGTCTTCGCCGCCATCGCGCTGCCCTGGTGGATCGCCGTGTACGAGCGCGTGCCGCACGCCTGGGAGGTCTGGAAAGGCGAGTCGTTCGACCGCGCCACGGGCGACTACGGGCACGAGGAGCCGGCGTGGTTCTACCTGGTGCGGATGCCGGGCTTCGTCGCCCCGTGGACGATCTTCTTCGCGTGGGGCCTGGTCCTGGCGGTCCGCGACGCGTGGGGCAATCGGCGCGAGCGGCCGCCGGCCACGGCACGGCGCGTAGCCGGGCCAGGGTGGCTCCTCTTCGTCGGGGCGTGGTTCCTGGGGACGCTCGTCACGTTCAGCCTGGCGGCCGGGAAGCAGGACCACTACATCCTGCCCCTGCTGCCGGCGGCGGCAATCTGGACGGGCATGGCGATGCGGCACCTCTTGGCACCCGGGGCGCCCGCGGCCGCGCGGGCCGGGCGGCGGATGCTCGTCGGCCACGCCGTCGCGTCGATCGCGCTGGGCCTGGCGGGCGTGGTCGCGTGGATCGTGTTCCTGGCGGCCCCATCGGCGTGGACGGAGCACGGGCTGCCTGCCGCCCTCGGCACCGCGGCCGTATTCGGTGCGATCGCGGCCCTCGGAGCCGTGGGCATCGCGGGGGGCACGGCCGCGACGATCCTCGCGCGCCGCGGCCGCCTCCTGGGCGGGATGGCCGTCCTGTTCGCCACGCTCGCGGCGGCGTGGCTCGCGGCGGGGCCGATGCTCTTGGGCCCGCTGGACCGGTCGACGACGGCCGAGCGGTTCGCGCGGCAGGTCCGCGCCGACGTGCCGCGCGAGATGCCCCTGTTCGCCTTCGTTGCCGCCGGCCACGCGGTGGTGTTCTATGTCGAGAGGCCCCTGCCCCCGCTCTTCAGCGTGGAGGAGGTCCGCCGCCGGATGGCCGCCGGCGAGGCGTTCTACCTGGTCGTCGACGAGAAGTACGCGGCCGCGCTCGGCCAGGTCGCGGGCCTGCGCGAGATCGTGCGCGAGCGGGACCGCCTGCGGCCGGACGAGGGCTATCGGCTGCTCCACTGGCCGGGCGGCCCGCCGCCGGCCGCGCCGTCCGGCGCCTGACCTTCCCGCTGCCGCGCTCGCGCCCCGACGCCTGCCGCGATTTTGATTGCACGGGGCAGCCCCCCGAAGTATGCCCTAGACCGACCTTGGACGCTTGAACCCGCAATCACGGAAAGGACGCGACATGGAAGTCGGATTTCTGACGGCGTGCATGGGCAAGGAACCCCTCGAGAAGATCATCGCGTGGGCCGGCAAGAACGGCATCCGGAAACTCGAGGTCATCCAGTCGCACCTCGGGCCGGACACCGAGAAGCGCGACGCGGCCATCACGAAGGCGCTTGCGGCGGCGGGCGTCGCCCTGTCGAGCGTGGCGGCCTACGACGGCGGCCTCTGCCGCGACCCGAAGAAGGGCCTGGCGAACCTCAAGGTGGCCATCGACCGGTGCGTCCGGCTCGGGACGGACGTCTGCTGCGCCCTGGCGGGCCTCCCGCCCGAAGGGATGACCAAGGAACAGGCCATCGACGGTCCGTTCACGGACGTATTCGGGCCAGCGTGCGAGTATGCCGCGAAGAAGGGGATCCGGATCGCCCTGGAGAACTGGTTCGCGACGCTCATCGCGCACTTCGACCAGTGGGACCGCGTGCTGGAACGCGTGCCGGCGGCGAACCTGGGGTTCAACTTTGACCCGTCGCACCTCCTGTGGCAGGGGATCGACTACCTGGCCGGCGTCGAGAAGTACGGCCCGCGCATCTTCCACACGCACGCCAAGGACACGGAGGTCCGCGACGAGGTGGTCCGCCGCGTCGGCATCCAGGGCCCCGACTGGTGGCGGTACGTCATCCCCGGCCTGGGGCGCGTCCGGTGGGGCGAGTACGTCGCCCGCCTGCGGCGTGTGAAGTACGACGGGGTCCTCTCGATCGAACACGAGGACGGCACGATCGGCGCGAAGGAGGGGGTCCTGCTGGGGAAGCGGTACCTGGAACAGTACCTCTGAGTGCAGGGGGCCTGAATCGGCCTTTCGCCCTCCGAAGTGCCTTTCCGGCGGTCCCGGAGACTCCCTGCATCCCCCCTGCCCGGGCGGCGCAGCCGTGGCGCATGCGCTTGACCGACAGGCATTTATGAGGTATATTTCCCTCGACTCGGGGGAGTCGCTTCCAGTCAGACGCGGGCGATCTGTCCGCGCTTGGGGTGCGCGTCGGCCGGGGTAATGCCGCCGCAAGGGGGAATGGCCATGAAGCGCAGCGTGGCTGTGGGCGTAGTTTGCATCGTGACCCTGTGGGCCGCCGCAGGAGCCGCCCGCGCGGTGGACGTCACGTTTACCCTGGACACCCCCAACAGCGTCCTCACGATGTCGGGGGACATCCTGGGTGCCACCATCGTCCAACAGGGCACCGGCAGCCTGTCCACGACGTACTCGGGGACGATCAGCGCGCAGTGGACCCCAGGGACGATCCTCTTCACGGCGGCGGAGGCGGACGCCAACGTCAACGGGAACTGGCAGCCGGCCGTCGGGGGGGGGTCGGGTTCCGCGGCGGCCGATTACGGCGGCAAGGCGACCTACATGGTCGTTATCAACATCACCCTGGCGGGGCGGGACGCGGAGTTCGGCCTTTCCAGCGCCCCCATTGCCTTGGTCGGCAACAACTTCGACGCCACCCAGGTCCTCATCACCACCACGAGCGGGTCGGTGGACTACCGCGCGGTCAACGCCATCGGGGGCCTCGTGGCTTCGGGCACCCAGTCGCTCGTGGGCGGTTCGGGGAACAACCAGGCCGCCGCCGTCGGATCGCTGGTTGTGACGGGCAGCGATGCCGTTCTCACGTTCCCCATCCTGTACACCACCGAGTTTGACATCCCCGGCTACGGGACCGGCGCCGTGACCGTGACCGGCACCCTGGTGGGCACAGCCATAGTCCCGGAGCCGGCCACGCTGGCCCTCGTGGGGCTGGGCGGCCTCGTGGCACTCCTTCGCCGCCGGTGAACTTCCGGGCAGTTCCCCCGTTCCAGCGCCCTCGCTGCACCCCGTGGCAATAGACTGAGAGGGTGCCGGGCCCGGCGCAGCCTGTGGCAAAGCGGGATCGTGGTTCGGAAGGCCAATCCGCAATCCGAGATCCGCAATCGCCGTACTTCAGTCCTCGTACACCTCGGCGGGCAGGGGCAGGCTGCGGCCCTCGGCGCTGGAGCGTTCGGCGGTCTCGATGACGGCGATGACCTCGCGGGCCTGTTCGGCCGTCACCGCCAGCGGCTCGCCCATCAAGAGGTGGTCCGCCACGTTGCGGTAGTACTCCGTGCAGCCGTAGGTCGGCTTGGCGGGGATCTTGCCTTCGAACTTGACGCCCGAAGCGTAACTCGTGACGTCGACCGTCTCGCCCCAGTTGGCGACGAGGCCGCCCAGGGTCCCGAGGACCCGCCACTTGGGCTTGCCGACGGCCGCGAGGCCCGACTGCTGGAGGTCGGCGAACTCGCCGCCCTCGAACCGCAGGATCGCCTGGGTCGAGTCCTCGTTCGTGACGTGGTGCCAGAGGCGCTTGTGGAAGAAGCCGGTGACCTGCGTGACCTTCTTGTCGACGAGCCGTAGGATCCAGTCGGTGAAGTGGGCGCCCCAGTCGTAGAGGTTGCCGCCGGAGACGGCCTTGTCGCTCCGCCACCAGGTGCCCGGCCGCCCGTAGCCGCCCGAGTAGGCCTCGACGTGGTAGACGTCGCCCAGGAGGCCGCGCGCGACGATGTCCTGGATGGCCAGGTAATCGCCGTCCCAGCGGCGGTTGTGGAAGACGCTGAGCATGACCTTGCTGCGGCGGGCGGCGCGGATCATGGCGGTCGCCTCGTCGCACGTGATGCAGAAGGGCTTCTCGGAGACGACGGCCTTGCCCGCGCGCAGGCACCGCAGGCTCGTCTCGGCGTGGAGGTTGTGCGGCAGGATGTTGACCACCAGGTCGAGGTCCTTCATCCGCAGCATCGCGTCGAGCGACGTGAACGTGCGGATACCGGGGAGTTCCCGCTGGGCGGCCTCCATGCGGGCGGGGTCGGTGTCGCAGGCGGCGACGGTCGCGAGGCCCGGCGTCGCGTTCATCCACTCGCCGTGGCCCTTGCCCATGTTGAAGGCGGGGCCGTAGCCGAGGACGCCGCAGCGGATCGTGCGCTTCGCGTCGAGTTCGGCGCCTTGCGTCCAGTCGAGGCCGCGAAGGAGCAGCCGCTGGAACTCCGGGTGGTTCCAGGACCGGAGGTCGTGCCCGTTGGCAAGGTAGACGACGCGGCCCTGGCCGTGGGGGCGGACGAAGGCCATGGGCATCTTCTTGCCTTGCCAGAAGGTCTCCGTCAGGAGGCGGCACCGCGACGGGTCGTAACTCTGGAGGTGGTACATCTCGTCGGGGATCGTGAAGTCGGGCATCCGGACCGTGAGGTAGTGGCTGCGGTCGACGACCGTGACGGGGAACTCGTGGAAGTGCGGGTGGGTGAGGAACTCGGCGTTGAGCATCTCGACATAGGCGCGGCTGCCGCGGAAGGAGTCGGCGGCCGAGTGGACGCCGATGAGGCCGCCGCCGCCCTTGACGAACTCCAGGAGGCCCTTCTCGCGCGCGGGCGTCAGGTCGTCGCGGAAGCCGGTCGTGTAGATGATGACGGCCGCGAAGTCGCTCGTCGGCAGCGACGCCAGGGCGTCGAGGTCGAACGTGACGGTCAACCGCCACGGGCTGCCGCGGGCCTTCAGGACCTTGTCGAGGACGGCGGCGGCGTGCTCGTTCGCGTGGTACGGCCCGCCGACGAGCATGAGGACCTTCTTCGCGCCGGACGCCGGGCGAGCCGCCGGTTTCGCCGTCCGGGCGGCCGCCTTCTTCGCAGCCTTCTTCGCCATCGTTCTCCCCTTCCCGAGGATCGCGCGCCCCGCGGGGCACGGCCCTTTACCCGAGGAACAAGACGCGAGAAGCCTACGTCGCAGGGGCTGCAATTCAAGGAAAATCGCGTGCCGTCGGCCGCCGGTGGCCGCGGCGGCGAAAAGCATGGCGGCGCGGGGCCGGCGGCCCTATAATGCCGGCGTCCCGCCAGGCAGGAGCGACCCATGCCGCGCACGTTCATCGAGGGCCTGACCCGTCCCGGCCAGATGGTCGAGGACGTCTACCAGGTGGCCCAGAAGGACCTGAGGACGACCAAGAAGGGGGGCCTCTTCATCTCGGCCCGCCTCCGCGACCGCACGGGGGAACTCCCGGCCATCATGTGGGATGCCACCGAGGCGCTCTTCGCCGCCATCCCAGAGAACGGCTTCGCGATGGTCAAGGGCCGCGTCGGCGAGTACAACGACGCCCTCCAGGTCGTCATCGAGGCCCTGCGCCCCGCCAAGGAGACCGAGGTCCGGCGCGAGGACTTCCTTCCGGTCGGCCCCGGCGACCCGCAGATACAGTTCGCCCGCCTGCGGGAGATCATGGACGGGGTCAAGCGGCCCGCGCTGCGGGCCCTCCTCGAGGCGATGTGGGCCGACGAGGACTTGGTGGCGCACCTCAAGCGGGCGCCGGCGGCCGAGAAACTCCACCACGCCTACCTGGGAGGCCTGCTGGAGCACACGCTGAGCGTCGCCGAGACGGCCCTCGTGATCTCGGGGCGCTATCCGCAACTCGACCGCGACCTGCTCCTGGTGGGCGTCCTCTGGCACGACCTCGGCAAGACGCGCGAACTCGCTTACGACCAGGCGCTTGGGTACACCGACGGAGGCGTCCTCGTGGGCCACCTCGTGCAGGGCGTCCTCTTGCTGGACGAGAAGATCCGCGCGGTCCGCGCGGCGGGCCAGGAGTTCCCCGAGGACCTGGCGAACGTCGTGCGGCACCTGATCGTCGCCCACCACGGGGAGTACGAGTTCGGCAGCCCGAAACTGCCGATGACGGCCGAGGCGTTCGTCCTCCATCACCTCGACAACATGGACGCGAAGGTTCACGCCTTCTACCGCGACGTGGCGGCCGATGCCGACGAGGCCCGGCGGTGGACGGGGTGGAACCGGATGTTCGAGGGGCGGCTCTACAAGGGCCTCGAAGCGGACAAGGCCGACGACGAGCCCGATGCCGCGCGGCCGACGCGCGGCGGGCTGTTCTGAGCCGGCGCCGGCGCGCGGGCTAGGGCGTCTTCGTGTCGGCGCTCCCTTCCGGGACGTCAGCCGCCTCGCCGCCCGCGATGGCCTGGAAGATCGTGTCGTTCATCCGGCGCATGAGTTC
>CAYGZE010000016.1:0-13987 GCA_964354185.1 uncultured Anaerolineales bacterium | reverse complement strand
CCTCGCCGCCCGCGATGGCCTGGAAGATCGTGTCGTTCATCCGGCGCATGAGTTCGGCGTAGTCCGTCTGGGCCCGCAGGAAGGCCTTGAACGTCTCGTTGCCGGCGACGACCTGCTTGAGGCGTTCCAGGTGGTGCTTGTCGCCGACCTCGATCGGCTCGCCTCGCTGTTCCTTCTCGGTGATCCGCGCGAAGGCCTTGTTGTAGGCCTCCAGCGCCTCGGTGGCGGGCTTGTCGGCGCGGACGGCGCGGTCGGCCTCCATGAGCCGGCGATACCGAGGATGCTCGCGGATCGCCCGTCCCAGGGCCTCCGCCAGACGCAGGATCTCCTCGAAGTGGTCGTCCATCGTGTCCTCCCCGGGCCTGTAGACACCTGCAAGGTTAGCCCCCGGCCGGGCGAAACGCAAGGTCCCACTTGCGAATTGCTGAAGGCGGCGGCGAAGCGTATACTGCCCGTGGGGCTGCACCCGCGGGAAGCACAAGCATGGCGACGCGCGAAGAGATTCTTTCGCACCTTTCCTCGCACCACTACCGGCCGATGCGCCTGCGGCGCCTGGCGCGGTTCTTCGACGTGGCCGAGGAGGACTATCCCCAGTTCCGCACCCTCGTCAAGGAGTTGCTCCACGCGGGGGCGGTCGAGATCGGGGCGCGCGGGAAACTCCTGGCCCGGCGCGAGCCCCTCCGCAAGCCCAGGGCCGCCCGCGAGGCGAAACCGGCGCACCTCGCGGCCGGGCGGGTCCGTGGGCGGTTCAGCCTGTCGATGCGCGGCTTCGGCTTCGTCATGCCCGAGACCGCCGAGGGCGCGCCCGAGGCCGACGACATCTTCATCCCCCCCGACGCCACGCTGGGGGCCGTCACGAACGACCTCGTCGTCGCCGCGGTAGGTGGCAAGTCGACGCGCGGCTACTTCGGCCGCATCGTCGAGATCGTCGAGCGCGGCCAGACGCGGTTCGTCGGCTCGTACCTGGCGACCGACGCGGGGCCTATCGTCCGGCCGGACGGCGGCATTCTCGTCCAGGACTTCGCCGTGCCCGACGCCTCGAGCGCCGGCGCCCGACCCAAGGACAAGGTCGTCTTCGAGGTCCTCCGCTACAGCCTGCACGGCGAGCCGGGCGAGGCCGTCATCGTCGAGGTCCTCGGGCCGCGCGGCGCCCCCGGCGTCGACACCCTCGCCATCATCCGCCAGTTCAACCTGCCCGACCGCTTCGGCGAAGACGTCCTCGCCGACGCCCGCCAGGCCGCCGACCGCATCGACGACGAGGCCCTGCGCGGCCGGCGCGACCTCACCGCCGAGACCGTCATCACCATCGACCCCGTCGACGCCCGCGACTTCGACGACGCCGTCAGCCTCGCCGAGAACGCCGACGGCACCGTCACCCTGGGCGTCCACATCGCCGACGTCGCCCATTTCGTCCGCGAGGGCTCGCCCCTGGACCTGGAGGCCCGCGAGCGCGGCACCAGCGTCTACCTGCCGGGCACGGTCGTCCCCATGCTGCCAGAGGTCCTCTCGAACGGCGTGTGCAGCCTCCAGGAAGGGCGGACGCGCCTGACGAAGTCGGCGTTCGTCCGCCTGAGCGCCGACGGCGAGCCGCTGGAGGCGGACCTGGCGAACTCGTTCATCAAGAGCGCGAAGCGCCTGACGTACGAGGAGGCGAGCGCGGCCCTGGAGGGGAAGACGGACGGCCTGCCCGCGGAGGTCGTCGACCTGCTCGGGCGTATGGACCGGCTGGCGCGGCGGCTGCTCGAGCGCCGCCGGCGCGACGGCTACATGGAACTCGACATCCCCGACGTCGACCTCGAACTCGACGACGAGGGCAAGGTCGTCGCCGCCCATCCGCAGGACACCAGTTTCTCGCATCGGATTATCGAGATGTTCATGGTCGAGGCCAACGAGGCCGTCGCCCGTGAACTCGACCGCCGCGGCCTGGTGTTCCTCCGCCGCATCCATCCCGAGCCCGACGCCGAGGGGGCCGAGAACCTCAAGCACTTCGCCACGAGCATCGGCTACCCGTTGAACGATCCGACCGACCGGCGGGAACTCCAGCGCCTCTGCAACGACGTGCGCGGCAAGCCCGAGGCCTACGGCATCCACCTGGCGGTCCTGAGGAGTCTGAAGCGGGCCGAGTACAGCACGCGGCGCGAGGGCCACTTCGCCCTCGCCTCGGAGGCCTACTGCCACTTCACCTCGCCCATCCGCCGCTACCCCGACCTTACGGTCCACCGGCAGTTCGACGCCGTGGTCACCGGCCGGGTCGAGCCGAAGCGCGGCGGCCGGCGCAAGGGCGCCGCCCCGTCCGCCGGACCCGCCGACCGGTCGCTCAACGCCCTGGCCGCCCACGCCTCGAAGACCGAGCGCCGGGCCGAGGACGCCGAGCACGAACTCGTCAAGGTCAAACTCCTGGAGTACCTGGAGGGGCACATCGGCGAGACCTTCACGGGCATCATCACAGGGGTCCAGGAGTTCGGCGCGTTCGTCGAGAACCCGCGCTGGCTGATCGACGGCCTCGTGCACATCTCGAACCTGCGCGACGACGCCTACACGTTCGACCGGCGGCGGTGGGCCCTGGTGGGGCGGCACCACGGGCGGGTCCTGCGGGTGGGATCGACCCTCGAGGTCCGCATCGCGCGGGTGAGCATCCCGCGGCGGCAACTCGACTTGGAACCCGTCGGCTCCGACGCGCCCGAGCGCCCGCGCCAGGCGCCCCGCAAGGCGGACAAGCCGGACAAGCCGAAGGACCGCCGCCCGGACGAACCGCGCGGCGGCCGCCCCGGCCCCAAGCGCCGGAAGCGCCGCTGAGGGCCCCGCCCGCCGTCCCCCGCTCCGCTACTTCACCTTTCCGCCGTTCTCGCGGACCTTCCCGACGATGAACTCACCGACCTCGGGCGTGATCTGGTCCGCGGGAAGAAGGTAGAACAGCCGCGGCGAGAGAAAGAGCAGCCACACGTCGTCGAACCGCCAGACCTGCTCGAACTTGTCCCAGGGGTAGTCGTGTTCCGCATAGGGCGACCTATCGTAAACACTAGCGTCCGTCAGTCGAATCGTCGCCTGGTACTCGCCCCACTTCGCAATTGCGCGCCGGATGGCCCGGGTGGTCCACATCTGCAGCCCAAGACGGAAACCAACCGGAATCGCGCAACAAACCACCAAGAGCAGAAGAGTCAGCCACGGCCGCTCCGTTAGCCGAAAGGGAAAACAACTGACAAGTACCACGAACAGCATCGGCCCCAGAATCACCGGCATGACGTTCACCTGCCACCAGCCTAGCCGCCGCAGCCAGTACCGCCGTTGGCCCAGCATCAGGTACGCCTCGGTTGCGTTGATCGTGATCGTGACGTCCATGGCCACCCCCATCAGCGTTGGGCAAGCCTAGCGATCGTCCTCGGGCGCCTCCTCCGGCTCGAACGGCTCTTCCTTGAGGTTGCCGGCGGCGTCCTCGGTGAGTTTGGTGATCCTCTTCTCGGCCTCGGCGAGGGTCTTGCGGCAGGCCTTCACGAGTGCGGCCCCCTCGGCGTAGAGGTTCATCGACTCGTCCAGGCCCGCCTCGCCGGACTCGAGTTTGGCGACGATCGCTTCGAGCCGCGCGAGGCGATCCTCGAACTTCGGTCCCGTCTCGGCCTTCTTCTTCGCCATGTCAGACTCCTTACCCGTTCTGCCCTTCGCCGGCGCGCCTCGCGGCGCGGCGCCGCTCATTCCCCAAACAGCGTTCCTTGGCCGCCCTGCCCGCCCGCGCGTCCCTTGTCGCTCGACCCAGAGGCTCTCGACGGGCGGGCCGCACGCCTTGGCGCGGGTCCGCCCTGCGGTGCCTCGGTCACGCGGCTGCGGAGGGCGCCTTGCGCCAGGTGCGTCCGCAGCGCATCGCCCGGCGCGGCGTCGGCCGCGCGCGTCAGGGTCCGGCCCGTGCGCTCCAGGACCGTCCGGCTGTAGCCGCGCGCCAGGACCCGATCGGGGCTGAGGTCGCCGAGGTGCGCGGCCGCGCGCTCGACTTGGGCCGACCAGCGGTGGACGAGCAGCGTCCGCGCGGCGGCGCGCATCCGGAAGGCGGCCATCCGGAGGGCGGCCCCGGCGGCGAGCCACCGGGCCCGCGGCGCGTGGGCCGCCAGGGCCCCGGCCGCCCGCTCCACGCCCAGCCGCCGCGACGCAAGCGTCTCGCCCAGTGCCGCGCCGAGCCGGTCCTCCAGGTCCTCGACCGCCTGGCTCCGCGCGAGGACCAGTTCCTCGGGATGCGCGAGGTACCGGCTCCACTCGGCCATCCGCACCGCGTCGCGCAGGCGCTCCAGCCGGTGCGCGAGGTGACGCGTGAGGCGCGAGAGCGTCGCGCGGAGGCCCGCCGCCACCTCGCGCGCGTCGGGGACGATGAGTTCCGCGGCGGCCGACGGCGTCGGGGCCCGGAGGTCGGCCACGAAGTCGCTGATCGAGAAGTCGGTCTCGTGGCCGACGGCACTCACGACCGGCACGCCGGACGCGAAGACCGCCCGCGCGACCGACTCCTCGTTGAACGGCCAGAGGTCTTCGAGGCTCCCGCCGCCACGACCGATGATCATCACGTCCACGGTGCCGAGGCGATTCAGGTTCCGGATGCCGCGGACGATCTCGGCGGCCGCGCCTTCGCCCTGGACGCGGGCCGGGGCGAGGACGATCTCGATGGGCGGCCAGCGGCGCCGGAGGACGTGGATGATGTCGCGCACTGCCGCGCCCGTCGGGCTCGTGACGACGCCGACGCGCCGCGGAAAGCGCGGCAACGGGCGCTTCCGGGCAGGGTCGAACAGGCCCTCGCGCTCCAACCGCTCCTTGAGGCGGCGGAAGGCAACCTCCAGGGCCCCCAGGCCGCGCGGCCGCACCCTCGCCACGTAGACCTGGTAGTTCCCCGCTGCCTCGAAGACGCCCAGGTGCCCCCGGACCTCGACCTCCAGGCCGTCGGCCATCTCGGCCGGCAGCCGTCCGGCCGCCGACTTCCACAGGACACACCGGATCGAGGCCCGCTCGTCCTTCAGGGCGAAAAAGACGTGGCCCGAGGTGTGGCGCTTGAAGTTCGAAACCTCGCCGACGATCCAGACGCGGGGAAACTCGACCTCCAGGGCGTCGCGAATCCGCTGGGTCAGGGCCCAGACGCTCTCGGGCCCCTCGTCCTCGGGCGCGGGGACCTGACTGGGATCAAAGAGGATGCCCATGGGGCGAAGTGATACCGCATCGGCGCCGGGGAATCAACCGAAACGCCGCCGGCACCCGCGCGGCGAGACGGTGCCGCGACGGCGGGCCGGGGGGATGCCGCAGCGCCGCTCAGGCCCGCCGCTGCCGCCGGACGAGCATCACCAGCGCCCCCGCCCCCAGCAGGGCGAGTGTCGCCGGCTCGGGCACAAGCCCCGCCGCCGTCGCCAGGTACCCCACGGCGCCGCGGGTCATCTCGGTCGCGAACGCGTAGTCGAGGTAGCCCGGGGTGTCGATCGAGTCGGTCTGCTGATGGTAGTTCCCGTTGCTCGTCCAGTTGTACTCGATCAGAAGGCAGGCGTCGAACCCCTGGTCCTCGAAGGGGGCGTGGTCGCTGCCGGACATGGCGCCGCCGATCGTCGGCGTGATGCCGGTGTACGCCGTCAGCGCGTCGGCCAGGTCCTGCTTGATGGGGTCCGACGCCGTCTTGCCGTAGACGTAGGCCTTGTCGTGGTTCGTGGCGGGGTTGTAGGCGATCATGTCGAGGGAGATCATGCCCAGGATGTTGTCGCCGCTGTGCGCGCCGGCGTAGTGGGTGCTGCCGCAGAGACCCTCCTCCTCGGCGTCGAAGGCGGCGAAGATAATCGTCGCCTCGAACTCGTGCTGCGAGAGGACGCGCGCGGCCTCCATGACGCCGGCGACGCCGCTCGCGTTGTCGTCGGCCCCGGGGTTGTTGACGGAATCGTAGTGGGCACCGACAATGTAGATATCATTCGGCCTCACGGTCCCCGTCAGGACGCCCACGACGTTGTTGCAGCCGAGGTAGTTCGAGAACGTGAAGGGGTCGAGCGTGGCCGACAGGCCCAGGGCCGTGAAGTGGGCGAGGACGTTGTCCCGCGCCGGGTCGTGGTCGGCCCGCGGGTAGCGGAACGTGCCCGAGGTGTCGAAGCCGCGGTCGCCGCCATCGGACGTGAAGAGCGACCCCTGGAGGTAGCCCTGGTAGGTCGTCTGGCTGACCTGGGCGACGAGGTCGTCGATGGCGTCGGCCCGCGCGACGGCGGGGCCCGCCAGGAGGATCGCCAGAACGGCCAGGAGGATCGTGCTTCGGCGCGTCATCATGTCGTACTCGCCTTTCCGGCGGACCGGGCACGCCCGGCCGCGCGCAAAAGAGGGCTCGCCCGCCTTGCGGCAGACCAGCCCCCGGTGCCCATTGCTCAACCCTTTCCCCCCAAAGTATACCCACAAACGCGGGTTTGTCAACCGGGACCGGCACCGGGCCGCCCTGCGGAGCGCCCGGCCTGGCACCGGAACGGCTGTTGCACCGGCCGCCTGCGGGCCCGTATGATGGGCTCGGCCGGGGCCGCCCCCGCCCGCGGCGCATCCGCATGATGGGGCGCGCGGCCCGGCGCCAAGCCGCCATCGGAGCCGCCATGCTGCCTCGCAACCGCGTCTTCGCCACGCTCGACTTCCGGCCGACCGACATCGTTCCCCTCCAGATCTTTGCCGCGCCGGGCGGCCTCCACGAGCACGGGCGGAAACTCGCCGACCTCGTCCGGGCGTGCGGGCACGACTTCGGCGACCTCGGGACCATCACCCTGCCGGAGCCGCCGCCGCCCGAGGACTTCGACCCCGACGGGCGCTACCACGCCGTCCGGACGGACGAGTGGGGCACGACGTGGGAGTACCGGATCTTCGGCGTGTGGGGCCATCCGAAGGCGTGGCCGCTGGCGGACATGGGCCGCCTGGACGCCTACCGCGCGCCCGCGCCTCCGCCGACCGCCGGCCCTGCATTCGAGGCGGCCCGGACGGAGGCGGCGCGCCTGCGCGAGCGATGGTTCCACCTGGCGGGGGGCGGGAGCCTCCTCGAGAAACTCATCTCGCTCCGGCGGTTCGAGGACGTCCTGGTCGACATCCAACTCGACACGCCCGAGATCAACCGCCTGGCCGACCTCGTGGCCGAGCACTGCGCGGGATGCGTCCGGCACGCCCTCGCGCTCGGGGCCGACGGCGTGGCCTTCGGCGACGACTTCGGCACCGCAACGTCGCTCCTGGTGCCGCCCGCCGTCTGGCGCCGCTTCTTCAAGCCGCGCTACCGGGCCCTCTTCGAGCCGATCCGCCGCGCCGGCAAGCGCGTGTTCTTCCACTCGTGCGGCCAGATCGGGGCGATCCTGGACGACTTCGCCGACCTCGGCGTCGCGGCCGTGTGGCCGCAACTGCCCCTGTTTGACCCGGCGGACCTCGCGCGGCGGTGCCGCGACCTCGGGCTGGCGGTGCAACTCCATCCGGACCGCGGCGACCTGATGCAGCGCGGCTCGCCCGCCGGCGTGCGCGACTACGTCCTGCACCTCGTGGACACGTTCCGGCCGACGGCGCGCGGCGGGGCGTGGCTCTACATCGAGATCGACCCGGGGTTCCCGTGGGCGAACGTCGAGGCGCTCTTCCGCACGGCGATGGACCTCCGCGGCGGGTAGGCCGGCGCCCTCACGACGCCCGCAGGAGGTCAAGGAACGCGCGGTCGAGTTTGCGGCCGCGGAAGTCCTCGTACGCGACGTCCTTCCGGTCCGAGTCGAGGATGCCGAACGACCCGCGGAGGTTCCAGAGGGCCCAGCCCCAGCCGGCCTCCTTCCACAGGGCGAGGCAGTCGCGGGCCCAGCCGAGGACGACGGCATGGGGCGTCCTGTTGTAGGCGCCCCACTCGCCGACGTGGACGCCGACGCCCTTCGCCTCGACGGCCTTCCACGGGGCGATGCGCTCCGCCCGGAGGCGCTCGCGGTCCCACGTCTTGTCGCCCTCCTTGAGGGGCCAGGTCGGCTCGGCCCAATTGCCGCCGCCGGCCCACGACGCTTTGTAATGCGTCAATTGGAAGGGATCGTAGCCGCGCGTGCTCTGGGCGACGCCGAGGTCGGCGAGTTCCGCCACCGGCACGCGGCCCCACTCGGTCCCGTCGGAGAGGATGAGCCGCTCGGGGTCCTCCTTGCGGATGGCGGCCGCGGCGCGGCGGGCGACCTTCGCGTACACCTCGCCGGGGACCTTCGCCGGCTCGTTGACCAGGTTGAAACTCACCTCGGCGGGCGGGATGCCCTGGTACCGCTTCGCGAACATGCCCCACTGGAAGTCGAACAGCGCCTGGGCCTCCTCGTCCTTCCAGAGGTCGAGTTTCTCGGGGGGCTGGGCCACCGTGTAGCCGGGTGCCCGGTGCAGGCAGAGGCAGACGTGGACCTTGTGCTTGCGGCCGAAGGCGACGGCCTGGTCGATCTCCTGGAGGACCTTCTCGTCGAGGCGGCGCGGGTCGTCCGCGGCGGTCCAGCACCGGTAGTCCATCGGCAGGCGCACGAAGTCGAAGCCCCACTCGGCCATCCAGGCGAAGTCGGTCTCGAGGAAGGGCTTGTTCGAGCCCTGGTTGAACTTCTCGAGCAGGTTAAAGCCGCGCCAGCGCGGCACCTTGCGGGCGAGGTCGCGGGCCGACGGCTTCGGCGCGGGCGCCACCGCTGCCGGGACCGTGCGCCCCAGGACCGTTCCGACCGCTGCCGCGCCGCCTGCCGCCGCGGCACCCTTGAGGAACTCGCGTCGTCTCATGTGGCTCTCCTTCCCGTGCGGGGCCCGTGGACTTCTTCCGCCCCGGCCCCCGATTGTAACCGCCCGCGCGGCTACCGGTCCAGGGCCGGGAGCATCGCCGCGGTCAGGGGATAGCGGAGCGGGCGTCCCGCGAGGTGGTTCTCGAGGTCGTCGGCGAGCCAGCCGACGATCCGGACGACGGATTCCATGACGCCGCCCGCGCGGTGGGGCGTCAGGTACGCGTTCGGCAGCCGCCGCAGGGGCGACGAGCGCGGGAGCGGCTCGGCGTCGAAGACGTCGATCGCCGCATAGAGGTCGCCGCGCCGCAGGCGCGCCAGGAGCGCCGCCGTGTCGACCAGCGCCGCCCGGGCCACGTTCACGAGGACCGCCCCCGGCCGCAAGGCGGTGATCTCTCGTCTCCCCAAGAGGTGCCGCGTCCCCTCGTTCGACGCAGCGCAGAGGACCACGACGTCGCTCCCGCGCACGAGGTCCCTCAGCCGCGCGGGCCGCGCGCCGTAACGCGCCGCCACATCCGCGGAGACATAGGGATCGAACACGCGAAGCGGGCGGCACGCGAAAGGCGCGAGGAGTTCGGCCAGCCGCCGCCCGACGGCGCCGAAGCCGATGATGCCGACCGGCCGGCCCGCCAACTGCCGCTCCTCGGGGTCGATGTCGGTCGGGAACACCCGGACCCACTTCTCGGCACCGCGGCGCATGGCGGCGTGATAGTCGCTCACCTTCCGCAGCGTCGCGAGCGCGAGCGCCAGCGCCATCTCGGCCACGGCGGGCGACCACGCGCCGCGCGTCGTCGAAACCGCCAGGCCGCGGCCGAGGGCGACGCGCGCGGCCGCCTGGCTGACGTCGAGTTGGCCGGCGAACCGCAGCCGCGGCGCCGCGTCCAGCAGGTCGTCCGTCAGGGCGGGCCAGGACCACATGAGGACCGCGTCGGCCCAGGCGAGGTCGGGCCGGATCTGGTCGGCCGTGTCGTGCGAGCGCTTGCGGACGCGGGCCCTCTTCGCCAGCCGCGCGAACACCGGCCGCAGGGCCGGCGCCCGGTAGAAACCCGCCGGCAGGTTCACGAGGAGGTTGATCTTCGCGGCCATGGTTGTCCGCCTGTCCGCAGGGACGCCCGAGTGAGCGCTACGGGGCGTCGAGGCCGTCGGCGACCTCGGGCGCCTCGGGGGCCTCCGAAGGGCCGGAGGCCGGCGCGGCCTCCTTCTTCGGGGGCGGGGGCGGGGCGACCGGGACGGACACGCGCTCGATCGCCGCGGCCAGGCCTGTCTGCGTGTCGGCCGTGACGAGGGCGCCCTGGAGTCGCAGGTCGCCCGTCGCCACATCGAAATACGTAGGCATCCCCGTGATGAGGGCCGAGAGGACCTTCTCCTTCTTGCGGCCGAGGACGCCCTCGTGCGGCCCGGTCATGCCGAGGTCGGTGATGTAGGCGGTGCCCTTGGGCAGGACGCGCTCGTCGGCCGTCTGGACGTGCGTGTGGGTGCCGCACAGGGCCGTCACGCGCCCGTCGAGGTGCCAGCCCATGGCGATCTTGTCGCTGGTGGCCTCGGCGTGAAAGTCGACGAAGACGAGTTTCGCGCGGTCGCCGATCTCGGCCAGGATCCGGTCCACGGCATGGAACGGACAGGCCGCGGGTTTCATGAACGTGCGCCCCAGGAGGCTGATGACGGCAAAGGGGAACCCCGACTGGCTCTCGAGCAGCGTCCAGCCGCGCCCGACGGCCTCGTCCGGCAGGTTCGCCGGCCTGAGGATCCGGTCCGACTCCGCCAGGAGCGGGACGACCTCCTTCTTGCGGTAGACGTGGTCGCCCAGGGTGACGCAGTCGACGCCGAGGGCGCGGAGTTCCTCGAAGAGCGAGGGGGTGATGCCGGAGCCGCCGGCGGCATTCTCGCCGTTGGCGATGACGACGTCGATGGCGTGGGCCTTCAGGAGGACGGGCAGGCCGCCGGCGAGGGCCTGGCGCCCGGCCTTGGCGACGATGTCGCCGACGACCAAGGTGCGGAATTCCATGCGTTCCCCCGTCGGTCGCCCGCGCGATGCGGGGCGGGCGCGGCACTCGAGGATGCCCCGCCGCTCCCGCGGCGGGCTCGCACCCCGCGCGTCCTATCGGGCGTACTCGATGACCCGGCGTTCGCGGATCAGGACGACCTTGACCTCGCCGGGGTACGACAGTTCGTTCTCGACGGCCTTGGCGATGTCGCGGCAGACCTTGACGGCCAGGCTGTCGTCCACCTTCTCGGCGTCGACGATGACGCGGACCTCGCGGCCGGCCTGGATGGCGTAGGCCGACTCGACGCCCTCGAACCGCTTGGCGACCTCTTCGAGTTTCTCGAGGCGCTGGATGTAGCGCTCCAGGGTCTCCCGCCGGGCGCCGGGGCGGGAGGCGCTCACCGCATCAGCGGCCGAGACGACGGTCGTGTAGAGTTCGTTCTGGAGGTTTGGCTCGTGGTGGCCGCGGATGGCGGCGATGATCTCGGGACCTTCGCCGTAACGGCGCGCCAGGTCGGCGCCGATCTCCGGATGGCCGCCCTCGACCTCGTGGTCGACGGCCTTGCCGATGTCATGGAGGAGCCCCGCGCGCTTGGCCAACTCGGCGTCCAGGCCGAGTTGCTCGGCCAGCATGGCCGACAGGTGCGCCACCTCGATGGCGTGCTGGAGGACGCTCTGGCCGTAACTCGTGCGGTACTTCAGGCGACCGATGAGGAGGACCTCCTTCGGATGGAGGCCCTTGACGCCCGTGTCGAGGGCGACCTGCTTGCCCGTGTCGGCGATGTCCTGCTCGACCTCCTTGCGGGTCTCGGAGACGACCTGCTCGATGCGCGGGGGCTGGATGCGGCCGTCGGCGATGAGTTTGGCCATGGCGCGGCGGGCGATCTCGCGGCGGACAGGGTCGAACGACGACAGGACGATGACGCCCGGCGTGTCATCGACGATGACGTCGATGCCGGTGGCGCGTTCGAAGGCGCGGATGTTGCGTCCCTCGCGGCCGATGATGCGGCCCTTCATCTCGTCGCTGGGGATGTCGACGGTCGCGACGGTGGCCTCGGCGGTGTAGTCGGAGGCCAGGCGCTGGATGGCGACGGCCAGGACCTCGCGGGCCTTCTGGTCGGCCGTCTCCTGGGCCTGGTCACTCACCCGCTGGATCAGGGCGGCCGCCTCGTGCTGGACCTCGGCCTCCATCTTCTCGAGGAGCATCGCCCGCGCCTCGCCGGCCCCCAGGCCGCTGATCCGGTGCAGTTGCTGGCGCCCTTCCGCGGCGAGCCGCTCGACTTCCGTCTGCCGCTCCTTCAGCGACTGTTCCTGGTCGGCGATCCGCTTCTCGCCGGCCTCGACCATCTTCTCCTTCCGGGTGAGGGTCTCCATCTTCGACTCGATGGTGTCCTCGCGTTTGGCGAGGAGTCGCTCGCGGTCCCGGAGTTCCTCGCGGGTCTTGGCCGTCTCCTGCTCGAAGGTCTCCTTGGCGCGAATGGCGGCCGCCTTGGCCTCGACGTTGGCCTCCTTGCGGATGCTCTCGGCGTCGCGCCTGGCCTGCTCCAGGAGCGTGTCCGCCCCGGACTTGGTTTGCCGCGCCTTCCTAGCCGCCAGGTACGCCGCCAATCCGTAGCCGCCGCCGCCGCACACCAGGGCGACGACGACGGCGATCACCACAGTCGCCACGTCTCCCATGGCTAACATCATGTCCGTGCTCGCTTTCCAGGGTGTCTTGGCCCTGCCGGCCCGAAGCGCGGGCGCAGGGATCAAGGGGGCGCGGAGCCCGAGGTGGGATCGCCTGGAGGTCGGGAGGCCGGACGGACGCAAGGCGAGCGGCGGGATCAGTTCATGCGAGCCGGATGAGGTCCTCGACCGAAACGGCCCGGTCGTTTTGAGGGTTGGCCGCCGAATCCCGCACGCTCTTCATACCTGCCTTTCCCGCCGGGGGGCGGAATCCCGCCGCACATGAAAGGCGGCGAGTCTGCTGTCCGTGTCTGCCTCGATCACAAAACATCAGCCGCGTGCGGCGGTCCGCTCGACCGCCGAACCCATCGACCCTAAGGCGTATCCACGCATGGGGCGTCCAGAAGCCCCTGCTCCCAAACCAGTGTCCCTTGTCTCCTACCAGAGGAGGCATCCGGCCAGGCCGGCGCCCATCCTTGAACGCGGTAACAACCTGAGTGCAGCCTTCCCCCCTATGATGGTGCCGCCACGGTGGTCTGTCAAGCCCAAAACTGCCGACCATCCCACAGATGGCCCTCGGCCCCCCGGACTGCCATTTTGGCAGCCGCCACGGACACAGGCCCCGGCCGACGGAGCCTGCCACACCCTATTCTTCGGCCTTCGGAGCCGCTGGACTGTACTCCAGGGCTGCGAAACCCGCCGATCGGTAGGCCTTGAGGGGCATCCCGGCCCCCTTGGGGGCGGGCTCCTGGCCGACCTCGGTCGAGGTCGGGCTCGATTCCCCCTCCCGCGGCGGCGACTCGAGCAGCAGGTACTCCACGTTCTCCAGGCCGTCCAGGCAGGCCTTGCCCTTCTCGAGGCCAAGGACCTCCACCGCCGTGGCCAGGCCGTCGGCCATGGCGGCGTCGGGCGCCACGATCGTCACGCTCACCAGGTGCGTATCGACCGGACGGCCGGTCCGCGGATCGACGATGTGGCTGAACCGCCGCCCCGCCACCGTGTAGCCGCGATGGTAGTGGCCGCTCGTCACGACGGCCCGGTCGCGGACGCGCAGGGCCGTGTAGAGCCGCGCCGGATCGTCCGGGTACCGGGGATCCTGGACGCCGACGCCCCATCGGCGGTCGGCGCCGGTGGCGACGAGGTTGGCGGGGCGCTCGCCGAGGGCGAAGACATCGCCCCCCGCCTCAATGAGGGCGGCGCGGATGCCGTGCTGCTCGAGGCGTCCGATCATGCGCCCGACGATGTAGCCCTTGGCGATGCCGCCCAGGTCCAGGCGCATCCCCTTCTTCGCCAGTTGGACGAGGTGGACGGGCTTGGTCAGTTCCTCCGGGGTGGGCGGGGGGGAACCGGGCGGCATCGCGGGCAGTTCGGACAGCGGCCGCTGTGCAACCGCCGCGATCACGTCCACGAGGTTCATGCCGACCAGGTCCCGGGCGCGGGCGAGTTCCTCCTCGGTCGGCAGGGCGTCGCGCTTCGCCGCCTCGCGCCACACGTCCAGGATCGGGAGCACGGTCGGGTCGAATGCGCCGCCGCTCAGGTCGTAGACGTCCTTGGCAGCCGCCAGGCAGCCGGTCACCACCGGATCGACCTCGACGGCCCATTCGCCGGCGTCGCGGTTGAT
>CAYGZE010000015.1:0-27676 GCA_964354185.1 uncultured Anaerolineales bacterium | reverse complement strand
GTCCTCATCCCGGTTGACGCTCTTCACGAAGGGCAGAAGTACAGCGTCGAGCGTGCCAAGAAGTATCTGGCTCGCCTGAAGCAACTGACTGCCGATGACGTCGCACTCTGGAGAGACAAGGTGGACGCGTGGGGTGGCACAAGACTCGACGCCGCAGTCAACATCATCCTGCTGGATGACTACTTCGACAAAGAAACGTTCCAGCGGGACAAGTTCACTCCTCGGTTCTGGGAGCAGGTTCGTTCCGGGGAGGTGCGGAACTTCATGCTTGACGGGTTCAAAGTCGGCATCCGGCCCGGTAGCCATTGGCCTGTCGCTGCCAACGTCTATGTTCCTACGCCACGTCTGGAGGATGCCAAGCAAGCAAGTGCGCAGCTCCAGGCTCTCATCGCCGCTCGCCTGGCCGGACTGGAAAAAGACGACATCACACAGCGGGATAGATGCGCCCGTCTCGAAGACGAGATTCTTACAGATACGAGAAGCCGCCTGCCAGAGCTTTCAATACGAAAGGTGCTTCTATCGCTGGACATACAATGATTGCCCAACCATCCGATGAGCCGAACAGGAGGGAGCGCGACCGGGCCGCTGGTGATGGCGGGCGTCATTGGCGCGCTCCCTCCTGTCGGCTATCTTGAGCGTTAGGCGGCGGGAACCTTCTCTACAGGAGGGCAACGAACGATGAAAACATTACTACGAATTGCTGCTGTTCTGTCGTTCCTATTCCCCTTCGTTTGTGGCGTGGGGCTTCTTATCGCAGCGCTCTGCTTCAGAGGAGAGGAGGCTTGGTTTCTCATCACGATGGGATGCTTTTTAGTTGGCAACGCATTTTTTGTTGGTGCGATACTTCTTTTTGCCGCTGAAAAGCTCAGCCGAAATGATGGGAGCAAATGATTGCGCCACCTAACAAGTCGGTGGAGTCGAACCGCCGCCCCGCTTCTCCGGTCGATGCCGGGCAGCAGTTCTGGAGCACATCTTGCGCTCCACCGTCCCTGTCGGCGGCGGTCGCTCACCTCCGACGTTGGGGCAAGAAAGGATGATATGATCGCGCAAGATCAGATGCACCTTCTGGCGACAGTCGCACTCATGCTCGTCTTTGGGTGTTCTCGTGAACCCGCGGCACACGTGGATGATGGTCCGCAACGCGTCGCGTCCATGAGGACATTGGACAACGTTGTAGGCGTGTATGAGGCGCCGCACCTGGTCACGTCTGCGGAGACTGCCGACAAGTTTGTGGGCAAGGTCGTCGCACTGGTTGGTGAAGCCGTAAACGGGAAAACCCCCAACATCCGGGTGACCTCAGACTTCTACGTGGTATGTGTCGGGTACTTCCAGTTCAAGGAAATGCCCGGAAAACAGGTGTTCGACTGGCCCAAGGATATACTCGGCACACAGGTCAAGGTGATCGGGAGACTCGAGAAACGGTATCTAGGTGAAACGAACCATCTTCCCCTTCGGGAATCGAACTATGGCTATTTTTTCCGAGACGTAACATACGAGAGAATCGAGCCCCAACAAAGCGCTGCGCCGCTACCTCGTGACCCGCGGACGGGTCACTCGGATGGCGAGCGCTAGCGTTAGGCGGCGGGAACCTTCTCTACAGGAGGGCAACGAACGATGAAGACGACACTTGGCATCTCAGTTCTGACTCTTCTGCTCGTGGCGGCCCCCAGCGTGTGCTTCGCCGTGATTGAGATCGAACTCGTCTCCAAGGAGCGGGCAAAAGAACTGGGCATGGAAATCCGGTCGAACGCGGCCGGCCCCGACGGCGCCAGGATTGAGCTTGAGTTCGAGACCAAGGGCGAGCTGAAGAGCTTCTACCGCGTTGACTTGTTAATCAGAGAGGGAGAGAAGTCGTGGCTGTCCGCGACATTGCGGGAGGAACAGTCGAAGCCAGGGCGTGTCGTCGTCAGTTTTGCCGCGGATCGCGCCACTCTGGACAAGAGTACCCTGAGGGTGGTGGTGGGCGCCCCCGGGAACCTGACCGGCCACGACATCCGGGTGAAGGACTTCGTCAACCTGGAGAAAGTCCGCTGACGTGCCGCCGAACCAGGCGCTGCATTTGGCCGGGGCCGCGTGATACATTTCTGGGACTTCATCGCTCCCCGGCGCGGCGCCGGCAGGTGAGCCGGGTCGTTAAGAGCCAGGAAATGAAGAACCTTATCATCGTTCTTATCGGCCTCGCGGCGGCTTCGTGCACCGTCGCTGATTCCGGCTCAAGGCCCGACCGGGCCCGGCCATCGGGCAAGATCATCACCGTCACGGCTTGCGTGTCTCTGGAATTCAAAGAGCGTGAGGGCTTCTTCATCATGCAGGGGCCCGACGGCGAATGGACGGACGCGCCTCCCCCCATAGACCCGACCGGCAAGTTTCATGTCACATTCGCCGATGAGAAGAAACTGCCCGTCGTTCTTCCGTGGCCCGGCAAGCAGCCTCCGCAGAGACTGTACCAAGATATCAAGGCAACCGTGTTGGTCGAAACCAAGGAGGGCAAGACCGTCTTCACGATACTCAAGATGGAATCCGGGAATCAGACGATCTACGAAGGAGAGCCTGAGGGCTCTTGACCCTTGCCTGCAACGTAGTTGCTGAGAGCCGCGGCTTTCGGCAGGACGCTGAGGCACACGTTAGACGTATTCCTTGTCTATCCGCACCTGTCCGCAGCCGAGGCACCTCGTGCATCCCGTCAGCGCGGGCGTACGCCCGCGCCGCATGTCTTGAGTGCCGGAGGCACCACTGTTCTGTAGCCCAGGCCGCAAGGCCTGGGAACGCGACGGCGCACGAACCATCTTCTTCTTTGTGTCAAGCCCCGCCAGGGGCGATTGACCGGCTCAGTCGCCCCTGGCGGGGCTCAGAAGAAGAAACAGAAGAACGGGGTGCGCTTCCGTCTCCACGGGCTCGCGCCCGTGGCTAGATAACAGTGCGCCCCTGGTGGGGCTGCCAGAGAAAACAGTCACACGCCCTCGGCCGCGCGCGGCGGTTTCCTGTTGGCGTTTGCGGCGAATGTAGTAGAATGGGCCCATGCGCCGGCCCTGCTCCCGGCGCGTGAAGGGGGCCTGGGGATGAGGAAGCCGTCCCTGTACGCGGTCGTGGTCTCGGTCTGGGCTGTGGCGGCGGCCGCGCTGGCCGCGGCCGGCGGGCCGGGGTGCGCCCCGGAGGCGGGGCGGGGCGGGGGGGCGGCCCTGGCGCGGCTCGACTTCCGCGAGGTCGTCCGAGGGGCCAAGGACAAGGTCTTCCCGGCGGTCGTCTACATCAAGTGCCTCCAGGAGACGCTGGAGCAGGGCAAGAAGATCTCCCAGGAGGTCGCCGGCAGCGGCGTCATCATCTCCGCCAAGGGCGAGGTCCTCACGAACTGGCACGTCGTCGAGAAGGCCGTCGAGGTGCGGTGCCTGCTGTACGACGGCCGCGCGATGGACGCCAAGGTCGTCGGGAGCGACAAGGACACGGACCTGGCCCTGCTGGCACTGGAGGTGCCGGCCGACTCGCCTCCGCTCCCGTTCGCCGTCCTGGGCGACTCGTCGCACCTCTCGGAGGGCGACTTCGTCATGGCGATGGGCGCCCCGTGGGGCCTTAGCCGCAGCGTCTCCATCGGCATCATCGCGTGCACGAGCCGGTTCCTGCCCGAGGCCAGCCAGTACAGCCTGTGGCTCCAGACGGACGCGTCGATCAGCCCGGGGAACTCGGGCGGGCCGCTGGTGAACACCGAGGGCGAGGTCATCGGGATCAACACGCGGGCGGCCATGGAGGGCGGCGACATGGGGTTCGCCGTCCCGTCCGACACCGTCCGCCACATCGTCGCCCAGATCCGCGAGTACGGCAAAGTGAACTGGTCCTGGACGGGCCTGCAACTGCAGCCGCTGAAGGACTTCGACCGGAACATCTACTTCAACGCGACGGAGGGCGTGATCGTCTCGGAGACCGACCCGGACAGCCCCGCGCGGCGGTCCGGCATCCAGGCCCGCGACCGGATCGTGAAGATCGGCGACCGATCGGTGAGCGCGATCACCGAGGAGGACCTGCCCGGCGTGCGGCGGGCCCTGGGCCTGCTGCCCAAGTTCCAGCCGGTGACGGTCGAACTGGTGCGCGACGGGCAGACGATGCAGATGCAACTCGTGCCGCGCGAAAAGGGCCTCGTCGAGGGCGAGGCCCTCGACTGCCCGCGCTGGGACCTGACGGTCAAGACGATCAACCAGTTCGACAACCCCGACCTCTACTTCCACCGGCGCGAGGGCGTCTTCATCTTCGGGGTGCGGGAGCCCGGCAACGCCGCCACCGCGGGCCTGCGGCCGCAGGACATCCTGCTGAAGGTCGACGACCGTCCGGTGGCGACGCTGGACGAGGTCCGCCAGGTCCACGCGGAGTCGCTCCGCGGCATCGACCGGAAGCACCGGCTGGTGTTCGTCGTCCTCCGCAACGGCCTGATGCGCCAACTGGTGCTGGACTTCGCGCGCGACTACGAGAAGGAATAGCCGCCGCGCGGGCGGCGCCCCGGGCGGTCCCTCCGGCGAGGGGGCCCGCGGCGGGCCGGCGCGGCCGAAGGAGCCCGCCGATGAGCCGACTCGCCCTGTGGACCGTTCTGGCCATCGCTCTGCTGGCGCCCGCGCTCGGGGCGGAGGAGGCCGTCAAGCCCGCGGCCGCGCCGCAGGCGAGGGAGGCCGTCAAGCCCGCCGACGCGGCGGCCATCGCCCAGCGCCTCGCGCCCTCGTTCGTGCGGGTCGAGTACACCCTCCAGTTCGACGGCGGCGAGGCGCCCAAGGCCGCCGGGTGGGGCAAGCGGTGCCCTAACTGCGGCGCGTTCCACTCCATCGGCATCGAGAACCTCGTCGAGGAGGAGAGGCCGCTCGAGTTCAACGGCTACGTGGTCTCCCCGACCCAGGTGGTGACGCCGGACGTGAATATCCACCCGCGGTTCATCAAGCAGACGACCGTCTGCCTGGGCGACCGGCGGGTGGGCGCCAAGATCGCCGCCTGGGCCCTCGACCAGGACGCGGTGATCCTGGAACTGGCGGAGCCGCTGGCGGGGGCCGAGCCGCTCCAGTTCAACGCCGACGCCGGGTCGCCCGCCCAGGCCGTCACGAGCGACGTGCTGAACGGCGTCTGGACGCTCACGGTCGAGCCGGCCGCGATCACCGTCTCCGTCACGGCCGAGGGCGAGTCGTTCGCGTCGCTGCCGGCCAACAGCCTGCTGGTGACCGGCGACGGCGTGCCGGTGGCGCTGCCGATGGCGGGCGAGGGGCCGGTCGACGATTCCTGGAAGGTCCCGCCGCTGAAGTGGCCGACGCTGGGCGCCGACGCAATGGCGAAACTCCTGGCGGACCTCGAGGCGCGGACGTCGCGCGGCCTGCTCCACGTCGCCCTCACCTTCCGAAGCCCGAAGCAGCAGGGGTCGTCCGTGCGCGCCCGCTTCGGCGGCGAGGAGGACGAGGACGCGACCGAGCGCCACGTGATCGGCGTCCTGGTGGACGAGCGGACGGTCCTGGTGCTGGCGAACCTGCGGCCGAAGATCACGGGGCGGCTGGAGCGGATCCAGGTGCGGCCGGCGTCGGGCGAGGCGGTGGCGGCCAAGTTCGCCGGGTCGCTGGCGGACTACGGCGGCTTCGTCGCGACGCTCGAGAAGCCGCTCCCGGGGCCGCTCGCCCTGGCCGCCGGCCCGATCCGCCCCTACCGCAAGGTCCTCCTGCTGGGCGCCGAGGTCCGCCTCCAGGGCGAGAAGCGCGTCGCCCACTTCCAGCCGCGCCGCGTCGCCGGCATCGACGAGGGCTGGCGGCAGCACCTCCACTTCACGCTCCCGGGCGAGAACGACGCCCTGTTCCTCTTCGACCGCGCGGGCGCCCTGGTGGCCGTGCCGGTTGCCCGGCGCGAGAAGGTCGCCACCGAGCGGTCGTATCAGTCCGAGTCGCGGAACCTCACGCCGGTCGTCTATCTGAAGGAGGTCCTTGCCGACCTGGCCGCCCACGCCGACTCCGGCAACGTCCCCCTGTCGGAGCAGGAGGAGAACCGCCTGGCTTGGACGGGCGTCGAACTCCAGGGCCTGACGCCGGAACTGGCGCGCGTCAACCACGTCTCGGACCAGACCGAGGAGGGCCGCAACGGCGCGATCGTCTCCTACGTCTACCCCGACTCGCCCGCCGCCAAGGCCGGCGTCCAGCCCGGCGACGTCATCCTGCGAATTCGCGTCGAGGGCCAGCCCAAGCCCATCGAGGTCCGCATCGAGGAGGACCGCTTCTCCGAGGGCTTCCCGTGGGATCGGCTGGACGAGGTGCCCGAGCAGTACTATGACCGGATCCCGCAGCCCTGGCCGGCGGCGGGGAACGCCGTCGCCCAGGCCCTGACCGAGGTCGGCTTCGGCAAGAAGTTCACGGCCGAGTTCTACCGCGACGGGAAGGCGTTCGAGAAGCCGTTCGAGATCATCGAGAGCCCGCCGCACTACGAGTCGGCCGCGCGGAGGAAGGTCGACGCGCTCGGCCTCACGGTCCGCGACCTCACGTACGAGGTCCGCCGCTACTTCCAGAAGAAGCCCGACGAGCCGGGCGTGATCGTGTCGCGCATCGAGCCGGGCAGCAAGGCGTCCGTTGCCGGCATCAAGCCGTACGAGATCATCACCCACGTGAACGAGAGCCCCGTGATGAACGTCGGCGACTTCGAGAAACTCACCGGCGCCAAGGGCGAACTGCGCCTGTCCGTCAAGCGCATGGCCCAGGGGCGCGTCGTCAAGATCACCACGGCGCCCGGCGAGGCGCCGCCGGCGAAACCGCCCGCCGCCCCGGAAGAGCCGGACGAGTAGCGCCCGGAAAAAGTCTTGGCGGGCCGGGGCGCTGGGACGTATAATCAGGAGGACGTCGGACATCAAGCGAGCCGCTCGGCCGCAAGGCCGGAGCGAGTGGGATGGAGGGGCGCCTCTCGCCGCACCGCGAGAGGCGTTTTTTTGCCGTTGCCCGGCGCCGGCGAAATGGGGCGGACGCCCCCGGCGTCTGGTAGGATGGACGTGTTCAGCGTGCCCGTAACGCGGGTGCCACTGGCTGCTTGCAGCCAGTGCGATTCCGGGCGGCACTGGCGGACAAGCCGCCAGTGGCACCCGGCCATGGGAACCCGTCAGGCACGCTGAACACGTACGTAGGATCAGGGGGGTCGGCCCCAGCGCCACGCAGACCGGGAGGTCCGCCATGCGGAGCAACGAATCGAGCAGCGACCGTCGGGGGAAGGGCATGACGCGCCGCACCCTCCTGCGCGGGGCCGCGGCGGCCGCGGGCTTCACCGTGGTCTCGCGCCACGTCCTGGGCGGCCCGGGCCAGACGCCGCCGAGCGGCAAACTCAACCTGGCCTGCGTCGGCGCCGGCGGGCGCGGGGCCGACGACCTCGAGGAGGTCAAGAGCCAGAACATCGTCGCCCTGTGCGACGTGGACTGGGACCGCGCGGCCGCGACCTTCCGCCGATTCCCCGACGCCAGGAAGTACCGCGACTTCCGGGAGATGCTCGCGACGGAGGACCGGAAGGTCGACGCCGTGATCGTCGCCACGCCCGATCACACCCATGCCGTCGCCGCCATGGCCGCCATCAAGCGGGGCAAACACGTCTACTGCGAGAAGCCGCTCACCCGCACCGTGCAGGAGGCCCGGGCGCTGGCGCAGGCGGCCCGCGAGGCCAAGGTCGCCACGCAGATGGGCAACCAGGGCATGGCGTTCGAGGGCAACCGGCTGATTAGCGAGTGGCTGGCCGACGGCGCCATCGGCGCCGTGCGCGAGGTGCACGTCTGGTCGGATCGCCCCACCCACCTCGGCCGCAAGGACCTCTACTGGGCCCAGGGCGTCGAACGCCCCAAGGACACGCCCCCCGTGCCGGACACGCTCCGCTGGGACCTGTGGCTGGGCCCGGCGCCCGAGCGGCCGTACCATCCGGCCTATGTTCCGTTCGCGTGGCGCGGCTGGTGGGACTTCGGCTCCGGCGGCCTGGGCGACATGGGCATCCACAACCTGGCCCCGGTGTTCTCGGCCCTCGCCCTGGGCGCGCCCGCCGGCGTGTGCGCGAGCAGCACGCCGGTCTTCGAGGAGACCCTTCCGGTCGCCAGCACGGTGCACTACGAGTTCCCGGCCCGGGGCGACCTGCCGGCCGTCCGGCTGCACTGGTACGACGGGGGCCTCCTGCCCCCGCGCCCGGAGGAACTCGAAGAGGGCCGAGAACTCAACCGCGAGGACGGCATCCTCTTCGTCGGCGACCGGGGGAAGATGCTGGTCGAGGGCTGGGGCGGCGAGAGCCCGCGCCTGATCCCCGAGTCGGCCATGAAAGCCTACAAGCGGCCGCCCAAGACGCTGCCGCGCTCCGTGGGACATCACCGCGAGTGGATCGAAGCGTGCAAGGGCGGTCCCGCGCCGCGATCCAACTTTGATTTCGCCGGGCCGATGACCGAGGCGGTTCTCCTGGGAACCGTCTGCGTCCGCCTGGGCGGCCGCAGGCTGCTCTGGGACGCCCCCAACCTCCGAGTGACCAACGTCCCGGAGGCCAACGCGTACCTCCACTACGCGTACCGGCAGGGCTGGACGCTGTGACCTCCGCGCGAAATGCGCGCAAGAAGGTGGCGGAGAGGCGGGGATTCGAACCCCGGGTACCCTTGCGGATACACACGCTTTCCAAGCGTGCCCAATCGGCCGCTCTGGCACCTCTCCGCACCCGAGGATATCGCAGCCCCGCGCCGCCGTCAAGCCGCTGGGCCCGCCGCGGGAACGGCCGGCCGCTTCCGCAGGCGCCAGAAGGTGTGGGTCCTGAGAGCGCGCGGCGTCACGCAGAGGAGGAGCCGGTGCAGGGCCCTGAGGGCCCGCGTGAAGCGCGGTCCGGTCACCCAGGCCCACCGGCGCAGGAAGAGCGTCAGGTGCGCGGGCAGGACCATCGTGTGCTCGTAGTCGAAGGCGGCGATCTGGAGGCCCGGGGCCGCCTCGAAGCGTCGCTGGAACGGCCGTCGCCCCGTGTGGAGGATCCCGCGCTCCGCCGGCCGCACGTAGGCCATCAGGCGGTTCCAGGGGTTCCACGGGTTCGGCTCGACGAGGGCGACCTCGCCCCCCGGCGCGAGGACCCGCGCCATCTCGCCGAGGGCGGCGTCCACCTCGCCGGCCGACAGGTGGTGCAGGACGCCCATGCAGAGGACGCGGTCGAAACTGTTGTCGGCGAACGGCAGATGCGTCACGTCGGCCGCCGCCAGCGCCAGGCCCTCGCGCGCCCGGCCCTGGGCGACCAGCGCCACGGAGAGATCGATGCCGATGTAGGCCGCGCCCTCGGCCCAGCGCGCGGCCGCGCCGACCCCGCAGCCGACGTCGAGGACCCGCCGGCCGCCGTGGAACATCCTGCGGTAGCGCTCGCGCGCCAGGTCCGAGACGTACCCGCGGCCGAACCGCCACCGGACGAGGGCGGCGTCGCGGTCGTCGAACTTGTCGAACCGCTCGACCGAGGCCCGGGTTTCCCGTCCTGTCACGCCTCTGCTCCTGGCGTCGTGCCGACGCCGCAGGCCACCTGCCTGCCGGACAGGGCACGTGTTTGGCGTGCCTGACAAGTTCCCATCGGCGGGTGCCACTGGCGGCTTGTCCGCCAGTGCCGCCCGGAACCACACTGGCTGCAAGCAGCCAGTGAACCCCCGCTACGGGCACGCCAAACACGTACCCAGCAGGCAGGTCGGCCGCCGCCGTCAGAGGTACCGCAGCGCCAGGGCCGCCCCCACGGTCGCGGCCAGCAGGGCCGCCAGCGCCGCCGCCGGCGCGAGGATCCGGATCCCCAGCCGCCACCGAATCAGCGCGACCTTCGCCAGCCAGGCCGGCACAAACGCGCCGACGAACGCGATCGACATGCCCGTCAGGTAGTGGCGGCTGAACAGGGGCACCGCCAGAAGCGCCAGCAGCGCGAACTTCGCCCAGTCGATCGCCGTCACCCACCGCGCCAGGCCCGACCCGTTCAGCAGCGGGTCCAGGGCGCATCGCTGCGACTCGAACGCCACCCCGAACGCCAGCACCACCAGCGGCAGCACAAAGACCGTGTACTTGGCCCCGAAGAGGCCGAGGAAGAGGTGCGGCACCGCGACGAACATCACCAGGATCGCAACCGACGCCAGGCCCGTCACCAGGAGCGATCGCCGCGCGAGCGACGCGAGGACGGCCGGGTCGCGCGTCCCGTGCGCGTCGCTCACGGCCGGCAGGAGGGCCGTCGCCAGCGGCATTAGCAGGACCTCGTACCCGCGCGTCAGCGTCCACAGGGGCGCGAAGAAGCCGACGCTCCGATACCCCATCTCGCCCGTGTTCATCCACCAGATGATGGCGATGGCGAGGTACTGGAGGATGAACCCGGCGGCGATCGGCGTAAAGAGGGCCGCCCCCGTCCGCAGGCGCCCGAGCGGCCGGTACCCGGCCAGCGAGAACCGCTCGCCGCCCCGGCGGACGACCGTCACGAGCAGCCCCAGCGCGACCGCCGCCGCCACGACGTACCACCCGATCCAGCCGCGGACGATCCACTGCCACTCGCACGCCGCCAGTGCCGCCGCCGCGGTGATCGCCAGGAGCGGCACCTGGGTGACGATGTCCTGCGCGAGCGTGTACTGCATCTTCTGGAACCCCGCGAACACGCCCCCCGCCTGCCGGAGGGACGTCGCGACGACTACCCAGACCGCCGACAGCCGCACGATGCCGCGAAGGGCGATGATCTCCTGCGCCCGCTCGGCCTGGCCGAACCGCTCCGCCAGGTGCGCGACCAGGTCCGGCAGGAAGAAGACGCTGGCGCCCAGGAGCAGGCCGCCCACGGCCGCCTGCGCGAGTCCCGCCGCCGCCGTCCGCCCCGGCGACGGGCCGCCCATCCCCGCCAGGGCCCGCGAGATGAGGAGCGTCGACGCCTGGCCGTTCCCCAGGTCGCCGAGCAGGATGCCCACTGACGCGATCGTCATCACCGCGACGACCTGCCCGACGACCGCCGGCCAGTAGGCCCGGGCCACGATCAGCAGGATGGCGAACGACGAGATGTTCGCGACGGCCGAGTCGGCCATCAGGTAGACGACGTTGCGCGACAGGCGCCGGAAGATCCGCTGATGCGGGGCCGCGTTGTCCATGCGGGTCGCCGTCCTGCCCCGGGACCGCCGGGGCTGTCGGAGCGTCAGGTGGCCCAGGCCTTCGGGTCCCGGCGCGGGAGCCAGGTGCGCCTCCAACGGAGGAGGAACGACAGGCTGCGCCGCGTCCCGGCCGGCCGCCAGTTGACGTAGGCCCTCTTCGCCAGGTGCCAGGGGCCCCGGTTCATCGCCCACCGGAACCTCATCCGCGTGGCGTAGGCCTGCATCTCCTGGAACGACATGTCGACCGTGTAGTAGGGCACCTTGTCGGTCTTCAGGTACCGGAACTCGCGGTCGATCAGGCCGTGCTTCCGGGCCTCGGCGCCGAGCATCGTGTCCGGGTACACCAGCGCGATGCCGGCGATGAGGGTGGCGGGGTTCATGTGGCAGGCGGCGCGGATGCCGGCGTCGACGGTCTCGGAGGTCTCGCCGGGGTTGCCGATCATGAAGTTCGCGCGGGCGGCGAGGCGTTTGCGGCCGAGCATCCGGAAGACCTCGGCCGCCGGCTCCAGGTCGATCTTCGGGCGAGAACCTCCTGGTCCTCGGTCAGCAGCATGACGGGTGCGGGTGCGCGGGGCATGTCTGGTGCTCGCAATCGTTACGGTCCGTCCCTCCTGTCTCCGGAGATGGCGACGGGACGGGTAAAGACGCGGCGCTTGAGGGCCGAGAAGGCGAACGAAAGAATCTGGCGGCCCCCGATATACCGCCAGCAGGAACGAACGGTATCGGGAGCGAGGCGCAGCCCGCGACGCACGGCCCATCTCACCAGCATTTCTGCGGCGAGCAGCTGCATCTGTTGAAGCGACATGTCCCCCGTGTAGTGTGGCGCCTTGTCCGACTCAAGATACCAAAACTCGCGGCGGACAATGCCTCGCGCTTCCGCCTCGTGGCCGAGCATCGTATTCGGGTAGGCCCTGGCAAGGCCGATGATAATGCGGTCGGGATTCAGTCGGCACGCCAGGCGGATGCTCCTGCGAACGGTGACCGGGCTCTCGCCGGGGTTGCCAATCATGAAGTTCGCCAGGGTGCGGATGTCCTTGCGCGCCAGCATGGCGAAAACGTCGATCGCCTCCTGCGGGTCGGTCTGTTTGTTGACGCGGCGCAGCACCTCGGGGTCGCCGGATTCGACTCCGAACTCCAACTGTTTGCACTTGGCGGCGATCATTCTGTCGGCCAGCCGTTCGGTCATGCGGTCGGTCCTGGCCCGGGCAGTCCACGGCGTCCGATTTCCATGGGCAATCAGCGCGTCGCAGAACCTTTCGGCCCGAGCAAGGTCCATCGTGAACAGGTCGTCCGTCATCTCGATGGTCTCTGCGCCAAGCGCCACCAACGCCTCGAATTCCTCGACGATCCTGTCGATCCGGCGCTTCCGCCACGTGCGGCCCCAGAAGGACGAACTCGAGCAGAACCCGCACGCGAACGGGCACCCGCGCGTCGATATCATATTGGCCTGGCGCTTGCCTGCCTCGTTGGTGAAAAGGCGGTGCTCCAGACTGATGGGAATCGCGTCGAGATCCGGGAGCAGAGGGCGGCGTTCGTTGAGACGGGCCTCTCCCGTCTTCGGGTCGCGGTACGCAAGGCCGAGGATATCGGCAAAGTCCGTGCGCCCCGAATCCAGGGCCCGCACGAGTTCGAGCATCGTTTCCTCGCCTTCGCCCACGACGCAGAAGTCCACCGGGTGATGCTCCAGAATCTCACGGGCGAAGTAGGTGGGATGGTATCCGCCGAGAACTACGGAAACCTTCGGGTTGATCTCCTTGGCTAAACGCGCCAGCCGCCAGCAGAACCCTCGCGTGTCGGTCAGGCAACTGGCCCCAATGATGTCTGGGCGGGAGCTGCGAAGCCGGTCTTCGACGGCCCCCCAGTCCGAGCCGCCAAAGTTCTCGAGTTGGACATCGGCGTGGCCGTTCGCCACCAGGTGACTATGAATGGCCAACAGACCAAGACTGAAAGGCCGGGACGCCTGCCGGCGAAGCTGTTCGTCGAAAAAAGGCGAGTCAACGAGCAGAATTCTCACTGCACAGCGCCCTTCCTGTTGGTTTTCCCGGCCAGCAGGTTCACGAACCAGAGCACCGGGCCGGCGGCAATGGACCCCAAGGCGCAGGGGCGCTCGTTGTCGGGCCTTGGGGTGATGCCGCTGAGCCCTCCGCCTCGCAGGCTGGCCAGGCCTCCTCCAAAGACGCCGTTCAGAAGAACGCGAAAGACAATGACGACGAAGCCGAAGGCATGACGGAAAAGCAGGAGCGCCCTCCACGGCCTCGTCTCGGGGAACATTCCTTGTCGAAGCGTTTTACGGTCCAAAGTATCCTATTCCTGCGAAGCGGCACACTAGGACGAAGGCTAGTGTGAGAAGAAAAGCGAACGCGAGCCAGAACAGCGTTGACTTGTTCACGGTCCGTCTCGCCTGTCCCCGGTTGCCGTGGCTGGCTCGTCGCTCTTCCCTGCGCTGTTCCGCTTCCTTGGCCTCGCGCTGAAGCCGTTCTTACAGTTCCCGCGGCGACTCTTGGAGGCGGGCCTCGGGCAAGGGTTTGGGCCTCATGCCGACCGCCCCTTGTTTCCTTTTGACGCCATTCTATCGCGCCGCCGCCCCAAGTCAATACGCAAAGAAGGCGAGCGGCAAGGCGACCTCCGTGCACCCGGCGATCCTCTTGTCGACCAGCGGCCATCAAGGCAAAAGTATGGACGAACGCAACCCGGGTCAAAACCAGATTCCGCCAGACTCCGGCAGGGCCTGCGCTCACCCAGGTGTGACCGCAATCCCTGGCGCGCCTGAAGTTGAGCGTGGCCTTGGACTTGCCACACGGGATACGCTGGGAAGTCCCCCGAAAGGGCCTTTAAGGCCGCGGTGCTGGTGGTCCCCCGGCGGCCGCGGGACGCCGGCGGCCAGGGAGCCAGCTCGCGAGCCAGCTGAAGATGAACGACAGGCTCCGGCGCGTGCCGACGTTCTGCCAGTTGAAGTGGACCATCTTGAGAAAGTCCCACGGGCTGCGGTGCAGGGCCCACCGGAAGACCATCTTCGTCGCCAGGGCCTGCATCTGCTCCAGGGGCATGTCGACGGTGTAGTAGGGCACGCTGTCGGTCTTCAGGTACCACATCTCGCGCGTCAAGAGGCCGTGCTTCTGGGCCTCCTCGTCGAGCATCGTGTGGGGGTAGGCCTGGGCGATGCAGACGGTGATGCGGCTGGGGTTGAGGCGGCACGCCAGGTCGATGCTCTTCTGGACGGTGGCGGGGCCCTCGCCGGGGTTGCCGACCATGAAGTTCGCCTGGGTGTAGAGTTTCTTGCGGGCGAGCATCCGAAAGACCTCGGCGGCCTGATCGAGGTCGATCTTCTTGTTGATGCGGCGGATGATCTCGGGGTCGCCGCTCTCGATGCCGAACGAGACCTCCTCGCATCCGGCGGCGATCATCTTGTCGACGAGGTGCTCGGTGATGCGGTCGACGCGGGCGCGGGCGAACCACGGCGTCCGGTTCCCCCGCGCGATCAGGATATCGCAGATCGCCTCGGCCCGCTGGAGGTCCATCGTGAACAGGTCGTCGGCCATCTCGATGACCCCGGCCCCCTGGGCCCGGAGCATCTCGAACTCCTCGACGACCTTCTCGGGCCGGCGCTTCCGCCACGTGCGGCCCCAGAAAGACGGGCTCGAGCAGAACCCGCACGCGAAGGGGCATCCGCGCGAGGAGAGCATGTTGGCCTGCTGCCTGCCCAAGGCGTTGCCGAACAGGCGCCGCTTCGTGCTGATGGGGATCGCGTCGAGGTCCTTGAGGAGCGGCCGCCGCGCGTTGACATGGACCTCGCCCGTCCGGCCGTTGCGCCAGGCGAGGCCGAGGATGCCGGCGAAGTTCGCGTCGCCCGACTCCAGGGCTCGCACCAGTTCGAGCATCGTCTCTTCGCCCTCCCCCAGGACGCAGAAGTCCACCGGGTGGTGTTCGAGGATCTCGCGGGCGAAGAACGTCGCGTGGAAGCTGCCCAGCACCACCTTGACCTTGGGGTTGACCTGCTTGGCCGTCCGGGCCAACTGCCAGCAGAAGGCCCGCGTGTCCGTGAGGCAACTGGCGCCGACGATGTCCGGATTGAGGCGTCGCAGGCGGGCCTCGATCTCGGCCCAGTCGCATCCGAAGAAGTTGTCGAGTTCGACGTCCTTGACCCCGTGCATCTCCAGGTAACTGTCAATCGCGAGCACCCCCAGGCCGAACGGGGGGGAGCCCCGGTAGTGCACCCGGGCGTGGGCGAGCGGTGGGTCTACGAGCAGCACCTTCATCGGCAGGCCTCCCTGTCGATCCGCATCCGGATGAGGACGATGAACTTTCCCACGTAGTCGCTGCAGGCGATCCGGATGCCGAGTTCCTTGAATATAGCCGGGTAGTTATGGGCGAACGTGTACTCGTTGATGCTGAACGACGTCCCGCGCGCCGTGGGCGTCAGGACCTGCTCCTCGATGCACCAGAGGGTCCGCCGCGTCACCCGCAGGAGTTCGCGGATCGCCGTCCGCACGTTCCCGGGCGGCACGTGCATCAGCAGGCCGTGGGTCACCACCGTCTCGAAAGCCCGATCCGGGAAGGGCAGGCAGTTGACGTCGGCGCAGATGAGGGGGACGGCGGGTCCGAGGTCCTCGCGGCCTATGCGCAGCAGGCGCATCGACAGGTCCGCCCCGAGGAGCCGGCACGGGTAGCCCAGGCCGTCCTGGAGCATCTTCAGGTTCCGCCCGAAGCCGCACCCCACCTCGAGCACCTCGGCCGGATGGGCCTCGCGGACGTGCTCCAGCAGCCAGCGGTTCGACTCGTGCAGTTCGCGCTGGTAGTGGTGCTTGGCGAAGCGGTCGGCCCACTCGTCCCAGAACTCGCGCGGGCGATACCCGTGGCGCAGCATGTCGAGGGTGCCGTTCTTGAGGTTCGCGAGCCAGCGGGCCGACCGGAACCGCGTCAGGAAGATCTTGAGCCGGTTAATCACGGGCGGCGCTCTCCACGAATGCCGCGATGGTAGCAACGAGGCGGTCCTTGAGCAAGTGCGGCTCGTAGGCCAGGCCGCCCCGCCGCTTCTCGATCGCGCGGTCGATGGCGGCCCCGAGGTGTGCGGCGTCGAGCACGATCTCGTGCGGGGCCGACTCGCCCCGGATCGCCTCGCAGATCTCGACCTGGTGATCGTTCGGCATCTCGCCGTACTGCTTCTGGCGCGGCACGAGGACGAGCGGGAGGCCCCGCCGCCGCGCCCCGAGGATCGGCCCCGCCGACCCGTGCGCGACCGCTACGTCGGCCGCGTCGAACCGCTTCTGGAACTCGGCGAACGGTATGAATCGGAAGAACTCGGCCGCGTGCGCCGGCTCGTAGTCCGAGTAGCCGATCTGCATCGTGACGGCGTGCTCCGGGTGGCGCGCGGCCCAGGCGTCGGCCGCCCGCAGGAGCCGGTCGAACTGGACCCCCGTCCCCACCGTCAGCAGGACGTTCACAAGACCCGCCCTTCGTACCGCGCCCGCGGGCCGAACATCGCCGTCTGGTGCGGCCACTGGACGAGGAACAGGTCGCACCATCGGTACAGCCAGTGGGCCGTGACCGTGCACGCGTGGATCCGCGTGACCGTCTCCAGGAAGACGTTCCGCGTCCGCCACAGGAGTTTGCCGAGGATGAAGGGGCCGATGGCGATCTCGCTGCCCGTCGAGAAGAGGAACGTCGGCCGCTCCCGGAGGAAGATCCAGACGAACTGCAGCAGGTTCACCGCCAGCGAGAGGTAGAGGAGCGCGCCGCTCGACCCGAACAGGCTCACCAGCCGCACGCGCGACACCCGCGGATGCGAGAACGAGGCCATCTCGCCGTGGTGCCGGTAGACGACGATGACGATGTCCGTGTCCTTGAACGCCTCGAAGCACTCGGCGGCCTCCTCGATGTGGCCGCCGCCGGACACGATGCAGATCGTCTTGGGGCGCCGGGCGGGCCGGGGGGGGCGGGCCGTGCCGTCGCGATCGCTGCCCGGTTCAGGCACAGTTCCTGTACTCCGTGTGCTAGAGGCGAGAAGCATCGGATCTCGGGCCATCCCTCTCGGGCCGCCGGCCACGGCACGAGCCGTAGCCGTGCCAGGGACGACGGATTTGTCAGACAAAGCCTAGTCCGTTTCCAGGAGGTCGACGAGCCGCCGGTCGTAGTGAACGCCGGTGTCGATCTGCCGGCACGACGCGCCCCGCAGCAGCGCCACCAGCGCCGGCCCCAAGGCATCCCACGCCGCCCCGTACGACGAGTCGGGAACCACGTACCGGTAACCTTCGAGGAACCGCCCGATGACGTACTTCAGGCCGACGTACGTGGTCCGCTCCATGCGGCAGTTGAGTTCGAGGCTCTCGGCGGCCGCGCCGGGCGCGAGGGGCATCGCCTCCGGATGGGTCCGGCCCTCGACCGTATGGACGACGGCCACCTGTTCCAGGCGCGCCTCGCGGACGAACTCGACCCCCACGTCTCGCCGCCGGTACAGTACCCGAAGCAGCCGCAGCTTGTCAACGAGCGAGAGGTCTTCCCGCTCCATGTGGCGGAGTTGGAACTCGAACCACCGGGGACTGGTCGGAAAGGCATGCACGCGCGTCTCGCCCGCCGGTCCGCGCCCCAGGAGGACGAAGTCGTCGCTCATCGGCCGCCAGCCGCGCCGGACGAGTTCGGCGACGGCCGCGGTCTTGTTGACGCCGCCGCGGCCGGCCACGAGGAGGGCCCGCCCGTCGCGCTCGACGGCCCCCGCGTGGACCAGGTACAGGCCGCGCGCCGCCAGTTCGCACTCGAGGATCGGCCACAAGACATAAAGATGCATGATCGCGTCGGGGAAGAGGCGCCACGGCACCCGCCGCCGGTTCCGCGGTCCGTGGGCGAAGCGGATGCGCAGCGGTTCGCCGGCACCCCGCTCCAGGCCGTCGATCTCTGCCCGCCAGGAGAGGCCCTTGTCGCCCTCCTCGACATAGAGGTAGCCCGGGCGGGCCCCGTACCGCCGGTCCAGGGTCAGGCAGCCGGCGAGGTCGGGCTCGAACGGGCCGACCGCCACCTCGAGGTCGGCCGGGCGGCCGTCTTCGGGCACCTCGAACCAGTGGAGGCGGGTGTTCAAGTCGGGGACGGCGGCGTCCGCCAGGCCCGTCATCCGGAGTCTCAGGCCGTGGATGTCGCAGAGGGCGTTCATGGGCGGCCCTCCGGCGCCAGGTCGCGCTCGGCCTGGTCGCGGATCATCTCGAAGACGTCCGGCGTGTAGTCGGGCGGCACAGTCACGGTGCGCAGAACGGCGCGGGCGAACCGCGCGGCCATCTGCCGCTCGAAATCGTGCCACAGATCCTTCAGGGGAGAGCCCGTGTTCACGTAGCAGTAGGCGAGGAGCATGGCCCGGAGTTCATCGGCCTCGAAAAGGGTGTTCACGAGGACCGACTTCGTGAAGAGATCGGGTGGCTGCGGCCCCGAGACGGCGGGGCAGGGGCCCTGGATCAGGATGTAGACCGCCCCCAGGGGGGCCCGGTCGACGATCTGCGGGCCGAAGATGTCCCAGGGGTGGATCCGCGAGAAGAGGGTGATGTGTCCGCGCGTCGCGAGGCCGAGGCATTTTTTGAGGAAGATCTCGGCCCGCTTGCGGCGGCTGAGCCGGATGCCCAGGAGCCGCTCGACGTCGTACGTGAACCGCAGGTTAAAGGGGACGATGAAACTGGCGACGCCGTCGGGCGTCAGGATCGAGGAATCGTCGCCCATGAACCCCCAGCCCGAGCGGGCGAAGTTGACGGCGGTGATGGTCTTGCCCGTTCCGCTGCGGGCCGGCAAGAGGAGCGCCTTGCCCGCGTGCGTCACGGCCGGCGCGTGAAGGAGGAGCAGCCCCTTCTCGGCCAGGCGCAGGCGCACGAGCGAGTAGATCGTCTCGCCGGGGAAGACCATGCGTCCCGGCCAGTTGGCGTGGATGCGGACGCGCAAGGGGCCGCCCTCGAGGCCCTCGATCTGGGTCCTCCACCGCGCCATCTTCAGGTGCGACTCGAAGACGACGCGCCCCGGCGCGACCCACCAGCGGCCGTCGAGGCGGACCGTTCCCTCGAGGTCGGGCTCGAAGGGGCCCACGTCGACGTCGATGTCCGGCTCGCCGCGGGGCTCGCGGGCGCGGTAGTAGGCGAAGGTCGAGTCCAGGAACCCGTCGGCCCGGGTGCGCCGGTCGCGCCGGACGCGCATCGAGAGGAGGCCGTGGAAGTCGTAGTGATCGGGTGTCGGGTTCACGCGTCTTGCCATCCGCGCCGCGCGGGTCAGCGGCCGCCGGCGCCCGCTCCGGCCCCGGCCGCGCGGCCGCCGGGTGCGCCGGCGGACGCGCTCTGCGCTGCGCCGCCGGGTGCGCCGGCGGACGCGCTCTGCGCTGCGCCGCCGGCCGGCCCGGCCGCCGCCTGGCCGCGCCGCCGCAGTTCCGCGAGGACCGCGCCGTCGTTGGAGTAGTCCTTCGGCTGGACGTGGAGGAGGGCGCGGGCGAGGGGCCGATGGCTCAGGATCCGCACCAGTTGCCGCGGCCTCAGGTAGAACCGGAGGATCGCCCGCCGCTGGAACCGCTCCAGGTCCTCGGGCCCCAGCGTCGGCGTCCGCAGGACGGGGTGCTTCTGCTTGAAGATCGCCGGGTTGTTGCAGACCGCCGACGGGTCGAAGTTCGTGATCAGGCCCTCCGCGACGGCCCGCTCAAAGAGTTCCGTCTGCGGGAAGGGCGCGGTGATGGTGAAGATGGCGAAGTCGGTGTTCAGGCGGCGCGCGTAGTCGATCGTCTGCTCGATCGTCTCGGCCGTGTCGCAGTAGTTGCCGATCATGAAGAAGGCGAGGGTGCGGATGCCGGCGGCCTGGACGACGTCGAACGCGCGGCGGGCCCGCTCGAGGTCGAGGTTCTTCTTGAGGACCCGCTGGATCTCGGGGCTGCCGCTCTCGACGCCCAGCCCCAGGTGCCAGCACCCGGCGTCGTGCATCGCGCGGGCCACGTCGGGGTCGATCGAGTTGACGTGCGACAGGGCCATCCACGTCAGGTCCAGGTTCTCCTTGTGCACCAGGTCGCAGAACTCGTACACCCGCTCCTTGGAGGCGGTGAAGTTGTCCTCGCGAAAGAGGATCTCCCGCGCCCCGTAGTCGCGCATGAGGACCTTGACTTCCTCGATCATGCGGGCGGCCGAGTTGAAGCGGTAGCGGTGGCCGAAGATCTCGTGGGCGCAGAAGATGCAGCGGAACGGGCACCCGCGGCTCGTGATCATCACCTGGACGGGACGCCTCTTGTACACGCGTCCATAGTTGCGGTAGAGCGACATCGGCAGGAGGTGCCGCGCGGGCATCGGGGCGTCGTCGAGGTTCTCGATCATCGCGCGGTCGGGGTTGTGGACTTGCTCGCCGTTGCGCTTGTAGGAGACGCCGTCGATCCGGAAGTCGCGGCGCTCGCCGCCCAGGTACGCGCGGCAGAACTCGGAGAAACTGAACTCGGCCTCGCCGCGGATGACGTAATCGACGGCCGGCTGGGCGAGGACGCCCGCCGGGTCGAGCGTCGGGTGCGGCCCGCCCAGGACGACGGCCGTCTCGGGCCGGGCGGCCTTGATGACGGCCGCGAAGTCCTCCGCCGCCTGGATGTCGGGCGTCGTCGCCGACAGGCCCACGATCCGCGGGGCGATCTCGGCGATCCGCGCGAGCGACCCGTCGATCGACAGGCCCTCCATCCCGCAGTCGACCACCGCGACGCGGACGCCGTCCTTCTCGAGTTGCGCGCCCAGGTAGAGGAGGCCCAGCGGCGGGGTGTTGCTGCGGATGCCGGGCGGCACCAGGAGCAGTACGTCGGCCTGCGGCATAGGAAACGTCCCCGTCTGGGAAAACGCGCGACCCGAATCCGAACCACTATCGCCCTGGCGGCAGCCGAAGTCAAGACCCAACGGCGGGGAGGGTGGGAAGGTCGGAACGGCCCGCGGCCGTTTCCGTTTTCTCCGTGGCTCGTGGCTCGCGGCTGCCGTTCCTACGGGGCCTTCCAGTCGCAGGGCCCCTCGCAGCGGCGCAGGCGGAAGATGGCCAGGCCCGCCCGCCAGTTGGCCAGGCGCCTGCCGATCCGCCGGTAGCGGGGCGTCAGGTAGGTCTCGTCGGCGGCACAGAGGTTCTCGCGGCGGCAGAACTCGCGGAAGTCCTTCACGGTGCACAGGTGGACGTTCGGCGTGTTGTGCCAGTGATAGGGGAGGAGGCGGCTGCGCGGCATGCGGCCGCCGAGAAGCAGGCCCATGCGGACGGACCAGTGGCCGAAGTTGGGGAAACTGATGACGGCCTCGCGCCCGACGCGGAGCATCTCGCGGATGACCTCGGCGGGGCGGGCGGTCTGCTGGAGCGTCTGGCTCAGGATGACGACGTCGAACGAGCCGTCGCGGTAGAACGAGAGGCCCTCCATCATGTCGCCGTGGTAGACGGCCACGCCGCGCTGGACGCACTCCAGAACGGCCCGGTCGTCGATCTCGACGCCGCGCCCCACGCAGCCCTTCTGCTCGATGAGGTCCGCGAGGAGTTGCCCGTCGCCGCACCCGAGGTCCAGGACCCGCGCGCCGTCGGGGATGAGCGACTCGATGAGTTCGTAGTCGAGCCGCAACTTCGCCGGTCGCGCTTTGCCGGGGGGGATCATGGCGCTGTACCCTCCGGCCGCGCGCGGCTCCGCTCGCGGCGCAGCACGTTCGCCAGGAACCCCGCGAGGCCCTCGGCCAGTTGGGCGTTCGGCAGGAGGAACGCGTCGTGGCCGTAGGGGCTGTCGAGTTCCATGAAGGTCGTGGGCACGCCGTTGGCCTTCAGGGCCCGGACGATCTCCTTCGACTGGTAGGTGGGGAAGAGCCAGTCGCTGGAGATCGAGACGACGAGGAAGTCGGCCCGGACCTCCTGGAACGCCTCGACCAGGGAGCCGCGCCCGGCCGCCAGGTCGAAGTAGTCCATCGACTTGGTGATGTAGAGATACGAATTGGCGTCGAAGCGGCGGACGAAACTGTCGCCCTGGTACCGGAGGTAACTCTCGACCTCGAACTCGGTCTTGAAGTCGTAGCCGAACGCGTCGCGTTCCTGGAGGCGGCGGCCGAACTTCTCGTGCATCTGCTCGTCCGACAGATACGTGATGTGGCCGATCATGCGGGCGATGGCCAGGCCCGTTTGCGGGGCGTCCTTGCCGTAATAGTCGCCGCCCCGCCAGTTCGGGTCGGCCATGATGGCCTGGCGGCCGACCTCGTCGAACGCGATCCCCTGGGCGTTGAGGCGGGCGCTCGTGGCGATCGGAATCGCCGACGCCACGCACTCCGGGTACCGCACCGCCCACTCCAGGACCTGGAAGCCGCCCATGCTCCCGCCGACGATGGCGAGGAGGCGCCGGATGCCCAGGTGGTCGACCAGCCGCTTCTGGGCCCGGACCATGTCGGCGATCGTCACCATCGGGAAGTCCAGGCCCCAGGGCCGGCCGGTCGCGGGGTTGGTGCTCGAAGGGCCCGTGCTCCCCTTGCAGCCGCCGATGATGTTCGAGCAGACGACGAAGTACCGCGTCGTGTCGAAGGGCTTGCCGGGCCCGACGGCGAGGTCCCACCAGCCGGGCTTGCGGTCGTCGGGGGCGTGGTAGCCGGCGACGTGGGCGTCGCCCGACAGGGCGTGGACGACGAGGACGGCGTTGTCGCGCCCGGGGGAGAGCGTGCCGTAGGTCTCGTAGGCGAGCGTCACGGGCCCGAGGCGGCGGCCGCAGTCGAGTTCTATCGCGTCGGGCGGCTCGGCGAACGTGAAGGTCTGCGGCCGCACGAGGCCGACGCTCTGGGGGCCGCCGAAGCGGCTGGCGTCTGCGATCGGGATTTCGTCATCAATCGACACGTCTTTGCCTCGCGTCACGGACCGCCTGCGCCCGGCCGGGCCGCGCGCCTGGCGGCCCGGGCGGCCGCGGGAACGAAAAAGGCCCCTCCCGATAAGGAGAGGCCGGCGAGTGCGGCTGGCTCTCGCTTATCTTTCCCCCCGGAGGGGGCAGGAGTTAGCACCAGCGGCCGCCCTGCGGCGACCCGGTTGCCGTGGCTTCGTCGGGCCCTTCCCTCAGCCACTCTCGATAAGGATGCGCCTATTCGGTTGTCGGGGGGATTATACGGGTGCGGTGGGGGCCGTCAAGGCGGAAAACCTCCGTTGCGCCCCGCCTTCCGCCCCAACACGCGGCGGACCCAGTCTCACTGGACCAACACAGTCGAGGCTACCGCTTCAACTCCCCGACAGGTCCCCTTCCTTCGTCCCTATAGACCACCTGGAACACCAGGTCTCCCGATCCGGGCTTCGCAATGAGTTGCACGCGGTCCTCTCTTGCGGCCTGATATAGTCGGACCCACGCCTTCTCAAAGTCCGCCGGAATCGGTTCCACACCGGAAAGCACCAGAGCCTCGTCCAGTTCAGGTAACGTTCCGGGCTCAAGGAGTTTCACGACACCGACGAGGCGCTCGGCAACGTCCCTGGAGGAATCAGGTTGGGTGGCCGCATGAACGGCTTCGGGAGGAAGGGTGTTGATCAGGTACTTCAGAGCCTCCGGGTCACCCAAACTCAACGCGCACTCGAGACAACACTCCGCGAATCTCTTCCAGGGATTCCCGAAATTCCTCCGCAGAAGAGGAAGGGCCTGGCTTCCGTTGATGGAAGCCAATGCCCCGGGCACTATTCCAACCCACCCAATGTAGGCGCCATCCCCCTCTTCCTCCTTCTCCTTCGTGGGGGACAAGGCCTCATACATCAGGAATATCCTGGCCACGGGGCCGAAGCACGAGCGATGGGGGTGCCAGCCAAGCCACCGACACCAGTCGAGCTGTTCCGCCGTCGGAGGTATTTGACTACAGGCCGAGAGAACCTCATTCGCCAGACTCCAAAGGGGATCCCCGTAATACTCAAGCGCTATGTCAGACACATACCTGTAGGCCCGCAGGTACTCCTCCCTCCGTTCCTCCGTATCGGCCGCCTTGTACAGTGCAACCGACGCCTTAATGGCTTCCTGATCACCGCGTTTTATCAGCGTAAGCATGGCCACCTTGTTCGCGCGGGGACCCGCCCGCCTGTCGGCCCACACCTGATGCAAGGTCTCGTCATATTCCTCCGCCGCTTGCCGCGATATGTCCCCATCCGAGAAGGCCCTCGGGAGGACAAGCAGGGCCTCCGCATACCTGCTGAGCGCTCCCGGATTGCCGTTCAACTCACCAAGCAGATCACGCCGCCAAGCACCCGGGAAGCGATTCGGGTCTGCGGCAATGCGTCTTACGCTATCTGAGACCAGCAGGTTCATGTATGCGGGCGCGTCGTGCGGCAGTTGCTTTTCCGCTTCCTCTCTCAATTCCCCAAGTGTGCGAGATTCGTCGAATGCAGCCAAGTGCTCACCCGATGCTGTCTGCAGGCCGCCACCGCAGCCGGCAATGGAAAGACCGGCACAAAGCAGAATTGAGCATGTCGATGACCGGCGCTCTATCATGGCAGACCCCTCCATTCCTTCCTGGCCCTGATCTTGGACCTCGGGGGAAAGTATCCTGCTTTTCCCGCTTCCGCGGGCGGCCGGGCTTGTCGGGGGTGTCGGCTACGTCCGGAGCGAGGGCGGCTTCGGCTTCGGCTCGACCTGGGTCCGCTCGGTCTCCTTGAGTTGGGCCCGGAGGCGCTCCATCTCCTCCTTCAGGAAGCCCATCTCCTGGGCGAGGCCCTTCTCGCGGTCCGAGATCTTCGTGATCACCGCCGAGTAGTGCAGGACGATGGCCGCCAGGAATAGGAGGAACAGGAACGTCAAGAGCACCACCGGCTCCAGGTGGATCCACCCGGCCACGACGAACAGCGCGTCCGGGATGACCGCGAACAGGAGGACCATCACCCCCGTGCAGATCCACAGGACGGCGTACTCCTCGCGGAGGCGCCGCTTGCGGATCAGTTCGAACGTGACCAGCAGGAGCACCAGGGCCACGAGGAGCAGCAGGACGCGCTGGACCCACAGGAGGGCGCTCAGGGCGAGCATCAGACCGCCTCCTCCCGCACCCGGACAGGCGCCTTGAAGAGGTCCATGAAGACGGCCAGGAGCACCTTCGTCATGTAGTGGACGCTGTGGAACGGCCGGATGGAGGAGGTGCCCTTGAGGCGGCGGCGCATGGCGGTCGGGACCTCGCGGACCCGCAGGCCGTTCTGGTGGAGGAGGACGAGCGACTCGGGCTCGGGGTAGTCCTGGGGATACTCCGAGGCGAACAGGGCGATGGCCCGCCGCCCGGCGGCCCGAAAGCCGGAGGTCGGGTCCGTGATCCGCTGGCCGACCACCCCGGAGATGGCGGCCGCGAGGATCTTGATGCCGATCCACCGCATGCCGCGCGCCGTCAGGCCGCGCGGCCGGAGGAACCGCGAGCCGATCACGAGGTCGGCCCCGTCCGCCAGGACGGGCGCCGCCAGGTCGGCCAGGCGCGCGGCCCGGTGCTGGCCGTCGCCGTCGAACTGGAACGCCACGTCGTAGCCCGCGCGCCGGGCATAGCGGTAGCCCGTCTGGACGGCGCCGCCGATGCCGAGGTTGACGGGCAGGGTGATGACAAGGGCACCGGCGCGGCTGGCGACCTCGGCCGTCGCGTCGCGCGAGCCGTCGTTGACGACCAGGACGTCCGCCCAGGGGGCGTGCCGCGCGAGGTCCCGCACGACGCGCTCGATCATGCCGGCCTCGTTGTAGGCCGGGACGATCACCAGCGCCCGGCGCCCGCCCAAGTCGAGCATCCGGTTCCGCCGGCGTTCGGTTGCCGTTGCTTCCACGCGCGATCGCTCCCTGTGGGGTGGTCTTCGGCGAATATCCTATCGCGGCGCGGCCGAATACTCAAGAAGTTAACGCTGCGGCAGGCAGGTTCCGGGCGGCACTGGCGGACAAGCCTGCCCTGAGCGAAGTCGAACGGGCCGCCAGTGGCACCCGCCGAAGCGGAGTGGTGCGCGGCCGCGGGCGTCACGACGTCTGCTCGCAGCGGCTGCGGACCCAGCGGACCATCCGGGCGCCCCGCGGGTGGCGCGCCAGGAACATCCCGAAGTCCCACACGTACCGCCGCCACGTCGAGAACCAGTCCTCCAGCAGGTCGAACGGCCGCTCCTCGGACCCCCACTTCGACTTGAAGCGGATGAGGCCCTCGTCCTTGGCGCTGGAACTCAGGAAGTCGAACTGGCGGCTTCCGCGCTCGAAGGCGTGGTTGATCAGGTGGTGGACCAGGAGGTCGTTGGGGGCCATGCGGAAGGCGTCGGTGTGGCTGCATGCGGCAAAGTAGTAGGTGACGGGCGGGTCGTGGATGCCGACGGCGGCGGCGACGGGGGTGCCGTCCTTGTCGGCGACGAGGAACTCGGCCGTCCCGTCGGGGACGAGTTCGTCCCAGATGGCCTCGTAGAAGGCGGGCCCGATGGCGGTGGCGGCCGCGTTCCGCGCGTGGACCTCTCCGAGCATCGCGTGGAAGTCGGCGAACTCCTCCCGCCGCATCGGCCGGATCACGAGGCCCGCCTTCTCGCCGACCCGCACGTCCCGCCGCACGCGCTGCTTGTAACTCTTCCAGAGCGTGTCGGGCGTGTGGCCAGCCAGGTCCAGCACGTGCCGCACGTGGTGCGCGCGCTTCGCCTCGGGCAGGTGGCTGACGACGTCGCCCTCGCAGGCGATCATCCGGAGCATGTGGGCGCCGAGGCCGCGGCAGACCTGCTCGAACTCGCCGATGCGCGGCACGACGGCGCCGGCGGCGCCGACGAAGTTGCCCTTGGGGAACACGCCGTAGAGGATGCGGATCGGCCCGACCGTCACGAGGCACCCGGGCCAGGCGGCGATCGCGCGGCCGCCGCCGTCCACCAGGGCCGCCAGGTGGGCCGGCCCCCCGAGGCCGCGCTCCAGCACCCGGGCCCAGCGGGCCGAGTGGAAGATCGTCGCCCCCGGCAGGTCGCGGACGGTGTCCCATCGCGGGTCGCTCGAGGCGAGGACCTCCCATCGGAGGTCCGATGGGACGGCGGCCTCGCGCGGGCGGGCAGGCTCGGTCTCGGGGGCAGCCTCGGGCCCCGGCGCCTCGGGGGCCCCCGGCCGGCGCCTGATGACCCGGGCCGGCACGCCGACGGCAACGGCGTAGGGCGGCACGTCGCGCGTCACGACGGCCCCGGCGCCCACGACGGCCCCGCGGCCGATCGTCACCCCCTTCAGGACGTTGACATGACCGCCCAGCCAGACGTCGGGTCCGATGCGGATGGGCGCGGTCTTCAGGCCCTGGACCCGCATCGGGGCCGCGGGGTTCCCGAACCGGTGGTCGGCGTCGACGATGATCGTCTTGGGACCGATGACGGTGTCGTCGCCGATCTCGACGAGTTCCCCGGCGGTCACCATGCTGCCCTCGCCGATGTGCACGTGCCGCCCGATGCGGACCCGGCCGCCGGGCGGGAGCGTATTGACGACGGCGAACCGCAGGAGGCGGAAGTCGGGGCCGATCTCGACCGGGGCGTTCCGGCCGGCCATGACGACGCGGGCGCCGCCGTAGATCCGCGCGCGGGCCCCCAGCCGCCCGCCCATGACGCGCACGAGCAGGCGCCACATCGCCCCCCGCACCGCCAGGGGCATGTCCAGCAGCAGGAACCGGACGAGCCAGGCCATCCGATGCTCCTTCGTGCCGCCTAGTACTACAACGC
>CAYGZE010000014.1:0-27783 GCA_964354185.1 uncultured Anaerolineales bacterium | reverse complement strand
CGCCGGCCGCAGCGGCCCGGAATCTTCTGGCGAGGGCGACGGGGCTCGAACCCGCAACCTCCGGATCGACAATCCGGAACTCTAACCAATTGAGCTACGCCCCCGGACAACTGGCCGTGTCCCAGCGTACGGCACGGGGCGTGTCCTTGTGGGATCCCCCGAACTGGGCTGGAGTCAACCGCCCTGGGTGGGTCGGGCGTTGCTGCCCACGGCCATTAGCCTATTTATCGGGCATTCCGGCCGCTGTCAAGACGAAATCGGGCGGACGCCGCGCGGGGCGGGGCCACGCGCCACGCCGCGGGCTCGCCGCGGGGCACCGGCCGCCAAAAGCCTTGACAGCCCCCAAGGGGGGGCCTACCATCCTCCGCGGCATGGACTTGCGGCCCGGCAGAAGGCCGGCGGCAGAGGGCGAAAGGCGGACGCTGGTGCGTCTCGAAGGGGGCTGGGCAATCCGCGCTGCGGGGCTGGCGGGCATCGCGCTGGCGGCGGCAGCGGCGGGCGGGTGCATGAGGCCGTCGGGCACGCTCTGGGCCGACACGGCCACGCCCGCGGGCGGCTTCTCGCGCCTGGTCCGCCAGTGGGCCTACGACGGCGAGCCGGTCACGTTCGAGATGGAGTGCGCCCCGGGCGTCAACTACGTGGTCTTCGGCGTGGACGGCAACGAGACGGTCGTCGAGGTCCCGACGTCGCTCGGGCGGTACCGCGACGTGCGGACCTTCAAGGCGGGCGACAAGCCGGTCACATACGAGGTCTACGCCACGCCCTTCGTCATCCGCGGCCAGCGGGACTGGTACTACGACAGCGCCGAGAAGGCGTGGTACTTCCATCCGCGCTCGGGCGACAGGACGGACGTCCCGGCCGGGCCGGAGGAGACGATCCGCATCGTCTGCTACCGCCGTGAGGTCCGCGTGCCGATCCAGGGCCGCGGCGGCCCGCCGAAGGCGATCGACCTGCGGCTGACGGCGGCGTCGGGCGAGGTGACACGGGTGCCCTGGCGGCGGCTGGGGGACGGGCCGGACGCGCGCGGGTTCCTCCTCCTGGGGCCCGACAAGAAGGGCCTCTACGAGGTGACGTACCAGCCCACCTGCAAGGAAGTGAGCCGCTCGGGCACGACCCTTGTCGAGGCCCTCGTCACGCACGCCGACGGGACGCTCGAGCAGGTCCGCCAGGACCTCGACACGCCGTAGCCGCACCTGCCGGAGTGGCAGGCACAGGGGGCCGGATGAAGGTCCAATCGGTCAGGGGAACGCGCGACTTCTACCCGGAGGACATGGCCTTCCGGCAGTGGCTGTTCGAGCGATGGCGGGCGGCGTCGCGCCGGGCCGGTTTCGTCGAGGTGGACGGCCCGGTGCTCGAGCCGCTGGACCTCTACACCGACAAGAGCGGCCCGGAGATCGTCGAGCAACTCTACTGGCTCCAGGACAAGGGCGACCGGCGCTTGGCGCTCCGGCCGGAGTTCACGCCGACGCTCGGGCGCATGGTGGCCGCGCGGCAGGCGGCCCTGCCAGCCCCGATTCGCTGGTTCAACATCTCGCGGTGCTTCCGGTACGAGCGGGCCCAGAAGGGGCGCCTGCGCGAGTTCTTCCAGTGGAACGTGGACCTCGTGGGCGTCGAGGGCGAGGCGGCCGACGCCGAGTGCATCGCCGTCGCGGTGGACGCTATGCAGGCGCTCGGCCTCGGGCCCGAGGACGTCGAGGTCCGCGTGAACGACCGGCGGCTCCTGGCCGCCCTGGTGCGGCACCTGGGCATCCCCGACGAGCGGGTAGGGCAGGTGTTCGCGATCCTCGACAAGCGCGGGAAGGTGCCGCCCGAGGCGCTGGCGGTGATGCTCGGCGAGGCGGGCCTGGCGCCGCGCGAGCGCGAGGGCGTGGACCGGATCTTCGCTTGGAAGGGCCTGGACGACATCGACGCCCGCGAACTCGCGACCGCCGAGGTGCGCGAGGCCGTCGAGGGCCTGCGGCACCTGTTCCACCTCCTGGCCGCCTACGGCCTGGCCGACTGGTGCCGCTTCGACATCGGCATCGTCCGCGGCCTTGCGTACTACACGGGCCCCGTGTGGGAGGTGAGCGACCGGCGGGGCGAGCACCGGGCGGTCTTCGGCGGCGGGCGCTACGACCGGCTCCTGGGCGACATGGGCGCCAAGCCGATGCCGGCGTGCGGGTTCGGCTGCGGCGACGTGGTCCTGGGCCTCCTCTTACAGGAGCGCGGCCTGGGGCCCGCCGCCGAGGCGGCCGCGGAGTACTACGTGGCCGCGGCGGCGCCCGGCGAAACCGGGGTGCCGGCCGCCGTCATCGACGTCGTCCGCCGCCTGCGCCAGCAGGGGAAGCGGACGCAGTTCGACCTCAAGGGCGGGAGCCTGAAGAGCCAGATGAAGAAGGCCGCCGACGCGGGCGCGCGGGTCGTCGTCATCGTCGGCCGCGAGGGCGCGGAGCGCGGCTCCGTGACCCTCCGCGACATGGCGACCGGCGAGCAGCGGGACGTGACGCTCGAAGCGTTAGGCGGCTAGACCATGCCATGGCCGACCGGACCGTCATCTACGAGGCCTGCTTCGAGGACTACCTGCGGGCGGCCGGGATCCCGTACGTGGCGGTGGACGAGGCCAAGAAGGCGCTTTTCGCCGGCGTCCGACTGAAGAGTTTCGACTTCGTCGTATACAGTAGTGGGGGGCCGAACCTCCTGGTGGACGTGAAAGGCCGCCGGTTCCCCTACGGGGGCCGGGGCGGCGGGCGACGGTGGGAGAACTGGACCACGCGGGACGACCTCGAGAGTCTGGCCCGGTGGGAGGAGGTCTTCGGATCGGGGTTTGCAGGACTCCTCGTGTTCTGCTATCATCTGACGGTGCCGGAGGCGCGGGCCGACTTCGCGGTCGTCCACGCGTTTCGCGGCGAATCGTTCGGGCTGGTCGGCGTCTATCGGGGCGCGTACGCCGACGCGTCGCGCCCGCGGAGCCGGGCCTGGGGGACGGTTTCCGTGCCGACGGCGACGTTTAGGGCGATGGTGCGGCCGATCAACGCGTATCTATAGCGCGGCCCCGGCCCGCCAGGAGAGTGGGTGGGCCGCGGCCGGCGGCGCAGGAGGGCGGGAGGTCTGCCGTGAGGCGAGCGTGGGGCGTGGCGGCGGCAATCCAGATGCTGGCGGCGGCTTCGGCCGCGCTCGCGGGGGCCGCGGGGGCCCCACACGCGGACGTGATGCCCTCCTACGTGATCCCGAACATCGTGGCCCTGGTGATGGTCGCCGCCATCCTGGCCATTGCGTGCAAACGGTACCGGCGGGGCTGAAGGGAGACGTTGCAGGGGAAGGTTCCGGCAAAAGGAGACGATCATGGACGGGAAGACTGTGGCGATTGCTGGGCTGGTGGTCGTGGCCATGCTGCTGGGCGGCATCGTGGCCAGCGAGTTGCGGCAGGGCCGGGAAGCGTACGGCCAGGGCGGCGTCTACGCGACGTACCTCACGTGCGAGGCCGCCGTTCAGAGCGACGTGGCGAACTTCGCGATCGTGGACACCGCGAGCCGGCGCCTCATCTTCTACGAGGTCGATCAATCGAAGGGCAAACTGAAACTGGCCGGCGTGGCCGACCTCGCCCGCGATTTCCAACGCAAGGGCCCCTGACGCGGGTTCCCCCGGAACCCCCGCCTGCTGACGAGGAGTGACCATGAAACTGAAAGACCTGATCCTGATAGCCCTGGTGTGCGTGAACGCGACGCTGGCGGCCCTGGCGGTCGGCATGTGGATGGGGAAGGCCGAGACGGCGGCCTACGCGGCCACCTCCGAATCGCGCGTCGGCGATTACATCATGATTTCCGGCCCGGTCACGAGCAGCCGCGACGCCCTCCTGATCATCGACGTCGTCGCCAAGCGCGTGAACCTGTACATGGCGAAGGCGGCGTCGGGCGGGGTCGGCGGGCGCTGGGAACTCGCCGACAGCCGCATCCTGCCCAACGACTTCGGCGTCGGCGGCCTCGGCGGTGCTGCTCCTGCCGAGAAGTAGCGGACGGCGGCGCCGTGTCCGCAGCGTCGGGGCCGGAGCGTTGCGCCGAGCGCGTCCTGGAGGGGCAGTCCCTCGGGCGCGACGAGGCGTTGGCGCTTCTGGCGGCGGCCAAGGACGACCCCTGGCCGCTACTCTTTGCGGCCGACCGCATCCGCCGCCGCTTCCGCGGCCGCACGGTCCGCCTGTGCGGCATCGCGGCCGTCAAACTCGGGCGCTGCGGCGAGGACTGCCGCTGGTGCGCCCAGAGCGCCCACTGGCCGACCGACCTCGAGCCGCACGGCCTGCCGCCCGCCGACCGACTGCTGGCGGCCGCCCGTGCCGCCGCCGCCAGCGGCGCCGGTCACTTCGGGCTGGTCTCGAGCGGCGGGCGCCTCTCGGAGGACGAGCGGCGCGAGGTCTGCCGCATCGCGGGCCGCATTCGGCGCGAGACGGGCTTGGCGGTGTGCGGCAGTTTCGGCGCCCTCTCGGCCGCAGAGGCGCGGGCGCTGGCCGACGCCGGCTTCGTGCGGTACAATCACAACCTCGAGACGTCGGCCCGCCATTTCCCCCGCGTCTGCACGACCCACACGTACGAGGACCGCGTGCGCTCGGCCCGCGCGGCCGTCGCGGGCGGCCTGGGACTCTGCTCGGGCGGCATCTTCGGCGTCGGCGAGGACGACGCCGACCGCGTCGACCTGGCCCTGGCGATCCGCGACCTGGGGCCCGAGGTTGTGCCCCTGAACTTCCTGCATCCCATTCCGGGGACGCCCCTGGCCGATGCGGCGCCCCTGGCGCCGCTGGAGATCCTCGCGATCGTGGCCCTGTTCCGTTTCGTCCTGCCGGACCGGACGATCAAGTTGGCGGGCGGCCGCGAGCGGAACCTGCGCGACCTCCAGGCCCTCATGTTCATGGCCGGGGCCGACGGCGCCCTCGTCGGCAACTACCTGACGACGGCGGGCCGCCCCGCCGCCGAGGACCTCGCGATGATCCGCGACCTCGGGCTCGTGCCGGAGGGGCAGGCCCCCCCGCACGCCGCCGGCGGGAAAACCGATGGCTAGCCGATCCTGCTCCGCGAAGGCCGCCCGGGCGCAGCACGGGCCGCACGTTTTCGTGACGGGACTCGGGCTCATCCTGCCGCACGGCGTCGGCATCCGCGCCGCCGACGCGGTGTTCGAGGGCCGAAGCGCCGTCCGGCGCCTGGGCGGTCTTCCCGGCCTGGACGGCGTGACGGGCGCGGCCCTCGATTCGTTCACGCCGCCGGCCGGCACCGAGGACCTCGACCGCGCCATCCAGTTCGCCGTCGCTGCCGCCCACGAGGCGTACGCGAGCGCCGGCCTGGCCTGCGTTGGCGTGGACCCTGCGCGGGCGGCCGTCGTCCTCAGCCTGAGCAAAGGCGGCATCTTCGCCCTGGCCCGGCAGTGCGAGCGCCGGGCCGGTGAGGCGGAGCCCTGGCTTGGCGCCTCGCCTGACGCGGCGGCGCGGGTGGTCGCGGCCCGCCTGGGCCTTCGCGGGCCGACCTGCTCGCCGATTACGGCGTGCGCGTCGGGGGCGCACGCGCTGGTGTGGGGCGCGCGGCTCATCGAGCGCGGGGCGGCCGACGTGGCGCTCGTGGGCGCGGCCGAGGCGTCGCTCCATCCGCTCATCCTCGGCTCGTACCGGCGGATGGGCGTCCTGGCGGAGGCGCGCGGCGACCCGGCGGCGTCGGTCCGCCCCTTCTCGCGGACGCGCCGCGGCTTTGCCCTCGGCGAAGGGGCGGGCGTCCTGGTCCTCGAGTCGGCCGATTCGGCCCGCCGGCGCGGGGCGACGGTCCTGGCGCGCGTGGCCGGCTGGGCGACCGGGTGCCACGCCGGCGGCCTGACCCGGATGGAGGAGGGGGGCGAGAGCCTCGCGCGCCTGGCGGCCGACGCCATGGCCCGCGCGGGCGTCGCCCCCTCGGAGGTCGACTACGTCAGCGCCCACGGGACCGCCACGCCCGACAACGACTTGGCCGAGGCCCGCGCGATCCGGGCCGCCTTCGGCCCCGCCGCCGACGCCGTGAGCGTCTCCTCCACCAAGGGCGCGCACGGCCACCTGCTGGGCGCGGCCGCGGCCGTGGAACTGGTCCTGGCGGTCCTGGCGATGCGGCGCGGCGAGGTGCCGCCGACGGCAAACCTGACCGATCCCGACCCGGCCATCGCCCTGGACTGCACGCCGTGCGCGCCGCGCCGGCGCGCCATCCGCTGCGCGCTCAAACTGGCCAGCGGGTTCGGGGGACAGGCGGTGGCCGTCTGCCTGGCGGCGCCGGCGGGCGGCTCATAGTTCGAGGCCCGTGAGCGGCCACTCGACCGGCGCGCGGCGCAGCCCTTCCATGGCCTCGACGTACGTCTCGAGCGAGAGCCGCGGGCGCAGATCCTTCAGGTAAGCGAGGTAGGAGGCGGCGTCGGCGCGGAGGGTCTTGGCGCGGGTGAGCGCGTCGGCCCCGGCACCCTGGGCCTCGAGTCGCGCGAGGTGGGCGTCCCAGAGCGGCAGGGCCCGCTCCCACTCGGCCACGGCCGCATCGAGCATGCGGCACACGCGCTCGAGGACGGCCGTCGACCGGTACTTGCCGTCCGGCCCGACCGGCGACAGGCGGTCGTCGAGGACCCTCCAGCGGGCCTCCTGGGTCCGTTTCGCCGCCCAGAACAGGGGCAGGTTCTCGTAGGCGAGCGCGGCCTGGAACGCCTCCAGCGCCGCCGACGCCTCGCCCGCCTCCGTGAAGAACCGGTGATAGTTGGTGATCAGCGAGGCGGGAACGCCTTCCTTCTCGAACCGCAGCGCATGGTCCTCCCATTCGCGGCGGGCCCAGGCCCACGCGCCGGACTTGCCCGAGTCGGCGGGCGGCTGGGCCTCGGCCACCAGCGCCAGGCCCCGCCGGTAGGCGTCGCGCGCCTCCGCCTCGCGCCCGGCCTCCTGGAGTTCCACGCTCTGCCCCAGCAGGGCGAAACCGTCCAGCGTCAGTTCCGTGGCGTACGACGTCACGCTGTGCGGCGCCTTGCTGTAGGTGGCGACCTTCGACAACCCGTGCAGGAGCGTCCCGTACCGGTCGTTCGCCTTGCGGGCCCGGTCGAACCACTCGTAGGCGATGAGGAAGGTGCTGCGGCCCTCGTTCTCCTGGACGCGCTTGCGGTAGTAGACGGCCTCCTGGGACCGGCCGAGTTTCTCGCCGTAGACGTCCCCGATCTGGGCCATGATCTCGGCGCTGCGCGGGTTGCGGCGGTACCCCTCGGTGCCGAACTCGATGGCCCGGCGGATCCACTCGTACTTCCGGTCGGGCGACTGCCACTGGACGCTGACGTTCCAGGCCATGTTCCAGATGTGGAAGACCCACATCTGAGGGTAATCGCTCTGGAGGGCCGCGATCTTCGTGTAGCGGTCGATCAGGTCGAAGTGGATCCGCTTCTGCTTCTCGTCCTCGACCTTCATCCAGAGCCAGATGACGTACGGCCCGCGGAATCCGCCGAGGATCAGCGTCACCGCTTGGCCCGGCAGGTCGCTGAGTTCGACCTGGGGTCGGCCCGGAACGAGGCGCACCGCCGCCCCCGCCGCCGTCGTGAAGCCGAACTGCGAGGCCAGCGCCAGCCTCCGCCCGGCAGGCTCGCGGTACCCCAGGACCACCTGGCGGCGAGGCTCCACCACGCTGTGCCGCAGAGGATGCACTACGGCCCCGAGGAACGCCGCCAGGCCCATCGCGTAGAGGGCCGTGGCGCGGCCGGGAGACCGCAGGGCAGGGCGGGAGGGCAGGGCAGGGCGCCCCGCGGCCGGGTCGTGCGTCGCGCTCATGCGCCCACCTCCCGGATCCGCAGCAGCCACGACCCGACCAGGACCATCACGATCACCGCCAGGCCCGCCCACGCCGCCGCGTCGACCAGGTCCAGCATCGCCAGGGCTTCGCCCATGCGGACGCCCTCGCCGGGCAGCATGGCGGCCACGTTCGGCACCGGCGGCAGGAGGTGCTCCACGAGCCACTCCCAGTGCAGCCACGCGGGCCAGTCGCGGCCGGCGCGGATCAGCCAGTCCGCGGCCATCCCGACGGCCGTCTGGTGGCGGATGAAGTCGCGGATGGACGCGACCAGCAGGAAGAAGATGCCGCCCAGGGCGCTGACGAACCAGCCGAACAGCGTGCTCAGCAGGATGCTGAACGCCGCCAGGACCGTCCCGAACAGCCAGACGTCGAGCGTGATCTTGGCCAGGTTCCACGCGAACGGGCCGCCGCCGGTCCGTAGGCGCACGCTCTCCGGCTTCAGGCCCAGGAAGTCCTCGTCGGTCAGGCTCTCGAGGCGGACCTCCAGCGGCCCGCCGCTCCAGACGTCGCGATCGAGGTCGAGGATCGTCGCATGGTATCCCTCGGGCGTGAACTCGAAGGAGAGGCTCCGGCCCGTCGCCGGGTTGAGGAAGGTCGCCCTGGCCGCCGACGTCGCCGTCGCCGGCCCCACCGAATCGAGCGAGAAACCGATCTCGACGGCCGTGCTCCTGCCCTCGACCTCGCCGAACGGCACCGCGTCGAACCGGAACGTGGCCGCCTGGCGTGGAAGCGTCGAGCGGCCGACGACCCACTGGCGTCCCCGGTCCAGCGGGGTCCGCACTGAGGGCGGGCGGTCGACGGCCACCGTGTCACCGGAGGGGCAGACGAGGCGGACCGCGTCGGCCCCGGCGCCGACGAGGTACCCGTCGCCCGTCGCGTACATCTGAAGCGTGAACCGCTCGCCGCCTGTCACCTGGAGGCCATCGTCGCCCGGGTCCGCGCCGGCCGCCACGACCGGGATGCGAAGTTCGCCCGACTCCGGCACGTTGAACGCCCCGGCCCGCCGCACCGCGGGCGGGCCCTCCGCGCCGGCGTCGCCGCTTCCCCGGTCGGCCGGCACGCCGCCCAAGGGGATGATCCCGATGACCACCTGGCCCGGTTTGCTGGGGTCGGCCTCCCGGCCCGCGAGGCGCAGGCGGAGTTCAACCGTGCCGGCGGCCGCCCAGTCCGCCAGGGGCAGGGCGGTCAGGTCCCAGTGGAACTTCATCGCCGTGTTGCCGAGGATCCACTGGCGGTCGGCGTCGCCGGGCGCCGCGCGGTCGCGGAGGATCGTGAACTCGGGCCCCGCGCTGGGGCGGCGGTAGCGGTAGACCTGCATCGGCCCGTCGCGCGCCACGGCCTCGATGGCGTTGAGGTCGGCGGGGTGCGCCACCCAGGTCCGGGACTCTTTCAGCCGCCTGGCTGCCAGCGTCCGGATCCCGTCCGCCCGGACGCGCATGTAGACGTACGCCCCCGCCGCGACCACCGCGAGCATCGCCAGCAGCGTGACCGACATGCCCAGGGTCTTGCCGGCGACGTACTCCGCGCGGCTCAGGGGCTTGGTGCAGACGGTGTACGCCACCTTGGACTCGATCTCCGATGGGATGCCGTGCGTCGCGATGAAGACGCCGACCAGAACCGCCAGGACGGCCATGACGAGCAGCGACGTGCTGACGGCCGCCGGAATCCCCTCGAAGATCGGGTCGAAGCGCGGCGAGGAAACGTCCGCGACGACCAGAACGGCGATGGCCAGCGGCACCAGGAGCCAGAGGCGCATCCGCACCATCTGGCGAAAGGTCACCTGGGCCACGGCGACCGTGCGCCCCAGCGGCCACACGGACCGCGGAGGACGACGCGCCGGATTGGCCGCCTCAGGCCGCGCCATCGTCGTCGGTCCTCGCCCCTGGGGGGGGCGCCTCGCGCGACGGCCCGGACGGCGGGGCGGGACGGGCCTCTCCCCGGATCACGCGCAGGAACAGGTCCTCGAGGGTCGTGGTCGGATGGCCGGTCGAGAGGACCCGGGCGCCGGCGGCCTCGGCGGCGGCGGCGATGCGGCGGCCTGCCTCCGGCGTCACGCCCGTCGCCTGCATCTGGTAGACGTCGCGGACCGTCAGCAGGTCGCGCACGCGCCCGAGTTCCTCCAGTTCGCCCCGGGCGAGAATGCCGATCCGGTCGCACACGTCCTGCACGTCGGCCAGCAGGTGCGACGAGAGGAGCACGGTCTTGCCCTGGCGCTTCAGGTGAAGGATCGTGTCCTTCATCTCGCGCGTGCCGATCGGGTCCAGGCCGGAGGTGGGCTCGTCCAGCAGCAGGAGTTCCGGGTCGTTGACCAGGGCCTGCGCCAGGCCGAGACGCCGGCTCATGCCCTTCGAGTATTCCTTCAACTGCCGCGCCCGCGCGCGGCGGTCCAGGCCCACCAGGTCCAGCAACTCGTCGGTCCGGCGGCGGCGGTCTGCCCGCCCGAGGCCGAACAGCCGCCCGTAGAAATCCAGCGTCTCCTCGCCCGTCAGGAACCGATGGAGCCAGGACTCCTCCGGCAGGTAGCCGATCCGCTGGTTGACGGCGGGGGTGCCCGGCGGAAGGCCCAGGACCTCGGCCCGGCCGGCCGTCGGAAAGATCAGGCCCAGCAGCAACTTGATCGTCGTGCTCTTGCCGGAACCGTTGGGGCCCAGCAGGCCGAAGATCTCGCCCGGCTCCAGCGCCAGGGTCAGGCCGACGAGGGCATGGACTTTGTCGCGTCCCCAGAAGTCCTTGTACGTCTTGGTCAACCCCTGCATGACGATGGGCTGATCCGACGCCATAGGCGGGTCTCGGGATCCCAGGGCCTCGGGGCCCCCTGCCGGGATCGCGGACAAAGGGCAGGGGGGCTACTTCGAGCCGAACCGCTGCTTCCGTAACGTCTGGCGAACGGCCTTCCGCTGCTGCCTGCGCTTCCGCTCGCTCGGCTTCTCGTAGTAACTGTTGCGCTTGATCTCCTTCGTGAGCCCCTCCTTCTCACAAAGTTTCTTGAAGCGCTTCAGCATCTGCTCGACCGTCTCGTTTCCGCGCGACCGGATCTTCAGCATTCCGTCCCGTCTCCTTATGGCCGTCCCGCGCCGACACCCGTGAACCTGTGTGCACCCACTATACCACCCTGCGCCCCGACGGCAAGCCAATTCCAGGCCTCGCGCTCGAGTGGCCGCCCTGTCCGGCAGCCCCGCCCGGGCTGCAAGGCAATAGCCCACCGCGCGGTGCGCGTTCCGCGTGCCGGTGACGGCGAGTGGAACTCGCAGACCGCCACCCAACCGGCTCGCGCGTGGATGCTCCAGCCCCTTGTCATGCTGAACGCAGCGAAGCATCTCGCCCTCACAACCCTACGACGGCCACGACCCCGGCGAGACCCTTCGGCCCCTCCGGGGCTTCAGGGCGACAGCATCAGGCTGAAAGCCCACCGCCTGAAGTCCGCGCCGGACGGCTCGAACGTGCTCGCACCCATGGCCAGGCAGACCTCGCGGGGCTGGCACCACAGCCAACCGAGGCTTCTGGGAAGGTCCGATAATGCGTGTTATGTTGCGCGGCGGCCGGAGGGGCCCCAGGGGCCTGAAATGCGTCAAACCAGGCGACCAAGGGCCGTGCAGGCCCATCGGCCCTCAAGGGCATGTCCAGGGGCGGCATGGTGGGTAGTTGGGTTCGGGCACGGAGGTGCGCGGGAGACAGCGGCGCAGGCGCGAGGGTGAACGCGGGGCGGGTACGGCTCGGAAACGGTGGGCCGCGCGATGCCGACGGGAGCGCGCGGAGCGTCTGGTCGGCCGAAGGGGCCGGGCGCGCCGCGGCGTCAGGTGTCAGGTGTCCAGGAGGTCCTCGTCGGAGATCTCGAGGACGTCGTCGCCCTTGCCCTGGGAGGGCTTGCGCTGGGGCGGTTTCTTCTGGGCGGCGAGGCGTTCGAGGCTTGAGAGGACGTCGGCCGGGCCGGGCCGCGCGGCAGGCTTCGGCGCCGGCTTCGGCGCGGCCTTGAGCTGCTGAGCGGCCGGGGCTGGCTTGGCCGCCGGTTTGGGCACCTGCGAGGCAGGCTTCGGCTGGGCCGGCGCCGGTGCGGCCTTACGTTCACGGACGCCGTCGATCGCAACGACGAAGGTGAGCGGACCGAGCTGGACCTCGTCGCCGGCCAGCAGGGCCTGCTGCTGGACTTTGGCCCCGTTGACGCGCGAACCGTTGCCGCTGCCCAGGTCACGGAGGGTGAGGGTCTTGCCGTCGTTGGTGATCTCGCAGTGATGGCGCGAGATGCGCGTCGAGGCGATGATCAGGTCGCTATCCTCTGCGCGGCCCACCTTGAGGACCCCGTCGGGAACATCGACCACTTTGCCCTTAGGATTCCCTTTGATCAGGTGGAGTTTCACGTCCATGGCGTCAACCTCCGTCAAGGGTCATCGTGCGATTGAGGCCAAGTGTCTGTTCGGGTAGTACCACATCGGGCGCGGGCAATCAACACAAATTCCCGGACCCAATCGGATCGGGGGCGTCGGTGGCCGGACGGGCCTGGGCCGAGGCGCCGATGCCGGCCCGCGCGTCGGCCTGGGACTCGCCAGACTGGCCTGCGAAAGTGCCCCTTGGGCCTTGCCGAATCGCTAAAGGGCCCCCTGCCGGATGCCGATACTAGGGTAGCCAGGAGACGAGCGGAACCGCCTCGGACGCGCGTGACGATGCCGGTATGCACCCTACCGGGGCTTCGCGCGGCAGGGGTGGGAAAATCGCTCGGAATTCAGGGGTGCCGTGCACCCCTCCCTGGACGAACGCGACGGGCCCCCTACCCCACTGCGGTACCGGAGTGAACATAACCCATGGTCCTGCAACAGGTTGCGCATCGGCTGCGCCAGCCTGTCGGCCGCGCGGCCCGGGGCGACTTGACCCGGGGTGCGTAACCGGTAGCCTTCTAGGAGCAAGAACATCCCGGCGCCGCACAGGACAGGAACGCGGGTCGGCGAGCGTGTCTCCTCGTTAAGGGAGATTCGATGCCGCACAAGAAAACGTTGTTGCCCATTGGAATCCACCTGAACCCCAACTGCGTCCACATGGTGCAGTTGGAGCAGGCCGACAGCACCGTGAGCCTGGTCTCGCGTGCGAGCCAGGCCTTCCCCCCCCTTCCGGCATCCCCCGCGCAGGGCCAGGGGCCGGAGGCTGCCGGCGCGGCGGACGACGAAGCGAAGGAGGCGCGGTACCAGCAAGTGTACCAGTTCGCGCGGCAGACGCTGGCGTCGGACGGGTTCCGTGGCGCGGACGCGGTCATCAGCCTGCCGGCGGATTGCCTGATCATCCAGCACGTCCGCATGGCGCCGATGCAGCCGGAGGAACTCTCGGGGGCGCTGGTCTGGGAACTCCAGAAGAAACTGCCCTACGACCCGAAGGACGCCGTGATCCGGCACATCCTGGCGGGCACGGTCTCGGAGAACAACGAGCGGAAGCAGGACGTCATCGCGCTGGCAACGCGGCGGGCCGCGGTGGAGAAGCACGTGGCGGCCACGTCGCGGATCGGCCTTCGCGTCGTCGGCGTGGGCGTGGAGCCGTGCGCGATGTGCTATCCGTACGCCTTTGCCGCGATGCACGCGACCGCGTCGCAGGACGGACCGCACAGCCTGATGATTGCCCTGCCCGGCCCGTGGCAGACCCACGTGGCCATCGTCCAGGGGCAGGAGATGACCTTCGTGCGGGCCGTCGAATTCGGCACGGAGCAACTGGTGGCGGCGCTGGCGAAGGCCAGGGAGATCACCCCCGACGAGGCGCGCGCCCTGAGGGAGTCGTGGCGCGCCGGGCCCGAGGGCCAGGCGCCCGCGGTCCAGGACGAGGCGGTGCAGGCCTACAGCGGCATCCGCCACGAACTCGGCCATTTCATCGACGAGATCGAATCGTGCATGCGGTACCACGCGTCGCTCGCGCGCGGGGCGCGCGTCGACCGGCTGGTGATCGTGGGCGAGGAAGCACGCGACAAGGCGCTCGTGCGCGTGCTGGGGTCGAGCCTGAGCGTGCCGTGCGAAGTCGGGGACCCGCTGGGGGCGGTGACGGACCTGGGGGCGGAGCACCCGTCCGCACCGGAACTCGCCGTGGCCGTGGGCTTGAGCCTGTTTCGGGCCAGCTGACCGAGGAAGGACCGGCCGATGAAGGTGATTGACTTTCTGCCGAACGACTACCTCGCGCGGCGCTACGCGCGCCGGGCCAACCTGCTGTGCGCGGCCATCGGCGGAGGCGCGATCCTCCTGATGGGGGCCGCCGTCGGCATCCTGGTCATCCAGGCGGTCGGCGTGGCCCACATGAGGAACGTCGTCGACCGGAAGTACGCGGAGGCCAGCCGCCAGATCCAGCAGATGAAGGACCTCGAAAGCCGCAAGGCCGGCCTCCTCCACAAAGTGGAACTCAGCGCCTCTCTGCTCGAGCGCGTGCCGCGCAGTTACATCCTCGCCCGGCTGACGAACGACCTGCCCGGACATACGAGCCTCACGACGCTGACGATGAGCGTCGTCGAACAGGAGCAGCAAGCGCCGCCGCCAGCGGCGGGAGAGGCCAAGACCGACCAGGCCGACGACAAGGCGACCGCGAAGAACGCGCGGGCCAAGGGCAAGACGGCGTCCAAGAAGGAGCCGGCCAAGATCAAGGTGAAGCGGGTCCAGTTCGTCCTGGGCGGGCTGGCGACGACGGACGTCGAGGTGGCGGACTACATCAGCCGCCTCTCGGCCGACCCGATCTTCGAAGACGTGGACCTGAAGTTCTCGGAAGAGTTCCCGTACGACGAGAACACGCGGATGCGGCGGTTCGAGATCGTCCTGAGGCTGAACCCGAAGGCGGCGGAACTGCTGGAGGGGTCGACGGACAAGGTGCTGACGGCCGCGCCCGCCGCCCCAGCCAAGCCGGCACGAGGTGAATCATGAAGGCTTCCGTGCGGATCCTGGTGACGGTGGCGGCCGTCGTGGTCATCGGCGTCTCGGTGGCCCTGTTCGTGGTGCTGCCCGTCCTGCGCAACATCGACGCGAACCGTGCGGCCATCGCCGACCGGCACCAGAAACTGGCCAAACTCCAGGAGGTGACGCGCCGGATCACGAACCTCCAAGACGAGATCGGCCGGCTCGAAGACGCGCTGCGGTTCTTCGACAGCCGCCTGCCCACGGAGACGGAAATCGACGCCATCCTCCGCGATGTTTGGCTCATCGCCGAGTCCAAGGCGCTGACGGCCCGGAGCGTCAGGACTCGCAAGACGGAGATTGCGGCGCGCTACAACACGCAGCCGATCACGATGACGTTCGAAGGGCCGTTCGGGGGCTTCTACGAGTTTCTGCTGGGCCTGGAACGCTTGCCGCGCATCACCAAGGTCCGCGAGATGGCCATCCAGAGGTCGCCCACCGTCGAGGGCCAGGTGCAGGCCGATATCACTGTGGACATCTTTTTCGAGAGATAGACCATGGCGCAGGCACCGTACGACAACCACATGCGACTCGACGGCGAGGTGGACGAGACCGCGCTCGCGGGCCCCGGCGAACCGGAGGTCACGGAGAACGTCACCGCGGGCCGCGACCGAAAGAAGGTGATCTTCCTGCTGGCGTTGTTCCTGATCGGCATCGGCGTGGTGGCCTACCAGTTCCTGCGGACGAGCGGACCGAGCGTGGCAACGGCCAAGGCCGCGCCGGCGGGTCAGGACGGCACCGCAACGCCCGCGGGGGCGGCCCCTTTGTCGGAGGACATCGACTCGGTGGTCCAGCAACTCGGCGCCTCCTCCGGCGGCGAGCAGGAAGAAGCCTACACGGTGGTCCGCGTCGAGCAACTGGTCAAGGGATTCGACACGTACGTCCAGAGCCGCCAGGTCCCGCTGACAGACCTGCGGGTCAACCCGTTCCAGGTGGCGATGGAAGCGCGCCAGCAGCAGGTCCAGGAGAAGGAGGGCGCGAAGGCGACCGCGGCGGACACCGAAGAGGCCCGCAAGGAGAAACTGCGGGCGGCGGCGGCCGGCCTCAAGGTGGGCTCCATCCTGGTCTCGGGCAAGGCCAGCCTGGCGGTGATCAACGGCAACGTGTGCCGGGCCGGCGACGAGGTGGAGGGCTTCCGGGTCGACGTGATCGAGGCGAACCGCGTGGGCCTGTCCGCCCAGGGGATGTCGTTCGAGTTGAAATTGTTCGACGACGCGCCGGTTCCGCAGGGCGCGAAGGGGCATAAGTAATGGACGTCCACGAAGGCAATGAGGGCCGCACCGAGGTCGCCGAGGAGCCCCGGCCGGGGGCCGCTGCCGCGCCGGACGCGGCGCCGCCGGAGGGCCAGCAGGGCCGTCGGCGGGTGGGCTACGTCCTGCGGATGGGCTACGTCCTGATGGAGCGCGGCGTCCTGACGCCCGCCCAGTTGCAGGAATGCCTGGCGCTCCAGAAGTCGAGCCCGGGCGAGGCGCTGGGCGAGATCCTCATCCGGAAGGGCTACGCCAACGAAGAAGCCATCATGCAGTGCCTGGCCGAGGATTACGGCCTGGACTTCGTGCACGTCGCCCAGAAGGAGATCCCGCCGAAGGTCCTCACGACGCTGCCCGCGGACTTCTGCCGCCGGAACAAGGTCCTGGTCACGGGCGTGGACCTCGACCAGGGCATCGTCACGATCGCGACGCCGGACCCGGCCAACATGTTCCTGGTCGACGAGATCAAGCGCATGCTGGGGCGGCGCGTCCGCGTGACGGTGACGACGTCGGCCGAGATCACCAAGGCGATCGACAAACTCCTGGGCACCCACGACGAATTCGCGCCGGACGACCTGATCAACGACATCGCCGATGACGCGGTCGAGGTGCTGGAGGAAGAGGACGCGGTCGCCGAGGAACCCCAGCCGGAGGCCGTCCCGGGCGCCCCCGAGGCCGCCGCGCCGGACGCGGTGCCGCCGGAGAGCCAGGCCGCGGTCGCCAAGGAACCCCAGCCGGAGGCCGTCCCGGGCGCCCCCGAGGCCGCCGCCGCGCCGGACGCGGTGCCGCCGGAGAGCCACGCTGCGGTCGCCGAGGAACCCCAGCCGGAGGCCGTCCCGGGCGCCCCCGAGGCCGCCGCGCCGGACGCGGCGCCGCCGGAGGGCCAGCAGGGCCGCCGGCGGATGGGCGACGTCCTGATCGATCGCGGCGTCCTGACGCCCGCCCAACTGAAGGAATGCCTGGCGCTCCAGAAGTCGAGCCCGGGCGAGCGGCTGGGCCAGATCCTCATCCGGAAGGGCTACGCCAAGGAAGAAGCCATCATGCAGTACCTGGCCGAGGATTACGGCCTGGACTTCGTATACGTCGCCCAGAAGGAGATCCCGCCGAAGGTCCTCACGACGCTGCCCGCGGACTTCTGCCGCCGGAACAAGGTCCTGGTCACGGGCGTGGACCTCGACCAGGGCATCGTCACGATCGCGACGCCGGACCCGGCCAACATGTTCCTGGTCGACGAGATCAAGCGCATGCTGGGGCGGCGCGTCCGCGTGACGGTGACGACGTCGGCCGAGATCACCAAGGCGATCGACGAACTTCTGGGCACCTACGACGACTTCGTTCTGGACGATCTCATCAACGACATCGCGGACGACGCCGTCGAGGTCGTCGAGGAGGGCAAGGACGAGATGGGCGACCTGGCCAAGGTGGCCGGCGAATCGCCCGTCATCCGCCTCGTCAACTACCTCATCTGCAACGCCGTCAAGGACGGCGCCAGCGACATCCACATTGAGCCGGGCGAGAAGAAGATGCGGATCCGGTACCGCATCGACGGCGTCCTGTTCGAGGTCATGTCGCCGCCCCAGGCCATGCACGCCGCCCTGACGTCGCGCCTGAAGATCATGGCGAACCTCGACATCTCCGAGCGCCGCCTCCCCCAGGACGGCCGCATCCGCGCTATCGTCCGCAACCGCTACGTGGACTTCCGTATCAGCACCCTGCCGACGACCCAGGGCGAGAAGGCCGTCATCCGCATCCTGGACAACCGGTCCATCCTCATCGGCCTGGAGAGGCTCGGGTTCGAGGAGGACCACCTGACGATGTTCAAGGAGCAGATCGAGCGGCCGCACGGCATCATCCTGGTGACCGGACCGACCGGGTCCGGCAAGACGACGACCCTCTATAGCGCGCTCTTGACGATGAACGGCGGCGAGATCAACCTCTCGACCGTCGAGGACCCGTGCGAGTACATGCTGGGGTTCGCGAACCAGGTCCAGATTAACGAGCGCATCGGATTCACGTTCGCGAGCGCCCTCAGGGCCCTCCTCCGCCAGGACCCCGACGTCATCATGGTCGGCGAGATCCGCGACGAGGAGACGGCCCGCATCAGCGTCCAGGCCGCCCTGACGGGGCACCTGGTCCTGTCGACGCTGCACACGAACGACGCGCCGTCGAGCATCACGCGGCTCATCAACATCGGCATCGAACCGTATCTCATCAGCGCGTCGCTCAATGCCGCGCTCGCCCAGCGCCTGGTCCGGCGCATCTGCGAGTACTGCAAGGAGACGTACGAACCCAGCGACGAGGTGAAGGTCGCCCTGGAGCGGAACCAGATCGCCCTGCCCCAACTCTACCGCGGCAAGGGCTGCGAGCGGTGCCGCAACACCGGTTACAGCGGGCGGTGCGGCATCTACGAGATGCTCGTGCTCGACGACGCGGTCCGGGACCGCGTGGCCTCCAAGCCGGATGTGAACGAACTGCGGCGATACTGCAGGGACATGAAGATGGTGAGTCTCCGCGACGACGGCATCCGGAAGGCCGCGCGGGGCGTCACAACGGTTGAGGAAGTCCTCCGGGCGACCGAGGACGTCAGCGGTTAGGGAGGAAGGCTCGTGCGCAGCATCCAGACGCTTCTGGAGACGGCGGTGGCGGGCGGGGCCAGCGACCTCCACATCATCGTGGGCCACCCTCCCCTCCTGCGCGTCAACACGATCCTGGGGCCGGTCGAGGGCGATCCGGAGGTCACGTCCGACGAGGCCGTGGCCTTCGCCAAGGGAATCCTGAGCGAGGCCCAGTACCAGCGGTTGCAGGAGCGGCAGGACCTGGACTTCTCGACCTCGCTGCCGGGTGGGCCGCGGTTCCGCGTGAACGCGCACTACCAGCGCGGCACGCTGGCGATGGCCTTCCGCACGATCCCGGGGCGCGCCCCGCCCCTGTGCGAACTGAACCTGCCCGACGTGGTGGTGGAGTTCGCCGAACTGCCCCAGGGGCTCGTCCTCGTGACCGGGGAGACCGGATCGGGGAAGTCGACCTCCCTGGCGTCGATGGTCGACTACATCAACCAGCGGCATCCGTACCACGTCATCACGCTCGAGGACCCCATCGAGTACTTCCTCAAATCCGACCAGTGCACCATCGAGCAGCGCGAGGTCGGCGAGGACGTCCCGGACTTCCATTCGGGCCTGAAACACGTCCTGCGGCAGGACCCCGACGTCATCCTCATCGGCGAAATGCGGGACCTGGAGACGATCTCGACGGCCCTCACGAGCGCCGAGACGGGGCACCTGGTTTTCTCGACGCTGCACACGAACGACGCAGCCTCGACGGTCGAGCGGATCATCGACACGTTCCCGGCGACCCAGCAGGGCCAGGTCCGCTCCATGCTCGCCAACACCCTGAAGGGAGTCGTGTGCCAGCGGCTGTTTCCGCGCGTGGACCGGCCGGGCATGGTCCCTGCCACGGAGGTGCTTGTCTCGACGCCGGCCGTCCGGAACTGCATCCGCGAAAACCGGATCTTCGAGATCCCGAACATCATCGAGACGAACCGCGCCCTGGGCATGATGCTCTTCGACGAGTCGCTCAAGCGGCTCTACTTCAACGGCATGATCAGCCGCGACGACGCCCTCTCGAACGCCCGGGCGCCCGACCAACTGGAGCGCGCCCTTTCCGCGTAGGTGAACGATGCCGATTTATCGCTATCAGATGAAGCGGGCCGGCGGGGACGTCCTGGCCGGCACCCTCAAGGCCGACACCCTGGCGCTGGCCACGCAAACCGTCCGCAACATGGGCGGCAGCGTCGTGGACGTCGCCCGGGTCGGGGACGAGGCCGTCCGGAAGAAGGGCTTCCTCGGCATCGACTTCGCGTCCCTCACGGGCTACATCTCGTCCAGAGACGTGCTGTCCTTCACCAGCCAGCTGGCCGTCATGGCCAAGGCGGGCATCGGCCTGACGACGGCCCTGGAGAGCATCGGGGAGCAGTGCAAGAATCCCAAGATGGCCCAGTGCATCATGGCCCTGAAGCGCGACGTGGAGTCCGGGCGGCAGTTCTCCGAGGCGCTCCAGCGGTTCCCGAAGGTCTTCTCGCCGCTCTACGTCAACATGGTGCGGGCGAGCGAACTGACCGGCTCGTTCGGGCACATGCTCGAGCGGATCGGCGACTACCTCTCGCAGCAGATGGATACCCGGCGCCAGGTCAAGGGCGCGATGATCTACCCGGTCATCATCTTGCTGCTGGCCATCGTGACGACCATCTTCATGCTGACGTTCGTTCTGCCGCGGTTCATGGTTCTCTTCCAGGGGAAGGAGGACATCCTCCCCCTGCCGACGAAGATGCTGATGGCCATGAGCGCGTCGCTGTGCGGCTACTGGTTTGTGTATATGGTCGTGGCGGGCGCCATCGTCGGCGCGTTCCTCTACTCGCTGCGGACGCCGAAGGGGAAGCAGTTCTGGGACGGGGTGAAACTGAAGGTGCCGATCCTCCGCAGCCTGTGCCACGCCCTGTACCTGTCGCGCGGCCTGCGTACGATGGGCGAACTGGTGAACGCGGGCGTGCCGATGCTCGACACGATCGCCATCACGGCCGAGGTTTCGGGCAACATCCACTACGCCGGCGTCTGGTCCCGCGTCCACCTGGCGGTCCGCAAGGGCCAGCGCATCGCCCCCACGCTGATGCGAAGCCCCCTCATCCCGGTGAGCGTGTCCCAGATGATCTCCGCCGGCGAGGACACGGGCACCCTGTCCGACATCCTCAACGACGTGAGCGAGTTCTACGACCGGCAACTGAAGGCGACCATCAAGTCGGTGACGGCCGCCATCGAGCCGATGATGATCATCCTGATGGGCGGGGTCGTCGGATTCATCGCTTCCTCGATCCTGCTGCCCATCTTCAAGATGTCTCAGTTGGTGAAGTGACCATGCGGCAACACGCGCACAACGCGGGCCGGGCGACGCGGCCAGGTTTCACGCTGGCCGAAGTCCTCGTCTGCGCCGTGCTCCTGGCCATCGGCTTCGTGGCACTCATCGCCGCCTACGGCCACGACACGGTCACGACGCAACAGGGCGAGGATCTGACGCTGGCGGCGTTCCTGGCCAACGAGGTCCGGGACATGGCCCTCCAGATGCCCCTGGCCTCCGTGTTCGCCATGGACGGCACCGTCTACAACCCGGCGGTCCTCAGCACCGGCTCGCCGGCGGACCTGGCCGGGTGGACCCAGACAGTCCACGTGGCGGCGGTCTCGAAGGACGACCTGAACCAAACGGTGCCGGTGGCCGGCGCCCGGGCCGCGCGGGTAACCGTCGACGTCGCCTACCGCGGGAATCCGTCGCTGTCGCAGACGTACTACGTCTTCGACATGGCCTCGGTTCCGTTCACCGACAGCGACTGACCGAACGGGAGGGACGAGGAGTCGCGGGGAATGAGTCGCACGATGTAGCGGGGCAGAAAACGAGCCGTTCAGGCAGGTTGTGCGATGCCTACACGCCCGGGAGTCCGAAGGATGTGAGGACAAACATGTCAACGCACGGAAAAAGCGTGGAAAGCCGCGAACGCGGCGTGGCCCTGATCGTCACGCTGGTCTTTCTGGTCCTGTTCGCGTGCATGGCCGTCGCCATCGCCACGTCGGCCGAGACGAACCTGACCGTCGCGCGCAACCGCGTCGATGCCTACCGGGCGGCGGCCCTGGCGGAAGCGGGGGTCCAACTGGTCCAGATGAACCTCGGCGGCCTCGACGTGCCGGGGACCCACGACGCCGCCGACCTGCACCAGGCGATCGCCGGGGCTTTGGCAAGCGGCTGGACCGCCTCGACCATGGTCAACGCGGCAGCCATCACGTGGGACGGGACGGCCGTGACGATCCCCACCATCACGCTCGGCGCCGGCGACCAGGCGGAACACGTCGATCTGGTGATCTCGGCCAGCGGCGGCGCCATGGACGACACCACCATCACGATCCAGAGCACCGGGCGGCACGGGCGCGCCGCCTGCACGGCGCACTACAACATGACCGTCCAGCGGGGGGCGAGCGTCCTGGGGGCCTATGGCATCGCCAGCAAGTCCGCTGTCACCCTGACGGGCAACGCCCGGATCTCGGGGGCCAACAACGCGGCCGAGGGCAGCATCCTGTCGGCCACCTACAGCACCGACCAGGCCATCCGGATGACCGGCAACATCGACGTGTCCGGCGACGTGGCCGTCTGCAACCCGGACGGCACCATCAAGAAGACCGGCAACATCACGATCGGCGGCGACGAGATCATCGGCGCCCCGGAGCCCGAGTGGCCCCAGGTCGACATCAGCGGCTTCGAGACGTACGCCAAGAACGTGTATGCCGGCAGCGGCGCCGGCAACCTGACCCTCTCGAACATCCGCATCCCGGCGGGGACCAACCCGACGTTCTCCGGCAACGTCACGGTCACGGGGGTCGTCTACGTTGAGTCGCCCAACAAGGTCACGTTCAGCGGCAACGCGAACATCTGCGGCGTCGTCGTCTGCGAGACGCCGGCCGTGGACAGCCTGACGGCCAACACGGTCCACTTTACGGGGAACCTGAACGTGTCGGGCGTAGAGAACCTGCCGGCCGGCGCCCAGTACGACGGCCTGAGGGGCATGACCGGCTCCTTCCTGCTGGCCCCGGGCTTTAGTGCAAAGTTCACCGGCAACTTCCACACGGTCAGCGGCTGCATGGTCGCCAGCGAGTTCCAGTTCACCGGCAACGCCGGCGGCATCGTCCGGGGCGGCATCGTGAACCTGCGCGACTCGCAGTTCACGGTGACCGGCAACGCGAACCTCCAGATCGACAAGGAGCACGCCGTCGACCACCCCGCGGGCCTGACAAGCACGCTCCGCCTGGTGTGCGTCTCGGGCTCCTATTCCGAGTAAGCCATGCCGAGAGCCGACAGGACAAAACGGGCCTTTACGCTCGCCGAGATGCTGATCGCGCTGGCGCTGATGGCGCTCTTGATGGTGGCGGCGGCGCTGGCCATCCAGGCCGCCCAAACCTCGCACGCCTACAACCGCGAGAAGACGGACCTCGTCTCGCGCACCCGCGGCGTCCTGGACCGCATCGCGCGCGACGTGCGGCGGGCCGAGTCGATCACGGTCTCCGTCGACAACCACTCCGTAGACTTGGTGCTGCCCGACGGCAACACGCACACCTACACGTGGGACGCCGCGGTCGGCGGCAACATGACCTACGTGGTGACCGACGACGCCGGCGTCCCCACGGAGCCAGCCGTGCTGACCGGGTTCGTCCAGACGTTCTCCGTCCAGGACGAGGAGCCGACCTACCGGTTCCACCTGGTGCTCGAGGGAGAGAAGGCCTCGGCCGAGGCCAGCATCACCGCGACGCCGCGCAAGTTGCTCTTCTGATGGGCTCGCGTGGCGCCGCCGCCGATGCGAGGCCCCCCCTGCCCTGGGGCGCTGTCGGGGTAGCCCGGTCCGCCTCCGGCCGACGACGGGTCTGCCGGGCCTAGAATTGCCGCAGGAACCGCAGGTCGTTCTCGAAGAGAAGCCGGATGTCCGTGATCCGGTACTTGAGCATCGCCGGCCGGTCGATGCCGAAGCCGAACGCGAAGCCCGTCACCTCGTCGGGATCGTAGCCGACCGCCTCGAACACGTTCGGGTCGACCATGCCGCATCCGGCGATCTCGAGCCACCCCGTGCGCTTGCAGGCCGGACAGCCCGCCCCGCCGCACAGCAGGCACGAGACGTAGAACTCGGCGCTGGGTTCCGTGAACGGGAAGTAACTTGGGATGAAGCGCGTCCGGACCTCGGGTCCGAAGAAGCCCCGCGCGAACGTCGACAGGACGCTCTTGAGGTCCGCGAACGTCACGCCCTCCTCCACCCACAGGCCCTCGAGTTGGTGGAACATGTTGGAGTGGCCCGCGTCGACCGTGTCGGGCCGGTAGACGCGCCCCGGGGCGATGATGCGCACCGGCGGCCGGCGCTGCTCCATGACGCGGACCTGGACGGTCGAGGTCTGCGTCCTCAGGAGGACCCGGTCCTTCAGGTAGTAGTTGTCGAGGGGGTCCCGCGCCGGATGCTCGGGCGGGATGTTCAGGGCGATGAAGTTGTGCCACTCGTCCTCGACCTCGGGCCCTTCGGCAACCTCGAAGCCCAGGCGCCCGAATAGGTCGCACATCTCGTGCATCGCGCGGAGGACGGGGTGCAGCCGGCCCAGGGCGATCCTCCGGCCGGGCATCGTCACGTCGACCGCCTGCCGTACCTCGCGCCCGCCCCCCAGGGCCGACTTCCGTGCCGCGAGGCGGTCCGCCACCTCCTTCTTCAGGGCGTTGACGGCCTGGCCGAAGGCGGCCCGCTCGGCCTCGGGCACCGAGGGGATCGAGCGCAGCAGGCAGGTGATGCGGCCGGCCTTGCGGCCGAGCCACTCCACGCGGGCGGCCTCGACGGCCTCCGCATCTGCGGCGGCATCGATCTGGCGCAGCGCCTCCTCGCGGATGACGCGCATCTCGGCCAAGCGACTCATCAGGAGGCCCCCAGGGCGCTCCGCGCTTCGGCGACCACGGCGTCGAACGCCTTCGGGTCGTTGATGGCCAGGTCGGCCAGGGTCTTGCGGTCCAGCGCGATGCCGGCCTTCTTCAGGCCGCCGACGAACCGGCTGTACGACAGGTCGCGCTGCCGGCAGGCGGCGCTGACGCGCGTGATCCACAGCTGGCGGAACTCGCGCTTCTTCGCCCGCCGGTCCCGGTAGGCGTACTGCTCGCCCTTCATCACCGACTGCTTGGCGACCCGGTACAGTTTGCCCCGGGCCCCGAAGTACCCCTTGGCCTGGCGGAACAGGCGCTTCTTGGCGCCGGTGCGGGCCGACCCTTTCCGCGTACGTGGCATGTCTGACTCCTATCCCTTGCGAGCCGGCCGCTCAGTGTCCCTGGATGAGCAGCGTGTAGGTCTTGACCTGGGCGGAGGAGACCGGGCGCTTGCCGCGCAGGTTCCGCCGGCGGCGGGCGCTCTTGTCGCTCAACAGGTGTCCCAGGTTGGCGCGCCGGCGCATGATCTTGCCCCTGCGCGTCCGCTTCATCCGCTTAAGGATCCCTTTGTGTGTCTTGCTCTTGGGCATCGCTTGCGCCCCTTCCGCTCATCTTCAGGTGCGAACACCACCCTTACCGGCCGAGGGATCTGGCGTCCCTCGGCTGAGCCACCCCGTCGCCCCTGGCGCCGACGGATCAGGACGTCTTCTTGGGAGCCAACAGGAGGGCCATGCGTCGGCCTTGGCGAGTAGGCCCCTGTTCCACCTTCGCGACGTCGGCCAGTTGCTCGACGAACGCCTGCATGTTCTGCGTCGCGAAGTCCAGATGGGCCATCTCGCGGCCGCGGAACAGCATGTTGACGAGCACCTTGTCGCCATCCTCAAGGAACTGCCGGGCGTGCTTGATCTTCATGTCCCGGTCGTGGGCCTCCGTCTTCGGGCGGATGCGGATCTCCTTGATGTGGACCTCGTGGGCCTTGCTCTTCTGGGTCTTCTTGGCCTGCCGGTACTTGAACTTGCCGAAGTCCATGATGCGGCAGACAGGCGGCCTGACGTTGGCCGCCACTTCCACCAGGTCCAGCCCGGCCTCGTTGGCCCGGCGCAGCGCCTCGTCCCGTTCGATGATCCCGAGTTGCTCCCCGTTTTCGCCAATCACTCGCAGCGGTGAAACCTTGATCATCTCGTTGATCCGCTGCCTCAACTCTTTCAAGCGCGCCTCCTGTTCCTATCCGCGTCGTCTGAACCGCGGCCCCACGCCGGCGGGGACGCCCCGCCGGTCACGCCGAGGCGGACGGCCTCGGACGCAGCCGCTTCTGGCCGATCTCCTCGCGCGCCCGGCCGAGGAAGGCCTCGGTCGACACCGCGCCTTGGTCGCCCAGGGCCTTGTCGCGGACGCTCACGGTCCCGGCGCCCGACTCCCTCTCGCCGACCACCAGCATGTACGGAATCCGGCGGAGGGTCGCCCGCCGGACCTTGGCGCTCACCTTGTCGCTCGAGTCGTCGAGTTCCGCCCGCAGGCCGGCGGCCTTGAGGGCCCCGAGGACCTGCGCCCCGTAGGCGTTGAACCGATCGCTGACGGGCAGCACCGCTACCTGCACCGGCGCAAGCCACAGCGGGAAGTCGCCGCCGTAATGCTCGATCAGGATGCCGAGGAACCGCTCGATGCTCCCGAGGATGGCCCGGTGGATCATCGCCGGCCGATGCTCGCGGTTGTCCTCGCCGACGTACGCGAGGCCGAACCGCTCGGGCATCGCCAGGTCGACCTGGATCGTTCCACACTGCCAGGAGCGGCCCAGGCAGTCGCGGATGTGATAGTCGATCTTGGGCGCGTAGAACGCCCCTTCCCCCGCGTTCACCTTGTAGGTCATCCGGCACGCCTCGAGCGCGCCGCGGAGCGCGCCCGTGGCATGCTCCCACATCTCGTCGGTCCCGATCGAGTGCTCCGGCCGCGTCGACAGTTCCACCCGCACGTCCTCGAAGCCGAACGCGCGGTAGATCCGCTCGACCAGTCGGATGACGCCGATCACCTCGTCCTGAAGTTGCCCCGGCAGGCAGTAGATGTGCGCGTCGTCCTGGGTGAACTGCCGCACGCGCAGCAGGCCGTGCAGCACGCCGCTCTTCTCGTGCCGGTGCACCAGGCCCAGTTCGGCCATGCGGATCGGCAACTCGCGGTACGAGTGCGGCCGGTTGAGGTAGATGAGCAGGCCGCCCGGGCAGTTCATCGGCTTGACGGCGAACGGCGCCTCGTCGATCTGGGTGAAGTACATCGCCTCGCGGTAGTTGTCCCAGTGGCCGCTGCGGTGCCAGAGGGCCTCGCTCAGGATGGTCGGCGTCCGGACCTCGACGTAACCCGTCGCGTCGTGCACAGCCCGCCAGAAGGCGAGCATCTCGTTCATCACGACCATGCCGGCCGGATGCATGAAGGCGAAGCCGGGGCCCTCGTCGTGGAAACTGAAGAGGTCCAGGTCCTTGCCGATGCGGCGATGGTCGCGCTTCCTGGCCTCCTCGAGCCGCTCCAGGTGGGCCGCCAGGTCCTTCTTCGAGAAGAAGGCGGTCCCGTAGATCCGCTGGAGCATCGGGCGGGTCGAGTCGCCGCGCCAGTAACTGCCCGCGACGTTCAGCAACTTGAACGCTGCGATCTTCCCCGCGTGCGGCACGTGAGGGCCCCGGCACAGGTCCACGAAGCCGGCCGACCGGTAGAGCGAAACCTCGCCGCCTTCCGGGCCCGCCGCCGCGATGCCCTTCAGGAGTTCGACCTTGTAGTCCTGCCCGGCCGCCTGCATCGTCGCCAGGGCCTGGTCGAACGGCACCGCCTCGCGCGCGAACGGGGCAGCTTCGGCGACGATCCTTGCCATCTCGGCCTCGATCTTCCCAAGGTCATCGTCGGTCAGGCGCTGGGACAGGTCGAAGTCGTAGTAGAACCCGTCGTCGATGGACGGACCGATGCCGAACTTCACGGTCTTCCCGTAAAGCCGGCCTACGGCAGCCGCCATCACGTGGGCGGCGGAGTGGCGCAAGACGGAGAGGGCTTCGTCGCTTTTGTCGGTCAGGATCTCCAGGTCGTAAGGCCCGTCCCCGTCAAGGACGGCCCCGAGATCCACCAACGCCCCGTTCAGCCTGGCAGCGACGGCGGCCTGGGCCAAGCGTGAACCGATTCGGTTGGCAACTTCCGCGACGCTGATCCCTCGGGCCACTTCCATCAGGTTCCCGTCAGGAAGTTTGACCGTCGGCATCGCGATTCTCTGCACCGGGAGGCGCCTTCCTATCGGCGTCCCGGCGGCGAGTCCTCCATTGAACCTCAGGGACATTCACGCTGAGCGAGGCGCATCGTAGCCCCCTCTGGCAACGCTGTCAAGGGCTTTCC
>CAYGZE010000013.1:0-28567 GCA_964354185.1 uncultured Anaerolineales bacterium | reverse complement strand
GGACCTTGGAGGCGATGCGGGCGTCGTCGTAGAACATCTCGTAGAAGTCGCCCATCCGGAAGAAGAGGATGGCGTCGGGGTACTGGGCCTTGAGCCGCTTGTACTGGTCCATTGCAGGGGTCGTCATCGAGCCTCAAACCTCGCCAGGAGATGCCCCGGGCACGCCGGTGCTGCCCTCACGTGCCACCGCGGAGGCGCCAGGCGAGGATAACCGAAAACGCGCGGGAAGAAAAGGGCGTGGCGCACGCGGGCCGTCGGGGCTACTTGGGGACGGCGCCGGCCTTCGGCCGGTCGACCTGGACGCGGATCAGCCAGTCGCCCTTGTTGAACGGCTGGCCCTTCTCGCCCGGCAGGCCCGTGAGCGAAGCGCCGCTCCCGGCGCCGTCGTGGCTCACGAAGACACCCTTCGTCGCGGTGGGACTGAAGCCGACACACACGGTGAACTTCGCCGGGACGAGCGAAGGACGAATCGGCAACCGGACCCACTTCGGATCGCCACGCTCGAACGTGGCATAGGGGAACGGGAAGTCGGCAATTGCCTTGAGGTCCGCGTCGCAAAGCCACACGTGGAAGTTCTCGCTCGGCGCCTGTGCGGCCCCGTAGCGCGAGCCGTAGATCGCCACGGCAGTCAGGCACCACCCGTTCCCGGGCGCCTCGAACCGGACGGCGTGGCCGCCGCCGGTCAGGCTCGACTTCCCGGCCGGGGTGCCGTCGTCCTGCGTGAGTTCCTCCGGACGGCCGCTCAGGTCCTTGGGCGCAACCGTCTTTGGGGCGAAGCCGCTCTTCTCCCGTTTGAGGATGAAGACGGGCTCCGCCTTCTTCCACCACGCCGCGAGGCGGAGATTCTTGTTGGCCGCCGCAAGCGCTTTGCCCAGGGCGGGGCCCGGGTCGGACGTGTCGACTTCAATCTGGCCCCAGGCCTTGAAGATCGGCGCGATCCCCTTGTCGCCGACGATCCCGGCCAGTTCGAGCCAAAGCGCGGCCCCGTCGGTCGCCTCGTCGCGCCCGCTGCCGGCCACCTGCTTCGTGAGGCGGGCCATTCCGTCGGCCCGATAATCGTACTTGTCGGGCCAGAGGTCCGGCCCTTCGCGGGCATAGACGCCGTCGACGAGCCGCGAGCCCAGGTAGTGGGCCCAGCCTTCCGCCGCGGCCGTCGTCATCCAGTCGTGCCGCGTAACCAGCCGGTACTGGGCCAGGTGGCCCATCTCGTGACACATCCCGTAGAGGAGGAAGATGCCGGTCGTGCTCGGCTGCCGCAGATCGGCCTCCGACGGCACGGTCAGCGTGAACTGGTCGTGGCCGTCGGTCCACAGCCGCGTGCGCTGGTCCGGCCCGCAGACGACGCGGATGCTCACGGTGTCCGGCAGGTCGAAGCCGAACCCTTCGACCGCCATCGCCCGGGCGGCGGCCGCGGTGCGCCCCAGGGCCGCTGCGTAGGCCTCGCCGATGCCGGCATACGTCACCACGACGTGGTCGGCGCGGAACGTCTGCTCGGCGGCCCACGCCTGCCCGCACCACGCCAAACACACACCGAGGAGAGCAACACGCTTCATGGGGCACCTTCCCGTTGGGCAGAGGAGGCGTGCCGCGTGCGGCGCGGCGGCGTTCCCCCTGCCCGTACAGACACGTCCGCGGGGCGTCCGGTTCCAGGATTTGTGCGAAGGGCCCGACGTCGGGGGGGCTCCGGCGCGCTACTTCGCCACCGTCCCGGACGCCAGCGAGCGCTGGATGCGGCCGAGGATCAACTGCTCGAGGTCTTCGTCGCGCCCCACGTCGACCCACTCATAGGAGGTCGGGGCCAGGTCGTCCCACCGGCTGAGGAGCGACTTGTCGTCAATGGTATGCGTGCCGACCGACTCGCCGAGAGTCATCGGGCCCGCGCCGGGCGCGCTCAGGCGCTGCTTGGCGGCTTTCACGAGGACCTCGACCCCCCCCTCCTTCGGCGAGATGGCGATCGCCACCTGCCGCCGCGTCGTGTGCAGACTTGACTCCAGGCGCTGGTCGGGCGCCGTGTCCTCGCGCCAGAACTCGAACCACGAGGCACCCGTCACCGGGCCCGTCTCGATGCGCCCCTCGGCGATCCGGGGGTAGACGATCTGGAACCGGAGTTCCTGGAGGACCCGCTGCGACACCTTCTCGGCCGTCGGGAGCGTCGTGCCCGGGACGGCCAAGGGGTTGCCGAGCCGGGCGGCGTGCGCCCCGGCGCATCCGGCGAGCGCGGCGGCCACCGAGAGGGCGACGATTGCGAGTCCCGCGGGCGGCCTCATCCGGTGCCCCCTTCCTCGCCGCGCGACACCGTGTGCACGCGCAGCGTGTCGGTGCCGCCGGGCTGACCTGGGAACTGACCGCTGATTATAAGAATGCGGTCGCCGGCGGCAACCAATTTCCGGGCCAGGGCCGCCTGCTCGATCTCGCACACCAGGTCCTCGTTCCGGATGAGGTCGGGATGGTAGGCCGGAACGATGCCGCGGTACAGGGCCATCCGGCGGCACGTCTCCTTCCGGTCGCTGAGCGCGAGGATCGGCACTCGCAGCCACTGCTTCGAGAGGAGGAGGGCCGTCGCGCCGCTGTGCGTGAGCGCCACCACCAGCGCCACGCCCAGGTCCTTGGCGATGCGTGACGCGCCGAGGGCGATGGCCCGCTCGGCCCAGACGTAGCGCTCGGCCTGGCCGGCGGGCGGCGGCCACTCGGATGCCGTCGCGTACTCCTCCGCCAGGTCAATGATGTGGCCCATCACGTCGACGACCCGGACGGGGTGCTTGCCGACGGCGGTCTCGCCCGAGAGCATGACGGCGTCGGACCCGTCGAAGACGGCGTTCGCGACGTCGGACACCTCCGCCCGCGTCGGGCTCGGCTCCGTGATCATCGACTGGAGCATCTGCGTGGCCGTGATGACGGGGACGCCCGCGGCCGCCGCCCGCCGGATGAGGTCCTTCTGGATGATCGGGACGCGGGCGAGGTCCATCTCGACGCCCAGGTCGCCCCGCGCGACCATCAGGCCGTCCGACTCGCGAAGGATCGCGTCGATGTTCTCGACGGCCTGGGGCTTCTCGATCTTGGCGATGACGCGCGTCGCGCCGCCGGCGGCCGCGATCCGGTCCTTCACGGCCCGGACCTCGTCGGCGCGGCGGACGAAACTCAGGCCCACAAAGTCCACCTCGTGCGCCAGGGCCCACTCGAGGTCTCGCCAGTCCTTCGCGGTCATCGAGGCGGCGCTCAGGCGAGTCTCGGGCAGGTTGACGCCCATGCCGTCGGCCAGTTCGCCATCGTCCTCGGCCTCGAGGGTCAGGGCGTCAGGCGAGCGGCCGACGACGCGCGTCCGGACCGCGCCGTCGCCGAAGAGGACTGGCTCGCCCTCGCGGCAATCGTCGACGATGGCCGGCAAGGTCGTGGCCACCGCGTCCGGGCCGGCAGGACCCGAGGGTTCCCGGACCAGGCGGATCGCGGTCCCCCGGGCGACGGTCACGTTGCGGCCGCCGGGCGTCCGCAGGCGGAGTTTCGGCCCGGCCAGGTCTTGGAGGACGGAGACGAACCGGCCGGCGTCCTCCCAGATACGCCGCACGAGCCCGAGGGCGCGCTCGTGCGTCTCGGGGTCGCCGTGCGCGAAGTTCAGCCGCACCACGTCGACGTCGCGCTCCGCGAATGCCCGGAGCGTGGCCTCGTCCGACGAGGCCGGCCCGAGGGTCGTCACGATGGAGGTCAGGCGTCTGGAGGTTCGCCGCATGAGCGCCTCTCCGCACCGCCGCCGACGGCCGGCCTAGCGCCGGCCGCGCCGGCGGGACATCTCCTGAAGGAACAGTTTCTCCCGGAGCGTCAGGCTGTCGAGGCCGTCGTCGTGGATCTTCTGGAGAATCCGGTCGACCTCGGCCTCATCCTCGGCCTCTCGCTCGGGGGACCGGTCGAAGTGCCCCGTCTCGGGCTGCCGCTGCCGCCGGTACCACTGCCGCGCGAGGGCCCCGCCGTATCGGACCCACACGTATCCCATGACCATGCCGCCCAGATGGGCCGCGTGGGCGACGTTGTCGACCATGCCTCGCAGGCCCTGGAACATGGCGAAGGTCTCGATCGCCACGTAGCCCACGGCGATCCAGCGGGCCTCGATCGGGATGAGGAAGAACAGCAGGAAGATGGCCCTCGGGTTGATGACCGCAAAGGCCACCAGGACCCCCGCCACGCCGGCCGACGCGCCGAGGGCCCGCAGGTTGAGGAACGTCTGGCCCGTCAGGCGGTGGAACTCATGGCCGAACTGAAGTTGCATCACACCGTTGAAGCCGGCCTCGAACAGGCCGCCCGCGATGCCGCTCACGAGGTACAGCAGCAGGAACTGTTTCGTCCCCAGTTGCCGCTCCAGCGTGACCCCCAGCATCCATAGAATGAACATGTTCCAGAAGATGTGCGTGAAGCCCGCGTGCAGGAACTGGTAGGTCACGAGCCGCCAGAGTTCCAGGCGCAGCAGGCTGTTGACCGTCAGCGCCCCGGCCGCCGTCAGGCGCCCGCGCGACAGGGCGTCCAGGATGAACACGCCGACCGTCGCCGCCAGCACCAGGAGGACGCCGGGCGGCGTCGTCCCGCGGCCGAAGAACATCGGCCGCTGACGTTTCGGCTCCTCATTCCACGCGGCATGCCAGGCCATCAGTCGCTCTCGCTCACGAAACGTTCCCAGAACAGGAGGGCCGCCACGGTCTTCGAGTCCGTCACGCGCCCGTCCCGGATCATGGCCAGGGCCTCGTCGATGGGGACGAGGATGGCCTCGATCTGCTCGCCCGCCTCGGGCCGCGGCTTCCCCGCCTTCAGATCATGGGCAAGGAAAACCTCCAGCCGCTCCGAGAGGATGCCGGGGCTGGGATGGATTGCCAGGAGCCGCTCCAGGCGCCCCGCCCGGTAGCCCGTCTCCTCCTTGAGCTCCCGCGCCGCACAGGCCTCCGGCTCCTCGCCGGACTCCAACGTTCCGGCGGGGATCTCCAGCATCTCGCGCTCCAGGGGGTAGCGCCAGACGCGTTCCATGAGGACCTTGTCCGGCTCCGGAAAGGCCAGGATCGCCACGCTCCCCGGATGGAGGACCACCTCTCGCTGGGTCGTGCGGCCGGCGGCCCGGACAGTCTGGACCTCCAGAACGACCTTCTTGCCCCGGAAAACGCACTCCCGCTTGACCACCTCTGGCGGCTCGGCCACGCTCTCGCCTCCCCCGTCGACGCCGGTGCCGGCGGCCAGCGCCCGCTTCCGGGACGGTCGCGTGATTATAGGCCCGCGGCCCCCGGTCCGCAACCTGTGGGTGTCGGAACGAGGAGCAAGGGGGTTCCCGCGCGGCTGCGGCTGCCGGGGGCGCGGGCCTTTTGCCCGGCTCGGTGCCGCCGTCCCGAACGGAGTTTTCCCTTGACCGGCTGGCGCGGGTGGCCGATACTGGTGGCACTATGCGGCGGCGCGGCGATTATTGGGCTCCGGGTAATAACAGGTAACGCCCGGGGCCGTTGCGCGCCGACCAGAGATCGAGCGGCCTCGGGGCGTAAGTCCTGGGGCTCTTTTTGTTGTCGAGAACCTGGATGGGAGAGCCTTATGAGAACCGCCTATCGCACCCACACCTGCGGCGAGTTGACGAAGGCCCACGCTGGCCAGACGGTCACGCTGTCCGGATGGGTGGACTCCAGCCGCGACCACGGCGGCCTGATCTTCATCGACCTCAGGGACCGCTACGGCCGCACCCAGTGCGTCTTCAACCCCGAGAGGAACCGGGAAACCCACGCCCTGGCCGAGAAGATGCACGCCCAGTACGTCGTGCGGGTCACGGGCGCCGTCGAGCCGCGCCCCGCCGACGCCGTCAACCCGAAGATCCCGACGGGCGAGATCGAGGTTCGCGCCGAGACGGCCGAGGTCTTGGCCTCGAGCGAGCCGGTCCCGTTCGAGATCGCCGACGGATGCGACGCCGGCGAGGAGGTCCGCCTGCATCACCGGTATCTGGACCTCCGGCGTCCGGAGATGCAGCGGCGTCTGACGACGCGGCACACGATCATCCGGACGATGCGCCAGGTGCTCGACGCCGAGGGCTTCGCGGAGATCGAGACGCCTGTCCTCGGCAAGTACACGCCCGGCGGCGCGCGGAACTTCCTTGTGCCCAGCCGCCTGAACGCCGGCTGCTTCTATGCCCTGTCCGAGTCGCCGCAGATCTTCAAGCAACTCCTCATGATGGCGGGCTACGACCGCTACTACCAGATCGCCCGGTGCTTCCGCGACGAGGACCTGCGCGCCGACCGCCAGCCGGAGTTCACGCAACTCGATCTGGAGATGGCCTTCGTCGAGGAGGCCGACGTCATGGCCGCCACCGAGCGGGTCGTGGCGGCCGTCGTCAAGGCCATCCTGGGCAGGGAGGTCCAGCCGCCGTTCCCGCGGCTCACGTTCGCGGAGGCGATGCGCGACTACGGCTCGGACAAGCCCGACCGGCGGTTCGGCCTGAAACTCGAGGATGCCAGCGAGGCGGCCCGGCAGAGCGACTTCCGCGTCTTCCGCGAGGCGGCCGAGAAGGGCGGCGAGGTGCGCGGCCTGAAGGTGCCGGGCGGCCAGGCCTTCAGCCGCAAGGACATCGACCAACTGGCCGCCTACGCCGCCGATTTCGGCGCCAAGGGCCTCGCCTGGCTGAAGATGGAGGCGGCGGGCCTGGCCGGCTCGATAGCCAAGTTCTTCAAGCCCGAGCAACTCGCGGCCCTGGCGAAGACGTTCGCCGCCGAGCCGGGCGACCTCCTCCTGTTCGTCGCCGACGAGCCGCGCGTCGTCGCCGCCAGCCTCGGCGCCCTCCGCATCCACCTCGGCCACAAACTGGGGCACGTCAAGGAGAACGAACTCAACTTCTGCTGGGTGACCGATTTCCCGCTCTTCGAATACAGCCTCGAGGAGAAACGCCTCGTCGCCATGCATCACCCGTTCACGAGCCCGAAGGTCGAGGACCTCGACCGTCTCGAGGGCGAGCCGCTCTCGGTCCGCGCGCGGGCCTACGACCTGGTGTTCAACGGGGTAGAACTGGGCGGCGGAAGCATCCGTATCCACCGCTCCGACGTCCAGGCCCGGATGTTCAAGATGCTCGGTATCAGCCCCGAGGAGGCCGAGGCGAAGTTCTCGTTCCTGCTGGAGGCCCTGCGGTTCGGCGCGCCGCCGCACGGCGGCATCGCCCTGGGGCTCGACCGCTTCGTTCGCATCCTCACCGGCGGCGACAGCATTCGCGACGTGATCGCCTTCCCGAAAACACAGCGCGGCCTGGACCTCATGAGCGGTGCCCCGGGCCCCGTGACCGACCGGCAGTTGCGGGACCTCCATATCCGCCTGCGGCCCGAGGCGGCGCAGGAAGGCGGGCAGGGGCCCGGTGGACCGGCGGGCGGGGCGGCCCCTTGAAAGTCGCATCAGACGGCGCGTAGGATTCGCTGCCGGATTTCGCCAGGCACGCAGTGTTCACGCAAGATGCGCGGCCCGGCCGGGGGACGGCCGGTTCGCGTCTGCAAATGGAGGGTGGCGCATGGCTGACTTTCCGCGGACGGAGGTGGGCGGTATTTCGGTATCGCGCCTGGTCATGGGCACGAACTGGTGGCTCGGCTTCTCCCACACGAGCCAGGCCAAGGACCGCCTGATCAACGAGATGATGACGGCCGAGCGGATCGCCGACGTCGTCGAGGTGTTCCTGCGGGCGGGCGTCGACACGATGCTCGGCAACCGCCCCGAGGCGAAACTCCAGAAGGCCATCCAACTGGCCGAGGATCGCACCGGCCGGCACGTCATCCAGATGGGGACGCCCGGCTACAACCTGGCCGGGACCCGCGAGGCGGAGGCCGAGAACCGGCGGATCTGCGAGGCCTATGCCAAGATCGGCTGCGAGTACTGCATGCCGCATCAGTCCACGACCGACGCCCTCGCGGACCGCAAGACGCACAGCATCCCCGGCGTCGACCGGCTCCTGCGGATGATCCGCGACCACGGCATGATCCCGGGCCTCTCTACCCACATGCCCGAAGTGCCCGTCTACGCCGACGAGACCGACCTCGACGTTGCTACCTACATTCAACTGTATAATGCGGTCGGGTTCCTCATGCAGATCGAGGTCGACTGGGTCCACCGCATGATCTGGCAGTGCAAGAAGCCCGTCATCACGATCAAGCCGCTTGGCGTCAACCGGGTGATGCCGCTCGTGGGCCTGGCGTTCAACTGGGCCACCATCCGCGACCAGGACATGGTCTGCGTCGGCACCTCGACGCCCGACGAGGCGAAGGAGTGCATCGAGATCAGTCTCTCGATCCTCGAGCGCCGCAGCGACCGCGTCGAACTCCAGCGCACACGCAGCAAGGCCTCGGTCGAGAAGGCGAAAAAGAGGTAGGCCCATCGGGGACGCCGCGATCCGCCCCCCCGGCCCGGCTACTTCGCCCCGCCCGCGGTCACCAGGAACCAGTGGGTGCCCCGCGCGGCCGGCAGGACGACCTGGTAGGCGCCCCCCTCCAAAGGCAGGTCGACGGACTCCAGTTCCCCGCCATCGGGACCCAGCGGCACCAGCCGCAGGCCCCGGACGTTCGACCGGATCGCGAGCGTGCCCGACACCGGCTCCGAGAGGTACGGCATCCGGTTGCCGGGGCTGGCCACGACGCGGGCCATGACCGTCAGGAGCAGCCGCTTCGACCCGGCAATGGGGGCGCCGTCGAGGCTCGTGACGGCAGCCGTCGCCTTAGGCGTTTGGATCCGGAAGGCGACGTCCTTCAGTTGGACCGCCTCGCCGCCGATCCATCCGGAGGCCGCCTGGGTCCTCGGCGTGTCGATCGTCTGGAGGCCCTTCCGCCAGTCGCGCCGGAGTTCCCCCGTGTCGGACGTGACGCAGTCCTGCCCCGGCGGGATGAAGTCCTGCGCGGGGTCGGTGACCTGCTTGACGCCCGCTGGCACCGCGGTCGCGGCGTCCCAGTCGAGTTCCGCGACGTCGGGCAGCCCGATGACAAGGCGGCTGCGCTCGGCAAGCGTGCGGATGGCCGCCGACCGGCTGGGGTCCACGCCCTGCTCGTACAGTTGCCTCCGGTCGAGTTTCAGGCAGTACGCCTCCCGGGCCGGGCTGACGTGGCCCTGGCGGAACGCGATGGCGGCCGCCGGCATCAGGCCCGCCAGCGCGGGGTCGTAGTAGGTGGACCAGGTGTCCGGCCGGGTCGGCGGGTCGGCCATCGGCGCCTGGGAGTAGTTGTAGATCATCGGTGCGTCCCACCCCTGGAGGGCCGCCACGCTCGCCAGGTACAGCGGCGCCGTGAACCGGTCCGTCGCGGGGTACGGGACATTCCACTCCGTGATCGCCAGGGGCTTGCCGCCGACCTGGGCCGCGGCGATCCAGGGGACGTAGTTGGCCTCGTATCGCGGGTTCGTGCTCAGGGCCTCCGCCTCGCCGTAGGAGTGGGCGTCGATGATGCCGCCGTCCGTCAGGGCGGGCAGGGCGCAGAGCGACTCGGCGCCCCAGTAGTTCGTCGTCGCCACCGGCACCTTCACGCCCAGGTTCGCCAGGCCGTCCAGGATGCTGCGGTTGAAGAGGTGCTCCTGGTGGCTGAGGTAGATCTTGCTGGGTCCGTGCTCCCATGTCCGCCCGGTCCTGTCCGGCGGGAGGCCGGTCTTCTTGCAGAACGCCTTGACGCTCTCTTGGAAGATCGCGTTGTGGACCGGGTTCCCCTTGTCGCCGAGCATGAGGTTCCCGAAGTGGCACGTGAGGTCGTTCTCGTTCGTCACCAGCAGGCCCATGACGGCCGGATCGTCCTTGTAAGCGAGCCGGGTGTAGGCGTTGGCGCGGCCCAGGTACTGCTCGTTGAAGGCCTTCATGAGTTGCTCGAGGCGCGGGTTGTAGTAGCAGAAGCCCTTGGCCTCGCCGTGTTGGCGCTGAATCTCGTCGAAGCCCTGCGCGATGTCGTCTCCCTTCTTGAAGACGCGGCCGACGTGGAGGTCGAGCCAGACGTAGACGCCCTCGTCCTTGAGGCACTTGATCCACCAGTCGAGTCTGTCCATGGCGGCCGCGTCGAGGTGCTGCGAGTCCTCGCGTTTCTTGTCGATGACGGTCGGGTCGACCCAGTTCATCGAATCGTGATGGTGGATCCGCATGAGGTTGAACCCGAGCCGCGCGATCCGGCGGGCCTGCTTGCGGATCTGTTCCTTGTCGGTGAAGAGGGCGTAGGCGGCGAGGTTCCCGCCCCAGAACCGCGCGGGTGTTCCATCGGCGTACACCAGGGCGTCGCCCTTGGCCTTGACGAAACCGTGCTTGCCCGCGGGCTTGTCGGCCGCGTTGAGGAAGGTAAGATCCACGGGCGACTCGTCATAGGCCATCGCTCCCGCGAACCACTTGGCCGTGTCGGCCGGACCGTAGCGCTCGGCGGCCGACCGCACGATCGCGCCGCCCTTCGGCAACTCGACCGTCATGGTGACCGTCTTGCGCCCGGCCGCCGCCTTCTTCGCCACCATGAAGGTGCGAATCTGCCGCTTGTTGCCGCGCTCGAAGTAGACGTCGGCCAGAGGCTCCGCGAACGAGACGGTCACGGCCTGCCCCCCGCCGACGGGCCACCGCCACCCCTTGTTGCCTTCCAGGAGGACCGGCTCTTCCTTGCCGGCGCCGAAGGACGGCGAGTCGAGATTCAGCCGGAACTCCAGGCACAGGCCGATGACATCCTCGAGGTCCTTGGCGATCTCGAGGTCCCACGTGAACCGCAGGGCGTTCTCCGCGGCCCGGCCTGCCCGGCCGGTCACCTTGATCCCAAGGCTGCCGACTGTCCCGGCGAGCGGTGTGCCGTCGGCGTCGGCCTGCCCAGCGTTGAGGTCGACGCCCGTCCATGCCCAGTCTGGACCCCAGGCGACGTACTCGGCGGTGACGACCGGCGCCCCCTTGTGTGTGATCGCCAGGCCCCCCGTGTCCGTAGTGGCCATTTCCCAGTCTGCGGCCGTTGCCACGCCCGAAGCCATCCCTGCGGCCAGCATCGCCATCGCCAACGCGATCATCGCCTTCACGTGATCCTCCATAGACCTGGGCAGACCCGCCGGAGGGGCGGACTGGCGCCCTTACCAGGCGCGGCCTGCCGACCGGCGCTCACCCAAGGCCATCCATAGCCGAAAACAGGGATTTCGTAAAGGGGTTCTCGGGCGGCGGGGGGAACGTCGAGGGAGGATGGTGGACGGGGCCGGAGTTGAACCGGCGACACCGGCATTTTCAGTGCCGTGCTCTACCAGCTGAGCTACCCGTCCAGGCGAAGCCACGGCCTCGCGGCGGCTGGCATGGCCCGCCCAGGAGGCGCCCGCACTATACCCGGCGGGCCGCGGCGTGTCAACCGCCGTGCCGGGCCGGATCGCGGCGCGGCCTCAGTCTTCCTCGCTCGGCGGCTCGTCGGGCGAAGGCTCCGGCCCCTGGAGATCCGGCGCCACCTCGATCTTGTGCCGCGCGATGATGGCCTTCTCGGCGAGGGCGTCGTTCAGGGCGATCCGCTGGTACTCCTGGGCCGCGCGCAGGACCAGGAAGGGCCGCATCTGCTCGTAGGCCGCCTCTCGGGGCGGCTTGTGGTCCACCAACTCGGCCACCGCGATGCAGCGCTGCCGCGGAAGCGGAACCCGGACGACTTTCGTCCCCTCCACGGGCATCCGGAAACACGCCGCCACCACAGCCGGGTCGGCGGCGGCCTGGGGCAGGGGCGGCGTCTGCGACATCCACTTTTCGAGATAGTTGTACCGCGTGAAGAGCCCGCTCTCCCGGACCTCGAGCTTGGCCTCCTTGGCCGCCGTCTCCAGGCCCTTCGCGTCGGCGGCCGCTTCCAGGGCCTTCGCCTTCTCGAGCGCCAGGGCATAGGCCGCCTGCGTCCGCAGGTCGGCCTTGACACGGTCGGCAACCTCGGCCAGTGACGCGGGCTCGTGGCGCGGGTCGCAGGCGGTGACTCGGAACGCGTAGGCGTTGCCGTCCGGGTCGACGAACACGTCGCTGATCTCACCGACGGCCAGGCTCGCCTTCGACCGATCCTTCATCAGTTCGGCCAGTGCCAAGGCGTAGGCCGGCATCTTGTCCTTGCCCCGGACCGCGTCGCCGATGCCACGGAGTTGGGCCAGTTGCTCCGCCGTGTGCAGCCCCTTCACCACGACGTGCCGCACGTGCGTCTGGTCGGCCCAGATGTCCAGGCTCGGCCGCTCCTTGCCCATCGCCCGGATTTCGGAAACGTCGCCGTGGATCTGCTCGAGGGCCAGCCGGCGGGCCTCCTGGGAGATGAGCGTCGCGCGGATCTCGTCGCGCACCTCGGCCAGGGGACGGAACTCCTTGGCCTTCCCCTTGCCCTCCTCGGCCGGCTCTTTCCCGTCTGCAGACTTGTCGCCCTCCTTGGCGGCTGCGCCCTCCTCCGGGGCCAAAAACTCGGGGTCCTTGTGGTCGTCGTAGTACTTCGCGACGTCGGCGTCTGTCACCTTGGGGCGCGCTTCCGCCTCGAATCCCTTCGGGTCCACGACGAGGTACTCGATCGCCACCCGATCCGGGACCATGTAGCCGAACCCGTCGGGGCCCGCGCCGGGAAGGTACTTCTTGTACGTCTCGTACTGCTTGGCGACGGCCTCCTCGGCGGGATCGTTCACCTCCTTCTCGCAGTCCTCGGCCCTCAGGACGGCCAGGCGGACGTTGGCCCGTTCGTCCAGGACAACGAACTGGCGTCGCAACTCGGGGTCCACCGAGGCGCTGAAGGTCTCCAGCAGCCAGTTCTCGTAAGCGCGGAGGGTCATGTCCGTCTGGAGCGCCTCCTCGAGGCGTCCCGCGCTACCTCCGGCGGCCCGCTCGACGACGAGTCGGAACTCGGAAGCCGACAGGCCGAGGTCGCGGAAGTCCTGGAGGCGCTGAAGGACCTGGCTCATGGGCGTCTCGAGGCCAAGGCGCTTGGCCTCCCCATGGACCGCGTACCACGCCATGCGGCGATCCAGCGGCTTCTCCCGCTCGCCGGCCGCCTGCCAGGCGTACGACGAGGTCATCCCCTGCGTGAGGACGTAGAGCCGCCGCTGCCCCTTCTCGTCCGTCGCCTTCCGGGCGAGGCTCATGTAGAACCACTGGGCCGCGTCGCCCGCGATCTTCAGGTCCTCGGAGACCCGGTACACGTCGATCAGTTTGACCGTGCGGCCGTCGATCGTCCCGGCCGGCCGGCGCGCCCCCTCGCCGAACCACTGCTTCACGGCGGGCCCGATGTACTGCCACGAGCCGAACAGAAGGAAGCCCACGACGCCCAGCGCCATCAACACCATAAAGAGCGTGTGGTGCCTTCGGAAAAACGAACTGGTCATCCGCGTCGTCCTTTCCCTGGACCCGCCTGCCGCAGGCAGGTCGGCCCCAGGCGTCTCTATCGACCGATTGGAGCGCCCAAGAGGCCCTGAAAGCGCCGTAGGGTAGACACTTCCCCGAACCCATGCAACACGAAAAACGCGTCGGTCATGCGTCGGTCTGCTCCGGCGCGGCGGGGCGCCGCTCCCCGTTTCCCGTGGCGATTTGGCGGCGCATGGGAGTTGGGGTATGTTCCATGCGCGAGGAGACGGCCGTGTGTGTGCGGACGCGGCAAGCGGTGGCCGCGACGTGCAGCCCCCTCGCCAACTCCACGAGTGCCCTCGAGTGCCCTCGGCCTCGGCCTGCCGGGCATGCGCGGCCGTTTTGCCTTGCATGGCTGCGATACGGCTGCTACATTGGCATCGCGCGGACAAGCGACGGCGGCGGTGCGCGGGGCCGATGCTCAGCGGGGGCCGCGGCCGATCGGGCCGGGCTTCCGGTAGGGGGCGGCGAACGGCCCATGGGCGAGTCTCTGGCTGAGATGGCGGCCACATGGCCGTTCGGCGTGTTCGTGCTGCTCCTGGGGCTGTGCGTCGGCAGTTTCCTCAACGTCTGCATTTACCGACTGCCGGCCGGCAAGAGCCTCATCCGGCCCGGGTCGCATTGCACGGCGTGCCTTCGGCCGATTGCGTGGTACGACAATCTGCCTATCGCGAGTTACGTGATCCTGCGCGGCCGGTGCCGGCAGTGCGGCCAGGCGTTTTCGGTGCGGTACCTGGTGATCGAGGCGCTGACCGGCCTCGTCTTCTTCGGGTACTGGGCGGCCTACTTCCGCCTGGGCCTACGGGCGGGCGCGGACCACGGCGCCGTGTACGCGGTCCACATGGTGCTGGTGGCGGCCCTGGTCGTGTCGGGCGCCATCGACTTTGAGCGGAAGGAGATCTACACCTCGGTCACCAACGTGGCGCTGGCGGTCGGGGTCGTCGGCTCGTTCGTGTGGCCGCGCGTCCAGGTCGTCGGCGCCTACGATCATGCCTTGCCCGACTGGGTCGGGTGGGCGCGGGCGGACGCGGTGATCCTCGCCCTGATCGGCACGGCCGTCGGGGCGGGGCTCATCCTGGTGACGCGCACTGTGGGCACCTGGGTCTTCCGCAAGGAGGCGATGGGCCTCGGCGACGCGTACCTGATGGCGGCCGTCGGCGGCGTCCTGGGCTGGGAGGCGACGGTGATCGTGTTCATGGCGGCCCCGTTCCTGGGCCTCGCGTACGGCCTGTGGCGGCTGGCCCGCAAGAAGGACCACGAAGTGCCTTACGGCCCGTTCCTGGGGGCCGCGGCAGGTGTGGCGATGGTGATCCAGGACCCCATCGTGGCCTACTTCCGGCCGGGCCTCGCGGGGGTGTGGAACCTGATTGTTGGCTAGGGCGCCGGGGCGGCCAGGGAAACGGACCCGACGCGGGAGACCCAGAGAGGAGAACGACATGCGAAACGGAAGAACGCACGCCGGACCGACCAGGCTTCGCGCCTGGGGGAAGGCAGCGGCGATCTTGGCGATCGTGGTCCTTGCCGGGGGCGCCGTCGGCTGCAAGGAGCAACAACTGACTGAGCAGAACGCCGCCCTTCAGCGCCAACTGGCGACGGCGCTGGCCGACGGGGCGGCCATGCAGAGCCGCCTCGACAACCTGGAGGCCCAGAACCAGACCCTGCGCTCCGAACTCGACAAGGCGGCGACGGCCCCGGCGGCACCCGCCTCCGCGACAGGCAAGCCCAAACCCGATTTCGGCGAGGGCATCGACGTCAAGGTGGCCGGCGAGACGATGACCGTGACGCTTCCGGACGAGATCCTTTTCGCCTCCGGCAGCGCGGACCTCAAGGCCAACTCCAAGAAGGTCCTCGACAAGGTGGCCGCGGTGCTCAACGGCGACTACAAGAACCACCAGATCCGCGTCGAAGGCCACACGGACAGCCAGCCGATCAAGAAGTCGGCCAACAAGTGGCAGGACAACTGGGACCTTGCGTGCAACCGCGCGATGGCGGTGCTGCGGCACCTGACGCAGCGGGGCGTCGTGCCGGAGCGGATCTACGCCGCCGGCTTCAGTTTCCACCGCCCGGTGGCCTCCAATGCGTCCGCCGCCGGCCGGACGAAAAACCGGCGGGTGGTCATCGTCGTCTGGCCGAAGTAGGGGGCGCCCGGTACCGTGATCGTCATCGTGGATTACGGGATGGGCAACCTCCGGAGCGTCCAGAAGGCGTTTGAGCGGATCGGGCACGCGGCCGAGGTCACCGACAAGCCCGAGGTCGTCGCCGGGGCGGAGCGGCTCGTCGTGCCCGGCGTCGGTGCGTTCGGCGACGCGATGGCGGCCCTGCGCGGTCGGCGCCTGGTGGTGCCGATCCGCGACTTTTGCGCGACGGGGCGGCCGCTCCTGGGCATCTGCCTGGGCCTCCAGGTTCTCTTGGACGAGAGCGAGGAGGTGGCGTCGTCGGCCGCCGGAGGGAGCGGTCGGGCCGGCGCGGCCGCGCCTCTCGAGAAGGGGCTCGGCCTGGTGGCTGGCCGCGTGGTCCGGTTCTCGCGCGACGCGGCGCGCCAGGGCCTGAAGGTCCCGCACATGGGCTGGAATGCCGTGGAAGTGGTGGGGGCGTCGCCGCTGTTCCATGGCATGGCAGGGCAGGGGGTTTACTTCTACTTCGCTCATTCCTATTATGCGGTCCCCGCCGATGAGGCCGTGGTCGCGGGGCGGACCGACTATGGCGGCCCGTTCGCCAGCGCCATCACGCGCGGGAACATCATGGCGACGCAGTTTCACCCGGAGAAGAGCCAGGCGGCGGGCCGGAGGGTCCTGGTGAATTTCGTGACGCGGACGTGACGCTCCTGCCTGCCCGCGGGCAGGCCGCCGGGGCGCGACGCTTCGACCGCCGACGCGCCGGATGGGCATCCCATGGAGATACTTCCCGCGATTGACCTGCGCGGCGGCCGATGTGTTCGCCTCCGCCAGGGACGCTACGAGGACGAGACGGTCTTCGACGAGGACCCGGCGGCCGTGGCGCGCCGCTACCAGGACGCTGGGGCGCGATGGCTTCACGTGATCGACCTGGACGGCGCGCGGGCCGGCCGGCCGGTGAACCTCGATGCCGTCCGGCGGATCGTGGCCGCCGCCCCCGCGGCGGCCGTCGAGGTGGGCGGCGGCATCCGCGACACGGAGGTCGTCGCCCAGGTCCTTGCCGCCGGCGTCCGCCGCGTGATCGTCGGCACGCGTGCGGTCCGCGAGCCACAGTGGCTCCGGGAGGCGATCGGGGAGTATCCCGGCCGCCTGGTCCTGGGGCTGGATGCCCGGGGTGGGCGATTGGCGGTGGAAGGGTGGCGGCGCGAGACGGCCACGACGGTCCTCGGGTTCCTCGAAGGCGTCCGCGACCTGCCCCTGGCTGCGATCGTCTATACGGACATCCTGCGGGATGGTATGATGTCCGGGCCGAACGTCGAGGCGACGGCCGAACTGGCCAAGACGAGCCCGTTCCCGGTGATTGCCTCGGGCGGCGTGACGACACTCGAGGACGTGGTGCGGCTGAGGGATGCGGGGGCCGCCGGGGCCATCATCGGCCGCGCGCTGTATGAGGGAACGTTGACGGTGACGGCGGCGCTGGCGGCCGCCCGCGACGAGAACACCTGACGCCCGTGGAGGAAACGATGCCTGAAGTGCAGACCGAAGCCATTCGCAACGTGGTCCTGATCGGGAACTCCCAGGTCGGCAAGACGCAGTTGGCCGAGGCCCTCTTGCACAAGACCGGCGTCATCAACCGCCTGGGCAACCCCCAGGACGGGAACACCGTCAGCGACTTCGAGCCCGAGGAGAAAGAACGCCAGGCCTCGATCTTCACGAGCGTCCTCCACCTGGCCTGGAAGGGGCGGCACGTGAACCTCCTGGACGCGCCGGGCTACTCGGACTTCGAGGGGGCGGCCCTGTCGGCCCTGTCGGTCGCCGACACGGCCGTCCTCGTCCTGAGCGCCGCCTCGGGCGTGGACATCCACGGGCCGAGGCTGTTCCAGAAGGCGGGCGAGATGGGACTGGCGCGGATCGTCGTCGTCAACCGGTCGGATGCCGAGAACGCCGACCTGGAGACGATGCGGGCGCGGCTCATCGAGACGCTGGGATTGCACTGCCGCCTCTACACGGTGCCCGTGGGGCAGGGCAACTCGTTCAGCGGCGTCGTCAACGCGCTGACGGCCGCGAGCGGCCAGGCCCTGATGGACGTGGCCGCCGCCCACAACGAACTCGTCGAATCCATCGTCGAGGCCGACGAGGCCCTGATGGAACGCTACCTCGGCGACGAGGCGATCGCGCCGGAGGAACTAGGAAAGGTGTTCACCAAGGCCCTCGTCTCGGGAACGGTGGTGCCTGTCCTCTTCACGAGCGCCCGCAAGGAGGTCGGCATCGAGGAACTGCTGGACCTCCTGGCCCTGTACGCCCCCGGTCCGCGCGAGGCGCGGCCGCGCACCGCCAGGAAGGGCGAGGGCGAGGCGGCCGTCGAGGTCCGCCTCGAGGCCGACCCGAGCGCGACGCTCTGCGCCCAGGTTTTCAAGGTCGTGAGCGACCCGTACGTGGGCCGCATCTCGTTCCTGCGGGTCCTGAGCGGCACGTTGCGGGTCGACTCGACGGCGCGCATCGGCGACGACCGGCGCGAGACGAAGTTCGGCCAGGTCCTCCGCGTCCAGGGCAAGGACACCCAGCCGATCGCGGCCGCGCACGCCGGCGACATCGTCGGCGTCGCCAAGATCGACGGACTCGGCATCGGCAAGACCGTCTCGCAGGGCGCGGACCCGCTCTTCGTGGCCGAGGTGCCGATGCCGATCCCCATGTACTCGCTGGCCCTTCAGCCCAAGAGCCGCGGCGACGAGCAGAAGATCTCCGAGGCCCTCGCCAAGAGCGTGGACGAGGACCCCACCCTGCGGACCACCCGCGACCGCCAGACGAACGAACTGGTCGTCAGCGGCATGGGCGACATGCACCTCCTGATGCTTTTGGCGCGGATGAAGCGGCGGTACCAGGTCGACGTGGATACGAGGCCCCCCAAGATCCCGTACCGCGAGACCATCGCCGGCAAGGCCGAGGGCCACTACCGCCACAAGAAGCAGACGGGCGGGGCGGGCCAGTTCGGCGAGGTGTACCTGCGGGTCGAGCCCAAGCTGCGCGGCGAGGGGGTCGAGTTCATGGACGACACGTTCGGCGGGTCGATTCCGAGGCAGTTCCTGCCGGCCGTCGAGAAGGGCGTCCGCGAGGCGTGCGAGGAGGGCGTCATCGCCGGCTACCCGTTCCACGACGTGCTCGTCGCGGCCTACGACGGGAAGAGCCATCCCGTGGACTCCAAGGAGGTCGCGTTCAAGATCGCCGGCCGCTACGCCTTCCGCGACGCGGTCGCGAAGGCGAAGCCGGTCATCCTGGAGCCGTACGTGAACGTCGCCATCACCGTGCCGGACGAGTACCTGGGTGACATCACGGGCGACCTCAACAGTCGCCGCGGCCGCATCATGGGCATGGAGACCGGTATGGGCGGGACGCAGACGATCAAGGCCCAGGTGCCGCTGGCCGAGGTCGCCCAGTACAACACGCAACTCAGGAGCATCACGGGCGGCCAAGGGACCTACGCGATGGAGTTCTCCCACTACGAGCCTGTTCCCCCGAACGTGCAGCAGCAGATCATCGAAGCCGCCGCCAAGGCCAGGCAGGAGGAGAAGGACTGACAGGGTCGCGTCACAGGCCCGGCCCTGCGCAGGAAAGCGGTTTGCCCGGTTGCTGATTCGGGGTTATAATGCCGGCGGCACATCGGCGGTTAGGAGTGGGCGCCTTATGTCTCGCTTGCTTGGCCGCGAGGACGACCTGCCACGGATCATCGATCGGATCGTCGCCACGTACGACGAGGTGCCCAAGATCAACCACCTGGGCGAACGGCCCCTGCCGGCGCGGGAGGCCGTGCTCGAGATTCTGGACGGCCTGAAGGAGATGCTCTACCCCGGCTACTTCGGCCGCCGGCACATCACGGCCGCAAACGTCCGCTATCACATCGGCGACCGGATCTACCAAGTCTACCGCATGTTGGCCAAGCAGATCTACCGCAGCATGCTGCACGAGTGTCGCCGGACCGCCGAGCGGCAGTGCGAGCATTGCGAGGACCTGGCGGCCGAGGCGGCCATAACGTTCCTCGAGCGCGTGCCCGGCGTCCAGCGCCTCCTCGAGGAGGATGTCGAGGCCGCGGTCGACGGCGACCCCGCCGCCAAGAGCCTGGACGAGGTCATCTTCTCGTATCCCGGCGTCCAGGCCATCACGGTGTACCGGGTGGCCCACGAACTCTGGGAACTCAAGGTGCCGCTCTTGCCCCGGATCATGACGGAGACCGCTCACGCCACGACCGGCATCGACATCCACCCTGGGGCCCGGATCGGCCGCCGGTTCTTCATCGACCACGGCACCGGGGTGGTGATCGGCGAGACCTGCGAGATCGGCAACAACGTCAAGATCTACCAGGGCGTTACGCTGGGCGCGCTGAGTTTCCCCAAGGACGAGTCGGGGCGGCTCATCCGCGGCCTCAAGCGCCACCCGACCATCGAAGACGACGTGACCATCTACTCCGGCGCCACCCTGCTGGGAGGCGAGACCATCGTCGGCAGGGCCAGCACGATCGGCGGCAACGTATGGCTGACCCATTCGGTGCCACCCGACTCGATCGTCATGACAGAGGAGCCCGCACTGGTGGTGGCCGAGAAACGGCGCCCCCGAGCGAACGGCGCCTGAAACAGGGGGCCCGACTTTTTGCTTGCTACGGCTTAAGGGACGTTCTACCATGAGGTTGGCTCAATTCCGGTAGCGCTAAATCGCGTCCTGGGAGAGGCTGCCCGTCCGTAGCGTCCGGGCCGTCCTCCCGGGGGTCGTGCGGTCGGCGCGTGAGTGCAGGATACTATCGAACGTGGTGGCTCCTGTTTGGTGTTATCATCCTATTGTCGACAGGGGGTAACGATGCGTACCATCACCAAAAAGGAACTCACGGACCGGATCGCCGACTCCGTCGACACCAAGCGGGTCCTGGTCAAGGACCTCATCCAGCGGTTCCTCGACGAGGTCATCACGGAACTGACGAAGGGTCATCGGCTGGAGTTCCGTGACTTCGGCGTCTTCGAAGTCCGGACCCGCAAGCCTCGGATGGCTCAGAACCCGCGGACGATGCAGCGGGTCGCGGTGCGAGAGAAGCGCACGGTCAAGTTCAAGGCCGGCCGCCTGATGCGGGACCGCGTCGAGGGAGGGCATCCGGACGCCCAGGCCCCGCGGGCCAGCCGGCCCGTTCAGGTTCCCACCGTTTCCCAGGTGCCTCCGTCACCTTCTGCTGAGTAGCCGTACCGCACCGTTCGCCGCAGCCCGGGGCCGGCGGCGGGGCATCCCCACGGGGGCCGACGCGGCCGCGGGTCGGCGAACTCGCCGGGCGCTCCAGAGGCCCTAGAGCGGATGCCTGGCGGCAGGGCCCCCGGCCGTTGCTTCGGAGAAGCGCGCCGTGAGAGACGAACGAGCCGTCCGGCAACTGGCCCTTCAGATGTTCGACCTCACGAAACTGAGTTGGCTCAGGTCGCAGCGCGAGAAACTCAAGGGCGGCTACGACCTCTCGGAGTCGGAGTTCCTCACGCTCGATGCCCTGGAGGACGCCGACTCCCTCTCGGTCGGCCAACTGCGGCGGCTCGTCGGCGTGCTGCCGTCCCAGATGTCGCGCATCATCAAGGCCCTCGAGCAGCGCTACGACGAGAAACTCGTCCTGTGCTCGATCAACGCACAGGACAAGCGCAAGATCGACGTCTCCATCACGCCGAGGGGCCAGCGGGCCATCGCAGCCTACCGGCGGGCCAAGATCCACATGATCGCCGCGTCGCTGCGGTTGCTGTCGGCGAAGGATTTTGCCGCCTTCGCCCGGATCATGGAGCGGATCGGGACAACGATGGAGGCCGACCTGCCGTCCGAAGGCCGCCTGGCGCCAGGGGAACCCGCCCCGTGAACGTCGCGCTGACTGGCCTGCCCCTGTCCGGAAAGACCTGCGTCTTCGACGCCGTCTCGGAAGGCGCGGTGGACTCGACCGCCCATCCCGCCCGGGCCGACCATCCCAACATCGCCGAGGTGAGCGTCTCCGACGACCGGCTCGACTGGCTCTTCGAGCACGCCCGTCCGCCGAAGAAGGTGCCCGTCCAGATCGAGTGGCTTGACCTGCCAGGGCTGGCCCCGGGGCGGAGTGACCTGGCGGCCCAGAATACGGCCGTCATGGAGCACCTCCGCCGCGCCGACGCCCTGGTGCTCGTCCTGAGGGCCTTCGACAACCCGGCCGCCCCCCATCCCCGCGGGCGCGTCGACCCGCGCGCCGACCTCAATACCTTGCGGGCCGAGTTCCTCATCTCGGACCTCGACGTGACCCTGCGGCGGGTCGAGCGGCTCGAGAAGCAGATCCTCAAACCCACCCCCGACCGCGAGGCCCACAAGCGCGAACTCGACCTCCTCGGCCGCTGCCGCCAGGCGCTTGAGGCCGAACGCCCCGTCCACAGCGCCGTCCAGAGCGACCACGAGCGCGCGATGCTTCGCGGCTTCGCTTTCCTGACCGAGAAACCGTGCTTCCTCGTCCTGAACGTCGGCGAGGACGCCGCCGGCGACCCCGAAGCGGCGGCCGCGCCCTTGAAGGATCTCGGCGCTCCCCTCGTGGCGATGTGCGCGTCGCTGGAGGCCGAGATCTCCAGGCTGGTGCCCGACGAGCGGGGGCCCTTCATGGAGGAGATGGGCCTGAAGCGCTTCCACGCGCCCGACGTCCTCCGCGGCGTGCACCGCGCCCTGGGCCGGGTCACCTTCTACACGATGGGCGACAAGGAGGTGGCGGCCCGGAGCCTTCCGGAGGGGACGAAGGCCGTCGACGCGGCCGGGGCCGTCCACACCGACATGGCCAAGGGCTTCATCCGCGCCGAGGTGGTTCACTTCGAGGACTTCAGACAGGCCGGCAGCCTGAAGGAGGCCCGGACCCGGGGCACGCTGCGCCTGGAGGGACGCGATTACGTGGTCGTGGATGGCGACGTCATCCTCTTCCACTTCAGCCGGTAGGAGCGACGCGTGCAGGCCGTGATCCTCAGCATCGGCAGCGAACTCGTGAGCGGCCTGACGCTCGACACGCACGCCCGCGACATCGCCCGCGCCCTTGGTGAGATCGGCGTGCCGGTGCTGCGCTTCGTCGTCCTCGACGACCGCCTCGAGCCGCTCGCCGAGGCCTTCGCCCAGGCCGCGCGCGACGCCGACGTCGTCGTCGCCACCGGCGGCCTCGGGCCGACCGCGGACGACCTGACGCGCGACGCCCTGGCGCGGGCGATGGGCGTCCCCACCGAGTTGCATCCCGATGCCCTCGCACACCTGGAGGCCTGGGCCCGCCTGCACCAGCGCACCCTGAGCGAGTCGAACCGCCGCCAGGCCTTGCTCCCGCGCGGCGCGCAGCCCATCGCCAACCCGGTCGGCACCGCGCCCGGCATCGACGTCCTGCTTGGCAAGGCCCGCGTCTTCTGCATGCCGGGCGTCCCCTGCGAGATGAGGGCGATGCTCGACGGGTACGTCCTTCCGGCGCTTCGGGCCTCGCTCGGCGGCCACGTGTCGCGCGTCCGGACGGTGCGTACGTTCGGCGTCCCGGAGTCGGTCCTCGGCGAGAGGATTGCAGACCTGATGGCCCGTGGGCGCCGGCCGACTGTGGCCACGGCGGTCCACGGGGGCCTGATCGACGTGCACGTTCACGCCACCGGCGCGCCCGCGGAAGTCGACGCGCTCCTGGAGGCGGATGCAGCCGAGGTTCGTCGCCGCCTCGGAAGCGCCGTCTTCGGGGAGGGGACGGACCGACTAGAGGACGCCGTCGCCGCGCTCCTCGCGGCCCGCCGGGTCACGCTGGCCGTGGCGGAGTCGTGCACGGGCGGCCTCGTGGCGGCGAAACTCGTAAACGTGCCCGGCATCTCCGAGTTTCTGATCGAGGCGCTCGTCACGTACTCGAACGCGTCGAAGGTGCGGCGCCTGGGCGTGCCCGAGGCCCTGATCCGGGCGCACGGCGCCGTCGGCGAGCCGGTCGCGCGGGCCATGGCGGAGGGGCTCCGCTCGCAGTCGGGCGCGGCCCTGACGCTGGCGGTCACCGGCATCGCGGGCCCCGGCGGCGGGTCCTCCGGGAAGCCCGTCGGCACCGTCTGGTTCGCCTTGGCGGATGAGGCCGGGACCGATGCGGCGCGCGCCCTTTTCATGGGCGATCGGTTCGAGATTCGTGACCGCGCCGCCAACGATGCGTTGAACCGCTTGCGTCTCCGGTTGTCGGGCGGCCGATGACCTCGGGACCTTGGGCTCAAGGAGGTGACCTCGTGGCGAAACACATGGTCGGGTGTGCGTTGTGGTCGCTGGCCATGCCGGACACGGTCCAGTCGATCCGAAAGGTGGCCGAATTGGGGTTCGAGGCCGTGCAGTTGACGTTCCTCCAGCCGTCGGACCTGGAACCGCCGGGCCTCAAGCGGATCGCCGCCGCCCTGAAGGAGACCGGACTGAAGGTGCCGGGTGGCATGGTGGGATTCCCCGGCGAGGACTGGGCCACCATCGCCTCCATCCGCAAGACGGGCGGACTGATCGACACCGCAACGTTCCCGGAGCGGCTCGAGATCTGCAAGCGTTTCGCCACCGGCCACGCCCGGTTGGGGATCAGGCACATCACGACCCACGTCGGCTTCGTCCCGGAGCCCGGCAGCGCCAACTACGCCGCCGTCGTGGACCGCATGGGCCAGGCCGCCGAGGCCTTTCACACCGCGGGGCTCACGATGGGCATGGAGACCGGCCAGGAACGGGCCGAGGTGCTCCTGAGCGTCATCAAGGACCTGGGCCGCGATGACGTCAGCGTCAACTTCGACCCGGCCAATTTCGTCCTCTACGCCTCGGACGACCCCGTCCGGGCGGCTCGCCTCCTGGGCAGCCGCACCAGCATGGCCCACATGAAGGATGCGATCGCCTCCGACAAGCCCGGCGAGGTCTGGGGGGTCGAGCCGGCCCTCACCAAGGGCGAGGTGGACCTCAAGGCCGTCCTGAAGGCCCTCGAGGCCGGGGGCTTCAAGGGGCCGCTCATCGTCGAGCGCGAAGGCGGCAACGACCGGCCCGGAGACCTGGCGGCCGCCCGCCGGTGGCTGGCGGACCTCATGGCCGGCAAGGCCTAGCGGCCGCGCGCCGCCACGCCGAGGGGCCTGTCGCACCATGGGAGGGCAGGGCGGGCCGGGGGGGACGGTCCCCCCAGGCAGGTGGGGTCTGGTGCCCTAGGCACGCAGCCGGCCGGATTTTTCTCTTGCAAAGCCAACTGCCATCTCGTATTAGGTGATGAGGGGCGTAACTGCGCGTCCATCTGCTGACGTGGGCGCTCGGGCCGCATGGCCGCAACGGCTGTCAGCATGCCGATGGGGTTGCGATGGCAAAAGCCATAGCAGCAACGGCGCGGACGTATGAAGGGGCCGAACTCAGGGCAGAAACGACGGACTTCGACGTCGGCCTGATGCTGGCGTTCCAGAGAGGCGAAGAGCCGGCGTTCCGGGGGCTGGTGGAACGCAACCACGCCCGGGTGATTGGCCTCGTGTACCGGTTCATCGGCAGCATGTCGGAGGCCGAGGACCTCGCGCAGGAGGTGTTCCTGCGGGTCTACCGGGCCCGACAGACGTACCGCCCGACGGCCAAGTTCTCCACGTGGTTGTTCCGCATCACCGCCAACGTCAGCCTGAACGCCCTGCGCGCCCATTCCAGCCGCCGCGACGATGTCTCCATTGACCGCCTGGCCGAGTGGAGTGAGAAGCCCCAGACGCCGGTCGACGCCGAGGCCAAGACGCCGGAGCACCGCCTCCAGCGCACGGAACTCCAGGACAAGGTCCAGGAGGCCATTCGGGCCCTCCCGGAAAAGCAGCAGATCGCCGTGGTCCTGAACAAGTACGAGGGCATGGGCTACGCGGCCATCGCCAAGACACTGGGGTGCAGCACCATGGCCGTCAAGAGCCTCCTGGCACGGGCCCGCGAGAACCTCAAGGACGACCTCCTCCTGTACATCCGCACGGGCCGCGACCGCCTGCGCATCAGTTGACCCGGAAGTCCTTTTCCTCGGAACCCCGCGACGGCCGACCGTGTTTAACAGGTTGGACGTAGTCTGCCGACGGGGTCGAGCATGGAGTCTCCTGTTTGCCGATGGGTTCGAAGCGTTCTTCCGGCCTGCCTGGACGGGGAACTGAAGGCCACGACGGCCGCCGCCGTCCGCCGCCACTTGGAGCGGTGTCCTGCCTGCGCCGCGCGGGCGCGGCTGTTGGCCGATTCGTGGCGGCTTCTGGATGAGTGCGAAGTGCCTCCCGTCCGCGCGGGCTTCGCCGGGCGGATGATGGAACGGGTGGCCTGGGAGAAGGCGCACGGCAACCTGGGCCGCAGTCTGAGTGCGCGGGGCCGAGTCCGCCGCATTCTGACTGCCGCCGCGGGCATCGCCGCCGGCCTGGTCGTCGGCTTCGGACTGTACGCCTCGAGCGGTTACCACTCCGAGCCGAGCAGTCCTGTCGAGCGCGAGGTGAGCCGCAGCCTTACCTTCCTGGAGGACGTCGACCTGTTGGATGAGATCGCTGTCGTCCAGGCCATGGACCAGGTGCTGGCCGAGAAGGACGGCCCCCCCGAAGGAACATGAACGTGGCGGCGCGATCGGAACACATCCTGCGGTCCCGCGGACGCCGGCGATGGCGGTTGCTGGCGGTCTGCGTCGGCACGGCGATCGTGTGCGGGTTCGTGGCCGGCGTGGTGGCCCCGAAGGTCCTCATCGGCGGCGTGACGCGCCACGCCCAGGCCCTGGCGGCCGCGGATGCGGAGCCCGAGCCGACCCGACCCAGGGCCGTGGCGGGCGCTGCGCTTCCGATCGCTGCTGCCCTGAACCTCGATCCGCGCGAGGAGCGGAGCAACACGCTCCGCTGGGCCGAACTGCCCGACGATCACCGCCGCGCCCTCCTCGAACGCTACTGGCAACTCCTCGAGCTTGCTCCCGAGGAGCAGCAGCGGCGGTTCGAGCAGTACCAGGCGTTCCGCAGGCAGTCCGAGGATCGACAGGAGTTCCTGCGCGAGCGCGCCCGCAAACTCAACGAGTTCATGGGCACCCTCAGCCAGCAGGACCTCGCCGTCCTCAAGGGGATGAACGACCGCCAGCGGGCTGAACGTCTCCTTCAACTCTGGCAGGCCCGCTACGGGACGTGGTAGGCCTGGCGCCGCCGCTCAGAACTCCCCCAGCCGCCCCTGCATCAGGATGTCCGTGTCGATCCGCTCGACCGTGAGGTCTTCCAGGGCCAGCGCTGCCTCCAGCCCGCGCTCGGAGGGTCCCGCGACGGGGCCCAGGCCGCCGGCGCTCCCGAGGATGCGCGACGAGATGAAGATCATCGCGCGGTCCACCAGGCCGGCCCCCAGGAACGAGCCGAACACGTGGGCCCCGCCCTCGATGAGCACGCGGCTCATGCCGCGGCGCCCCAGGTCCTCGAGCACGTGCCGCGGCGACACGAACCGGCCCTCGGCCGGCGCGTGAACGACCTCGCAACCCGCGCGGCGCAGCGCCTCGGCCCGGGCCGGCGGCGCATCGAGCGCCGCGTAGACGATCACCGGCGCCTGCCGCGCGCTGGCGGCCGGCTCCCGCCGCGGGTCGATGGCGAGCGCCTCGTCCAGCACGACCCGGGTTGGCTGGCCTCGTTCCGGCAAGGGCTCGACATGGCGGACGGTGAGCGACGGCGAGTCCTTCACGACGGTCCCAGCCCCGACGAGGACGGCGTCCACGATGCGGCGCACCTCGTGGACGCGCCTGCGGCTCGCCTCGCAGGAGATCCAGCGGCTTTCCCCCGTGGCGGTGGCGATCCGCCCGTCCGCCGTCATCGCCCACTTCGCGATTACCAGGGGCAGGCCCGTGAGTTGCCGCTTGAAGTAGGCTGCGTTGAGACGCCGAGCCTCGTCCGCGAGAACGCCGACCTTTACCTCGAGGCTGGCCCGGCGGAGGAGGGCCTCGCCGCGACCTGACACCTGGGGAAACGGATCGCCGACGGCCGCGACGACGCGGCGGATCCCCGCGCGGAGGATCGCGTCGGTGCACGGCGGCGTCTTCCCGTGGTGGCAGCACGGCTCGAGCGTGACGAACAGTTCCGCCCCGCGGCAGCGGTCGCCGGCCTGCGCGATGGCGACGACTTCCGCGTGCGGGCCTCCGAATCGCTCGTGCCATCCTTCGGCGATGACGCGGTCGTCGCGGACGACCAGGGCGCCGACCATCGGATTGGGCTCGACGCGCCCCAGGCCGCGCGCCGCGAGGTCCAGCGCCTGCCGCATGTACGCCTGGTCACGCGCCTCTGTGTCCACGTTCGGACCTCGGGCCGGACGGGGGCTTGTCGACCGGTGCCGGGCGCCGGCCCCCGAAGACGTAGGCGAACACCAGGACGCCGACGCCGACCACCAGGTAAACGTCGGCCGCGTTGAAGATGTAAGGCCAGAGCGCCCGCTCTCCGACGTGAAGCGTGAACTGGATGAAGTCCCGCACGTAGCCGAAGACGACGCGGTCGTACAGGTTCCCGAGCGCGCCGGCCAGCGTCAGGCCGCAGGCCACGTGCATCCACCGCTGAGACCGCCCCGTTCCGCTGAACAGGTAGAGAATCAGGACACAGGTGGCGATGGTCAGGAGGACGGTCAGGACGCCCCCGGCGACGGCACTGAGGCCCAGGTCCTCCGAGAAGTTGATGCCGAAGACGATGCCGAAGTTCTTGCTCGTGGCGAGTCGCAGCCAACCCGCCAGGAGGACCCGCTCGCCCCCCTCGCCGTCCGTGGGCGCGCCCAGCAGGCGCCACGCCAGGGCCTTGCTGCCCAGGTCGACCGCGAGGCCCGACGCCACCGTCAGCCACAGCCTCAGGTGGCTGGAACGGTCGCCTAGAGCAAGCCCTTTTCTTGTCGGCGTTTGCATTCGATGCAGTACAGGGCGTGGGGCTTGGCTTTCAGACGGGCCCGGGGGATGGGGCCGCTGCAGGCCGTGCACTTCCCGAACTCTTTCTTCTCGATCCGCTCGAGGGCTTCGTTGATCTCGCGGAGGGTCGCCTGTTCGGTCTCGATCAGACCGATTGTGAACTCCTGCTCGTAGTTGTCGGAACCGATGTCGGCCATGTCCAGCGGCATCTTCGAGAGGTCGCCCGAGGCGTCCTGGCGGTTCGTCTGGAGGGCCGCGCCCTCTAGCGCGTTGACGTCTCCCACCATCAGACGCCGCTTCTCGATGAGCAGTTTCTTG
>CAYGZE010000012.1:21020-29555 GCA_964354185.1 uncultured Anaerolineales bacterium | reverse complement strand
GAGTCTATCGCTGAGCCACACGGTATCAGGCTTGGCTTCGGTCGGCCCTCCCGGCAGGAAGCGGTTCTGCCGGAGCAGGCGCTGGGCGGCCAGGGTGTGGTGAATCGTCTCCTGGGGGCGGCCGTCCGAGGCGCACACGACGGCCAGCAGGCTGTGCGCCAGGCCGCGCGACCGCGGCGTCGCTTCCTCACTGGCGCGCGTCAGGCCTTCGCAGGTCCTGTCCCACTTGCCCTGCGCGGCCGCGATGAGGGCGAGCCAGACGGAGGCGTTGCACGACTCAGGAGCGGACTCCAGGGCTTTGAACTTCTCCTCGGCCGTGTGCAGGTCCCCCCGGGCCAGAGCACCCATGGCCTCGTCTGCCGCGCCGCCCGAAGGCGGGGCCCCCCTCGCCCGTCCGCCGCTCACGTGCGCGGCCACGTCCGAGAGGGCCTTGGCGGCCTCTTGCGTCTCGCCGTAGCGACCGTGAACGAGCGCAGCCCAGAGAAGGGCCGTCGTGCGTTCCGCGGGCGTCGCCCCCTCGCCCAGGAACGCGGTATTCAGGCAATCGAGGCCTGCCCGGCGATCGTCTTTCAGGAGCAGTGCCAGCACGAGCCACTGCGCAGCCGCCCGGTGGATGCCGGACTCGGGCGGCGTTTCCCGGACGACCTTCTGGAGGTGGTCCACCGCCTCGCCGTAGGACGGGCGGCACATGGCGACGAGGCCCAGGGCAACGGTCTCCCAGCCGGGCGGTTCCTTGGCGGCGCGACGGCTTTCGGCCGCCTCGGCGTGCCGGACGGCCCGGTCCGGCTGAAGGTCCAGGGCATAGGCAAGGGCCAGCATGGCGTGCGGTTCGGGGCCGTCCGGCACCGAGGAGATGACCTGGGAGAACACCGGCACGGCCAAGCGTGGGCTACCGCCGGCCAGCATCTGGAGGCCGCGCTCGAAGACCAGGTCCTCGCGGTGCGACTGGCCGCACCCCGCCCCCGTCGCCCCAAGGACGCTCAGACACAGGATGAGAAGAGACGCTGTCCTCATCGGTGGCCGTCTTTTCCGTTCAAGATGGCGTCGAGCGGGCTGACGTAGCCCTGTTCGAGCGGAGTCGCCACGTCCGGGACGGCGGCTTGCCGCTCATCGCTGACGATGTGAGTCGTTATCAGGATGACGACCTCCTGCTGTTCCCTCTGATCGCGGACCTTGCGGAAGGCCAGGCCCAGCAGAGGGATGTCGCCCAGCAGGGGAACCTTCTCGGTCAACTGCCTGTGTTGCTCGCGCAGGAGGCCGCCGATGATGACGGTCTGGCCGTCGCGGATGGCCACGGAAGTCTTGGCCCGCCTGCGGGTGACGACCGGCAACTCCGAGCCGCGCAACTCGGGAATCTCCACCATGTCGTCTCGTGACCAGTCGCTGACGACGTCGGAGACCTCGGGCTCGAAGTCGAGTGCGATCTGTCCGCCCTCGCCGATGTGCGGGGTGACCTTCAGTTGCACCCCGGCCTTGATGGATTCCAGCCGAAAATAGGGGTTGGCGCCCGGGCCGCTGAGGATGGTGAAGTACTTCTCCTGGCCGACGAATATGTCGGCGTCGCAGCCGTCCATCGCCACGAGCCGCGGATTGGCCAGCACTCGCCCCTTCCCGTCCTGAAGGATCGCCCGCAACGAGACGTTGACGTAGGTGGCGATGTCGGCCGAGGCATCGAACGTAACGGTTCCCACCAGGTTCTGCACCTGGCCGGCCATGCTGACGTTCTGGTACTGCCAATCGAGGCCCAGCCGGCGGGAGCCCTCTTCGCTCAGTTCGAAGACGACCGCTTCGACGGCAACCTGCTGGGCCGGCACGTCGATCAGCGCGATGGCGTCCATGACGCGCCGCTCCGCAGCAGGCGGCGCGGCCACCAGGACGACGCCGTTCACCTTGTCGTAGGTGACGAACGCGGCCAGGTTTGTGGGGAGCATGACCTTGACCTGGTCGGCCGAGGCGTGGCGGAGTTGGACGCGGCGCATGGAGGCCAGCCGCTCGAACAGGGGGGAACTGGGGTCGACCCGCCCAACGACGTAATAGTCCCTGACCCGCGCGAAACCGTATCCGCCTGCCGCGCAGACCCGCTCGAGGCACTCCTCCAGCGGCATCTCCTTGACGGCCAGCGATAGGACGCCTTGGACGGTCTGGTCGGCGATGACGGAGACGCCGGTCTGCGTGGCGATGTCCTGCAGAACGTCGCGCAGATCCATCTCCACCCAGATGTTCGAGACGCGCGGTTCCTTGGGGTCGGCCGGGGCGGCCGGGGCGGCCGGGGCGGCCGGGGCGGCCGGGGCGGCCTCAGCCGCACACGCCGTCACACCGGCCAGAACCGCGGCCAGCAGTCGCAGCCCCCGCGTCTTCCCTGAGCCGTGCATTCTCGTCTGCGCTCTCCCGTGCAACCCCCGTGCACCCCTCGCCCGTGGAGACGTTGCTCGGCACAGCCGCTACCGGTTGCTCACCATCACCTCCACGGGAACCTGCCGCATCAGGACGGCAGTCTCGCCTTCGACGCGGACCTCAATCACGCCCCTGTGGATTCCGGCGGCATCCTCAGGAACCCGAAGGGTCAGGACCACGCTCTTCGTGCGGCCCCTTCCCAGGACGGAGGCGTTGTCGTCGAGGGTCACCCAGGCGGCGGGAATGGGCCATGCCCCCTCGCCCTTCCAGGACGCCCGACACTGGGCGGGCCCCTCGGTGGCGTTCTTGACCGAAACGCTCAGCGTCCTCAGCGCCCCCGGCGGCACCTTGACCGCCAGCATCTCGGGGGTCACCTGGATGGCCGGCTCGGTGGCCGGCGGCGCCTGGCCGCCAGGGGCGGCACCGGCCCACACCGCCGCCTGCGCCTCAGAGACGGACAGGGGCGACGTCCCGCGGGCCTTGCCCCCGGTGGGCTGGTACGAGAGGTCCACCTCGGCAAGGTACTCGCCCGGGGGCAGCGGCTTGTCTACCAGGCATCCGAACAGGCGCGTGTCCCCCGGCTGCACACAGGACCGCTCGGTCTTCAGGGGTGCGCGGAATACGACCCGGCCGTCCGGCCAACGGATTCGGGCCTGGCCCCAGGCGTCGAATCTCGCGTGCCCCGTGTTCCTGAGAACGGCCACCAGCCGCGGCAGCCGCGGATCGGCGGCACCGAGCGGCCCGACGTCCACCGAGCGGTCCGGGGGCGGCGCCCCCTCCTCGGCCGACGGCCAGAGAACCTCGCACCGGACGACCTCCGCCTTCTTCGCCAGCGGCCGACCGGGCACGGTCACGAAGATGCCCGAAGCGATCCGGTAACTGATCTCGATGCCCCCTCGCGTCCTCGTCGGACTATCCAGGGTCGTCATGACGGCGCTGTAGTACTCTCCGGCTGCCTGGCGGGGGACCTGGATGAGACATTCCACGGTCTCCGACTCTCCCGGCGCGAGTTTCACCTCAGTCTTGGAGAGGGTGATCCACGGGCTGGCCGAGTCGGGGCGTGTGCCGGCCTTCTGGAAGAGGAGCGCCCCGCGCTCCGAGGCCCTGAAGTCCATCACCTCCACGCGTGCCGACTGGGGCGCGTCGCCCCGGCCCCGGCCGACATTCGAGAGGTTGATCCGCAGCGTCTGCGCGTCGCCGGGCTCGATGAAGACCTCCTGCTTGAGCGGCGAGACGGCCAGTCCCGCGGCGGCCTGCGGCGCCGCCAGGAGCAGCAGCACCCCTGCCCCACCCGCCGTCAGCCACCACGTTGGCTTCATGGGACCGGCTCCTTACCACGTGACGGTCAGGGTGACGGTGGCGCTATAAACGCCGGCATCGCTCACCCGGTCTGCCGGGGTGACGCCGCGAACCCACACCGTGATCTCCGATGGGCCGACGCCGTCGACCGAGTACGAGCGCGAAGGATGGACAAAATCCGACGCCGGCACCCAGTTCGTGTCGGCCGAGGCCCCAAGGGCCGTGCCCGTCAGCTTGTAGGCGGTGGCCAGGACGTCGCTGGATGGCGAGGTCAGCACCCCGTCCCCGGCCGCGGCCTCCGAGGCCTGGAGCGTCACGGGGCCGTCGTGGTTGAGCGTCAGGGCCGTCGACGCGGAATTGGCCTGGTTCGTGCTCGTGAAACTGGGGGCAATGGCCGCCGAACCGGTCGGCTCGGCCCACCCCGTCACGCCCAGGCCGACCGCCGAGGCCGCGCACAGGATGAGCGAAGCGGCGAGAACGGACCCCGCCGTCCGCAGCGTGCCAGGCCGGTGCACGTCGCCGTCTTGTGCCTCCGGCCGCCTACCCCTCTCGGTCTTAGTGCACAGGCATATTACCATGTCGCGGTCAGGGTAACGGAGCAGGTGTAGTTGCCGGCGTCTGCGGCCCGAGCGGCCGGGGACTCCAGGCGCACGCCAAGGTTGATGGCGTAGGAGCCGTCGCCCGAGACGTGCGTCAGGCTGTAGGAGTTCCCGGCGTTGAAGAACTCCCCGACGCCCGAGCCGGCGGTCTTCCAGGCGGCGTCCGGCACGGTGACGTCGCCTGTCATCTTGTACTTGGTGGTCAGCGTCTCCGTGCCGTTGGTCGCAATGCCGCTGTTGGCCGTCCCTGCGGCGGTGATGGTGACGTTGGCGTTCGCATAGAGGGTCAGTGCCTTGGTAGTTTCGAGCACTTCGCCGACCTGGCTGATGGTCGTGCCGTCGACGCTGCCGGTGAAGTCGCCTGCGGCGATTGTCGGCGCCGCGTCCGACCATTCGGCAAACGGGTCGACCGTCCCCGTGATGGAGACAACGCAGTCGTCCGTTGCCCCAGCGGCAAGCCCGAACAGGACCGCCACCAGCGCCCCCGCGCATACCACTCTTAGCACTTTTCTGGTCCGCACACGATCCTCCCTTCGTTTCACCGCCGGGCGCCGCCGGTCCGAAGACCGCCAGTGAAGGTTGGACCCCCCTCGGCGCCTCCCGGTAGGGCCGCGGGGGCCTTGCGCGCACTGCTTTGTCAGAGTCTGGTGCTATTATCGTCGGAAGCTGGCCGAGCATGAGCCCTTTTGCCGACAAGGAGGCCCCGGCCGCCACGAAGGGACGCGGAGAAGTGGGATAACGCGCGACGGGAGATTCGGGGCGCACCGGGGGCAAGCCCGGGCCTTGGCCACACGCCAAGCGGTGAGCGGTCGGCGGAGCGTGTAGTTGGGTGCAAGTAGGGTGCAACGGCACGTATCAGTCTGCCGGATTCTGCCGCATTTTGCCGCGCGGCATCGCCCGGCCCGGCGGCACCACGCCCTACTTGATCCCCTTCAGCGTCTCCTCGGCCTTCTTCTTCGTCGCGTCGTTCTTCGACTTGTCGAGGACCGTCTGGAGCGCCGCCCGGCGCCCATCGGCCGAGGCGCCCGCCAGGTCGCCCCTGCCCGCCAGGTTGACGAGGGCCGAGCACGCTTCCTCGGCGACCGCCGGGTCCGCCGCAAGGGTCACCAGCACGTCCAGCGCGCCGGCAGTTCGGGTGCGGCCGAGGACCGAGATCGCGGTCCGCTTCTCCTCGGGCCGCGTGATCAGCGGCAGGACCTCGTTGACCCTGGCCAGCCGCTCGTCCTCCTTGAGCCGCTTGTCTCCCTGGACGTACTGGAGGTAGCCGCGCAGCGCCAGCACCTTGTGCGGCGCCTTCTTGGCGGCCTTGGCCAGGGCCAGAAGCGGGGCCGCCACGCCCTGGTCCTCCGGCCACCCGTTGGGCCACGTCGACAGGGTGCGCACCGCCTCGTCCTGGACGCCCTCGTCCTTGTCCTCGGCGGCGGCCACCACGGCAGCCAGGGCGTCGGGCCCGCCGGCGCTGGCCATCGCATGTAGGCCGATGACGCGCAGGGCGCCGTCGCTGCTCCGCATGAGGGGCACGAGGTGCGGCACGCAGAGCGCGCCCGCGCGGCCGCTGATCGCCGTGAGGGCCTTCTCGATGGCCGCCCGGTCCTTGGCATCGGCGGTCTTCTGGAGGACCCGCACGAGGTCGGCCGCCTGCTTGTCGCCGCCGATGGCGCCGAGGGCCTCGAGGGCGGCGCCGCGGACGCCCGCGTCGGCCTCCTCCGCGCCCTGCACCATCGCAGGAAGGGCCGCCTCGATCCGCCGCTGGGCGGCGACTTCGATGAGGGCCTGGCGCGTCTTCCCCGGGGCCTGCGACAGGCGGGCCACGAGGTCCGCATCCACTTCCTTGCCGGGGAGCCGCGCCAGCGCGGCCTTGGCCGTCCGGGCCAGTTCCGCGTCGGCCTCGAGCGCGGCCTCCAGGAGCGCCGGCACGCACGAGGCGTTGCCCAGGGCCTCCATCGCGCCCATCGCCGCCAGCCGCACCGCGCTCGGGCCGCTCTTGACGGCGCCGAGCACCGCGGGCAGCGCCTTGGGGTCGCCGCGGTCGGCCAGGGCCACGAGGAGGAGGGCCTGGCGGTCCGGCGTCGCCTTCGCCAACTCGGCCATCACCGCCTCGGTCGCCTCGCGGCCCGGGAGTTCGCGGGCCGCGCGCAAGGCGATGCCGAAGTGCGCCTTGTCGGCCGACCTCAACTCCTCGACCAGCAGGGGGACGCCGGCCGCCTGCCGCGCGAGGATCGCCCCGCGCGTCGCCTCCAGGACGCTCTGCTTGGGCACGTCGGCCTTGCGGACGGTGTCGTACAACTTCACGGCCGCGTCGCGCTTGCCATCGGCGAGGAACCGTTCCGCGCACAGGATGCAGCCCTCCGCGACGGCCGGGCGGACCGCGGGCGGCGCGCCGGCCAGCAGGGGCTCGAGGGCCTTGGCGGCCGGGGCGCCGCCGATGCGGCCGAGGGCCGCCGCCGCGGCCGAGGCCACCTCGGCGTCGGCATCCTTGAGCCTGCCCGCGAGGTCGCCGACGGCCTTCGCGTCGCGCCGCACGCCGATCGAGTTGATCACGCCGATGAGCAGCCTGCCCTCGACCTTGCCGAGGGCCTGGCGCAGCGCGTCGTCGGCGGCCGGATCGGGAATCGCCTCCAGCGCGATCCGCGCCCACGAGGACAGTTCCTTGTCCGGCAAGAGCGCCGCCAGCGCAGGGACCGCCTCCTTCGAGCCGCAGACGGCCAGTTGCTTGCAGGTGATCGCCTTGTCCTTCGGCGGCGCGTCGGACTGGAGCACCTCGATCAGTTTGCGTTCCTTCTCGGCCGCGGCGGCCTTCTGGTCCGCGTCGGCGGCATAGGCGCGGCCGGCGGCCGCGGCACAGACCGTCGCCGCGATGAGCGCGGCACACAGGGCGAAAGACCGGATCCTGGGCATCGTCAACCTCCTGGTAGTCGGGCACACCCGTTCGGGATTCGCCATCTCAGAGCCGCCACGGTTCGCGCAGCGCCTCGGACCGCAGCCGGTTCGCTTCCTCGTCGTCCACGAACATATAGGTTTTCGTGTCAAGGACCACCTTCCGCCTCAGGAAGATGGCGATGCCTGCGGCATGGCAGGCAATGTGCGTGTGGCAGGCCACGTCGGCGTTGGCCCGGGGCTGCCCCCGCGTCTTCACGCAGTTGAGGAAGTCGCGGATATGGTTGTTCGCCGGGTAGCCGCCCACCTTCGCGCCGCGGCCGGTCAGGAGCGCGGGCGAACTGGCGACCAGGTCGCCGTTGTCGCCCGTCTCGACCCATCCCGCGTCGCCCTCGAACCGCACCGGGCACGAGCCGAGGGGCAGCCACCCGCCTTCGCGCAGCACCAGGCTCACGCCGTTGGCGTAGCGGGCGTGCGCCTCGCCGGCCTGGGGCGGCTCGTACTCCACCGGCGCCGTCTGGTCGGCGTCGTTGGCCCACTGGCAGAGGTCGACGCAATGGCTGCCCCATTCCAGCACGCCGCCGCCGATCAGCCCGCCGCCCTTCTCGAAGTTGAAGCCGTCCAGCAGGCCGCGGTTGTACGGCCGCCAGGCCGCGGGGCCGAGGTAGAGGTCCCAGTCGACCTGGTCGGGGGACGGCTCGGGTTCCGGCGCGGCCCAGCCGCTGCTTCCGGTCCCCATGCCGGCCGGATGGGCGTGGACCGTCTGGAGTTTGCCGAGTTTGCCGCGGCGGGCCAACTCGACGGCAAAGGCGAAGTTCGGCAGGTTCCGCCGCTGCATGCCGCCCTGGAACACGCGCCCCGTCCGGCGGAACGTCTCGGCCAGCGCCAGGCTCTGCGCGATGTTCTTCGTACAGGGCTTCTCGCAATACACGTCCTTGCCGGCCTTGGCCGCCAGGATCGAGGCCGTCGCGTGCCAGTTCGGACCCGTGGCGATGAGCACCGCGTCGATGTCGGGCCGGGCCAGCAGGTCGCGCAGGTCGCGGTATGTGGCGCAGTCCTGGTTGCCGTACTTGGAGTCGGCCATCTTCTTGACGGCCTCGCGGCGGGCGGCCTTCACGTCGCAGACGGCCACGAACCGCACGTCCGGCTCCTCCAGGAAGCACCCCAGGTCGTAGGTGCCCCGGCCGCCGATGCCGATGCCGCCCAGCGTGATCCGTTCGCTGGGGGCCACGTCGCCGCCCCTGCCCAGGACGGCGGCCGAGACCACCCGCGGCGCCGCCAAGAGGGCGCCGACCTGCACCGCGGTCTTCAGGAACTGCCGCCGACTGACGTGCCCTGCCCGTCCAGACATGGTGGGTCTCCTGTC
>CAYGZE010000012.1:0-20920 GCA_964354185.1 uncultured Anaerolineales bacterium | reverse complement strand
GGAACTGCCGCCGACTGACGTGCCCTGCCCGTCCAGACATGGTGGGTCTCCTGTCGGGTCCGTGTTCGCGCGTTGCGGGGCCTGTCTCTCCTCCCCGTTCCGTCCGGCCTATCTTACAGAAACGCTCGCCTCCTGCCTACTCCCTTTGTGCCGCGATGGGCCCTGCCAGGTCGCCGCGCGGCGCGGCGCACGATCGGCGGCCGGGGAGCCTCGTCATTTCCCGGCTCCCCCGGTTGGCGACGCAGGCGACTCCGCTGCCGCCGCCGAGAGCCGGCGCCACGCCTCCATGGTCGGGACCAGGATCGAGCGGGCGTCGCCCTGGATCCCGTAGCCCTGGAACCCGACGGGCCCGGCGAAACCGATCCGCCTCAGCCCGCCGAGCAGGGCCGCGACGTCGTACGTGCCCTTGTCGAGCGTCTGGATCAGGCGGCCCCAGTCGGCCCCCTTCACGCCGGCGTCGGCCCCGCAGATCGTCACGGTGACCAGGACCGGCTTGGCCTCCTCCAGGAGGGCCGGGATGGCCGCCTCCTCGCCCATCGCCAGGGCGTGGCAGAGGTTGAACGACACGCCGAACCGGGGATGGTTCACCACCTTCGCCAGCCGCACGGCGTCGGCGAACCGCGCCGTCCACTCGCCCACGTGCGGGTAGATGGCCACGCGCAGGCCGTTCGCCGCGGCCGTGTCCGCCACCTGGCGCAGGGTCTTCACCAGGGGCTCCCGGCCGGTGAGGGCGTCGAAGGCAGGCCCCTTGCCGCCGATGTGCAGCCAGATGATCGTCTCGTGCCCCTTGAGGGCGGCCATGAGGTCCGAGAGTTGGGGCGAGTGCGCGAGTTCGCCCTCGGCCGTGACCGTGGCACCGCAGTAGATGGCGGTCATCTTCAGGCCGACCTTGGCCATCGCCTCGGCCTCGGCCTTGGCCTGATCGGGGGCCCCCTCGTGCCAACCGATGCCGGCGTAGCCCAACTCTTTCACGAGCGCGAACTGCTGCTCCTGCGAGAGGCCGGGGCGCGCGAAGGCCGTGTCCATGGCGTAGAACGGGTTAGGCAGGCCGGAGGGCTTCGCCGCCTCCGCCCATGCCGCGCTGCCCAGGAAGCCCAGCGCGAAGGCCGCCACCATCAAGTCCTTGCCGCAGGTCATCCCTCGTCTCCTTTCCCCATGGGCCCCCTCTAGCGAGGATATACGACCAGACGCGCCGACTTCGGTGCGAAAGGCTCAATCCGGACGCTGTTCGCCCCCGGCTTCAGGTGCGCCGTGATGTCCAGACGGAACGGCCTGCCGATGAAGCCGCCGGCCGGGGCGCCGTTCACGGTCACGCGCGCGGCCTCCTCGGGCGCCAGGGCGTCGGCGACCAGGAAGACGCGCGACCGGGCGAGGTCGAGGTCGGGCGGCAGTTCGCAGCGGCCGACGAAAGGATCGGCGGCCGCCACGGGGCTGCGGGTGATGCCGCCCCCTGCCCCGCCCAGGCGTCCCCACGGTCCCTGCCCGAACGCGATGAGCGCCTTGGCCGCCGCCCAGGCCGAGTCGTCGAAGCCGGCCTGCTGCCAGCCCGGCTGCTCGACCTTCGCCGCTTTCCACGTCGGGTCGATCGCGACGCGCAGCGGCTCGCCCCGCTCGAACTCCACGACGAGCCGGCCGATGAGGCCCGCCGGGCTGGGCTGGTCGGTGGTGTTCACGGCCCGGATGGCGACCTGGTTGGCACCGGCCCGAAGCGACTTCGTCACGTCCACCTTCTTCAGCGCTCGCCAGTTGTCCGCGCCGGCGTCGCTCGCGCCCGCCTCGGCGCCGTTGACGAACAGCGTGAAGTCGTTGTCGCAGGTGATGAAGAACGTGGCCTTCCTGATGCGGCCGTCGGCGAGCGCAAACGTCTTGCGGAAGTAGCGCGTTCCCGGCGGGGCGCTTGCCGCCGGGTCCCCCTCCGGGTACCACACCCAGACGCACCCGTCGAGCCCCTTCGTGTCCTCCGGCTTCTCCTCCTCGATCTCGGGCGCGGCGGCCGGCTCCTGCGCGGGCACGCGGACGAGCGGGATCGGCTCGCGCGCCGGCTTGGCCGCGCCGGTCAGCCGCATCGGCAGGGGCCGCTTCTCGGGCGCGAAGACGATGAGCGCGCTCTCGGACGGCTCCAGGGCGAGGTCGACCTCGACGGCCGCGCCGTCGCGACGGAAGGGGACGGCCGTCCTCTCGCAGCGCATCGCGTCCCAGCACTCGGGCACGCCCTCCGCCGTAATGCGGAAGCGGAAGTCCTTGGCCCCGCCCTGGTGGTCCTGGTTGCACACGAGGAAGACGTCGCGGCCGGCCTTCACGCGGTGCAGCACGTGGAGCCAGCCGTCGGTCTTGCCCTGCACCACCTCGAGCGCAGGCCGGATGCCGGCGTCGCCGGCGAGGACCTGCTGGAGTTCCTCAGGCGTCGGCTGTTCCGGCAGCAGGTACGATCGGCCTCCGGCGGGGCTCGTCTTGCAGACCTTCAGGCCGGGCGCCGCGCCGGCGCCCCAGACGGCCTCGGCAAGCGCGGCGATGTCGGCCGAGGTTTTCCCGAGCGTGGCCGACTTCGTCGGCAGGAACCCGTAGCCGACCACGACGCCGCCCGCCTCGAAGAAGGCCCTGGCCTTCTCGAGCGCCCCGCAGGGGATGACCTCGACGGGCGGCACCACGAGCACGCGGTAGCGCTCCTGGTGGAGGCGGAGGGTCTTGTCGGCGATCGTCGCATCGTTCTCCAAGACGTCGTAAGGCATCCAGTCGGAGTCGAAGAGGGCGTCGTCGAGACTCGTGGTGATCTGCTCCGGCGGAATCGCCTTGCCCACGTGCCGCGAGTTCCCCAGGTACAGGATCGCCACCGGCGCCACGTGGCGCCCGCCCGCAAGGAGCAGGCTCAGGCGGCTGGTGTAGTCGGCGTACACACGGTACAGCGGCCAGCGCGGCTCGTAGCCCCCGTTGTAGAAATACGGCGGGCAGTCGGTATCACGCGGCGCCTTCGGGTTGAACGAGTGGGGGATCATGAAGTTCACGCCGCGCACCTGCATCTGGTCCGTCAGCCACTTCATCTGCGGATACGTGATGTCCTGCCCGTAGGCGCCGAACATCTCGCACATCGTCAGGTCGTCCGCCTTGGCGTAGACGTGGCTGATGGAACTGCCGAGTTTGGCCATCTGCCAAAGGCCGAGGTCCCTTTGGCCCGGGTAGAACTGCCGGCACACCAGATCGATGCCGCCCATGCCGCTGTACTTCTGCAACTGGAACATGTTGCCCGCGCACAGCCGCGGGTCCAGGTACTCCCAGCCGTGCTCCAGGAAGTGGCCCATCGAGACGACGCGATGCGCGCCGCACCAGTCGGACAGGCCGCCGTAGAGCGTGCGGCCCCACGCCTCGGCGAAGGCGTCCTGGTACTGGTACCTGGCGGCCGCCTGCTCCTCGCCTGCGAGTTGGAACTTCCACGCGACGAGGGCCTTCCTCCAGTCCGCGCCGCGCTCCCTGAGCATCGGAAGGACCTCGGTGCCCCAGTCGCCCGGCGTCTCCGGCTCGTCGTAGAAGTACCCGCGGATCGTCTTGCCGAAGTCGTCCTTGAAGCGGTCGTAGTGCGGCTGGTAGACGGTCCGGACGTACCAGTCGACGCAACCCTTGCTGGCGCCGTCGACGAGGATGCGGCCGCCGCCCGTGTACTTCCAGGTGAACTTCATGATCTTCCACGCGCCGGCGGGAACGTCCCACGCGAGCGTGCCGTCCTTGACGCGATCGGAGAGGTCGACCAGGCTGGCCCCGTCGATGCCCGCCTCGGTCGCGCGGCCGGCGACGGCGGCGACGACGTGCGGCCCGCCGTAACCCGCTGCGGCGAACGCCTTGGGCCCCTCGACGCTCGCGGCCTCGGCCTCCATCGTCTTGGCGCCGTACTCGGGCGGCACCTTGCCGCCCACCTCGCCGCTCGGCCACCACTTCTCGTCGAAGATCCACATCTGGAGGTCCCGCTTCTTGGCCGCCTCCAGGCAGACGGCCAGGTCGCGGTACCACCCCGGCCCGAGCCAGTCGTTGTGCGGCCGCGACTCCGCCGTGAAACAGCCGTTGCCGCCCTCGGCCACCTTCTCGACGTACTCCTGGAGCCGCTCACGGCTCTCGGTGCCGTGGAACCAGAAGAGGGGGCCGGTGAGCCGCCGGGCCTCCATCGGCATCTCGACGAACTGCTTCTCGATCGCCGGCCAGTCGGCCTCCGGCGCGGCCGCGAGCGCTCCGCCGCATCCCGCCAGCACGACCGCCCCCGCCGCCAGGACCCACGCCGCGTGCCGCATGCGCCGTCTCCCTCCCGCGAGCCCCGACTCAGTATCCGCCGAACTCGTACGCCGCGTCGAACAGGGCGACGACGTTCTGGGGCGGGACGTCGGCCTGGATGTTGTGGACGTTGTTGAAGACATACCCGCCGCCGGGCTTGAAGGCCAGGACATTGCGGCGGACGTGCTCGCGGACCTCCTCGGGCGAGGCGCGCGGCAGGACGTGCTGGGCGTCGATCCCGCCGCCCCAGAAGACGAGGCGATCGCCCCACCGGGCCTTCAGCCGCTGCGGCTCCATCCCCCGCGCCGAAATCTGCACCGGGTTCAGGATGTCGATCCCATTGTCCAGAAGGTCGGGGATGTACTCCGTCACCGACCCGCACGAGTGGTACCAGACCTTCGCCCGGGTCCGCGACCTGATGTACTGGACGAGGCGTTTCTGCCGCGGCTTGATGATCGAGCGATAGATCCCCGGCGAGAACAGCGGCCCGTTCTGGCCCGCCAGGTCGTCGCCGATCATGATCACGTCCACGACGTCGCCCACCTCGTCAAGGAACAGGCGGAACCAGCCGAGCCAGAACTCCAGCGTGCGGTCGAGGAGGACCTCGAGGACCTCCGGCCGCTCCATCATGTCGATGAAGAGGTTCTCCAGGCCGCGCAGGTACCAGCAGATCTCGTAGACGACGCCCGAGATGCCGCTCACGACGGCGTACGGCGTGTTCTCCCTCAACTCGAGCACGCGGTCGCGCAGCCCCTCGAAGCGGGTGGGATCGTCGCCTCTGGGGAACGGGTAGGCCCTGATCTCGTCGAGCGAGAGGCCCGCGAGCGGAGAATGAGAGATGTCCATGTAGTAGGGGCTGTCGTCGGGCATCGACCAGGTGACGCCGAACTCGTCGGTCAGGTCGTGCCACAGCCGCCCGCCGCGGCGGTTCCGGACGATGCCGCCCTGGAACCCCTTGGCGCCGCCGGCCCAGACGTAGCGGGTGTCGACGCGCAGGCGCTCGAGCACGGCCTCCGAGGGCCTGGCAAGTTGCTGGACGGCGTCCATGAGAACGACCTGCTCGTCCAGGCCGAGGTGATCGATGAGCCGCCGGTACGCGAACTTGTGGATGCCCGTCTGGTTGCCGCCCAGGTCGATGGGGACGCGATCGGGCTCGGTGTGATCCAGAGCGGCCAGCACGCGCTCACGCGGCGTCATGAAGGGCTCCTTACCCGCCGGCGGCGATCCAGTTGCCGATGCCCACGACGACGGTCGACCCGATCAGGACCAGGATGCCGGCAAGGATGATCCAGAGGGTGCGGCGGCCGGAGCCCCGCCACTCCCGGAAGTAGAGGCCCCACAGGTTGCTGAACACGATGATGAAGGCCATGTGGATGGTCCAACTCGAGAAGTCGTACTTCCCCATCCTTGTCGTGCCCATGCCGTAGAAGAAGAACTGGAGGTACCAGGTGACGCCCGCCAGCGCGGCAAAGAGGTAGTTCGCGACGAGCGACGCCCCGGGCGCGCTCACGTAGTCGCGCGCGGTCCGGTTCCTCAGGTTCAGCGCGACGCACCAGACCAGGTTGGTGGTGAACCCGCCGGCCAGGGCGACGATGAGGACCGGGAAATTCCTGAACAGGTCCGGCGTGCCCATCCGGACCGCCGTGGCCGCGATGGGGGCCCCCTGCCAGAACGCCAGCGCCATGGACGCGCTCATCACGCCGGCGAACACCGCCACCCACACCCCCTTGACGAAACTGAACTCGCGGACGGACGCCCGCTTCTCCTCCGCGGGCACCTCCCGCTCCTTGCGCCTGCCCGCCCAGGCGCAGATGCTGATCCCCGCCAGGCACACCAGCACGCCGCCGAGGATGACCTGACCGGAGAGCGCCGCGAGGAGCCCCCCGAACTTGCCCTCGAACATGGGCGGGATGATGGTCCCGAACGTCGCGCAGAAGCCCAGCGCCAGCGCGTAGCCCAGCGACATCCCCAGGTACCGCATCGCCAGGCCGAACGTCAGCCCCCCGACCCCCCACAGCACGCCGAACAGGTAGCACCAGAAGACGGCCCTCGGCGGCGCCGCGCAGAGCGACTCCACCAGCCGCGGACACGTCAGGAACCCCGCCACCCACGGCGCCACGATCCAACTGAACAGGCCGCCCACCAGCCAGTAACTCTCCCAGGCCCATACCCGGACCTTCTTGAACGGGATGTAGAAACTGCCGGCCGCCAGGCCGCCGATGGCGTGCAGGACCACACCGAGGAAAGGGTTCGCGGGCATTGGGGTCCATTCTCCTTCTACAAGGCGAGTTTACGGGGTTGCCTCGCTCAAAGCAACGACCTTGCGGACAACCCGGTGCCATCGGTTGAGACAACCAGGCGCGTCTCGTACACTTGGAGGGGCGCGGCCGTGATAGACTTCAAGACCCGCAAGGTGACCAGGATCGAGTCCGTGGACCCGCCGGTCCAGATGGAGAGCTGGGAGTACCGCAAGTGCCGCTGGAACCCCTGGTCCCGCGACGGGTCCCGCCTGGCCTTCTTGCGGGACGGGCAGGTGTGGACGTGCAGGCCGGGCCGTGCAGCCAGCGGCTGCGGGTCTTGTACACGGTCGGCTCCTCAGCGGCCGCAAGCGGTCCGGCCGTGGAAGCGATGAGGATGACCAGGCCGATGACGGCCAGACACAGCGCTGCCAGTTCGCCAAAGACCGCCCCCGCCGCCAGCACCTCATTCGGTCGGGAAGAAGCCCCGTTGAACGGGCCCGTAAACGTTGCATTCGCCCGGGCGCGTCGCTACAAAGGAGCCGTGCCGGGCACCGCCCGCGCCGGGCGCCGCGAGGGCTGTACCGCGGCCGCCCGCAACACACGCACCGCCGCGCACGGGAGGAGGTGGACGATGTTCAACGTCGCCATTGTCGGGCTGGGGTTCGGGGCTGAGTTCATTCCGATCTACCAGCGGCATCCGCTGGCCAACCTGTACGCCATCTGCCAGCGGACGAAGGGCCGCCTGGACCAGATCGGCGACGCCCTCGGCGTGGCCGTCCGGTACACGCGGCTCGAGGACGTGCTGAAGGACCCGAAGGTGGATTTCGTCCACATCAACACGCCGATCCCGGACCATGCGCCGATGAGCCTGGCGGCCCTGAAGGCCGGCAAGCACGTGATGTGCACGGTGCCCATGGCCACGACCGTCGAGGAGTGCCGCAAGATCGTCGCCCTCCAGAAAAGGAAGGGCCTGAAGTACATGATGGCCGAGACGGTCGTCTATTCCCGCGAGTTCCTGTTCGTCAAGGAGATGTACGAGAAGGGCGAGTTGGGGCGGGTCCAGTTCCTCAAGGCCAGCCACCAGCAGGACATGGACGGCTGGCCGGACTACTGGCCGGGCCTGCCGCCGATGCATTACGCCACACACTGTGTCGGGCCGGTGGCAGGCCTGATGCGCCTGGAGGCCGAGTGCGTCTCGTGCTTCGGGTCGGGGCGGATCCGCGAGGCGCTCATCGGCCGGTACGGCTCGCCCTTTGCCGTCGAGTCGTGCCACATCCGGTTCCGCAACTCCGACCTGGCGGCCTACGTGTACCGCTCGCTGTTCGACACGGCCCGCCAGTACCGCGAGAGTTTCGAGGTGTACGGATCGAAGAAGTCCTTCGAATGGCCCCTGACGGCGTCGGAAGAGCCGGTCCTCCACACGGCCAAGCGGCCGGAACCCGAGATCCCCGAGCGCGTCCGCGTGCCCGACTACGCCCACCTCCTGCCCGAACCCATCCGGATGTTCACGACCAAGGGGGTGTACGACCTCCAGAAGCACCAGCATCTGTCGTTCACCCAGGGGGCCGGGCACGGCGGTTCGCACCCGCACCTCGTGCACGAGTTTCTCTCGGCACTGGCCGAGGACCGCGACCCGTTCCCCAACGCTGTCCAGTCGGCCAACTGGACGTGCACGGGCATCCTGGCTCATGAGTCGGCCATGCAGGGCGGGAAACTGATCCGCCTGCCGAAGTTCACGCTGAGTTGACGTGCGGCCGGGCGCTGACGGACGAGGAACTCGCGCGGCTCATCCGGGCGGCCTACTCAAAGCACCACCGCCTCCAGTGCAGCCGCCGAGCGCGCAGCGCCTGGCGCAGCGCGCAGAGTGCCCGACACGGCAAAACTCGCCATCAACGCCCAAGACGGGGGAGCACAGGAGGACGATGCCGAAGGCACGCAGACCCCAGCAAAAGCAACCACTTACGCACATTTGTCAACGCCTGTCACTGGCGCGCCCGGCCCGATTCGAACGGGCAACCTTCGGATTCGAAGGCCCGGCGTCGCGGCATAATAGCCTGTGGAAACTCGACTTACAACGCGTTTTCGGGGCAGAAAACGAGGGCGACAAGTGGTTGGCAGGTCACTGAGCAGTCGGTAACCAGTCACCGCCACGTGAACGACTGACCCACTCAGTGACCCACTCCTGGTTGCCGGCAGCACACTGGGAAGCGTATCCCGTTTGGTTGACACAGTAAGCGGGGAGCGACTGGCGTGCTGGGCGCTCCCCTTCGGTCGCTGTGGTCTACGTGTTTGTGACGCACGACAACTCGCACGCCAGAAGATTGAGGCTCGGGTCCGGATCAACCGGCAAGCGCCTCAACCACTTGGCGAACGGGGCGAGCATGAGGCCGGCAGCGACGTTCGCGCAGTAGATGGTCGTCTTGGCGGTGCATGAGCCGGCGTAGGCCTCCTCGGCGGCAAACAGCGTGGTGGGGTAGTGCTTGTGGCTGGCCGGGCGGCGGTGAGGGGCATCAGACGAGTGCAGACAACTGTTGCGGGCCCGGAAGAAACTTGCTTTGAAGGGGCGACTGCAGCATGATTAGTGTGCCTCTGCGTCCAACAGGCGGGGGTGGTGCAGGATGCGGCGTCGGGGCCACCCACACGTCCAGCGGGAGACGGCAATGAAAAAGCCCGAGCATTCGACGGACAGTCTCCCCAGCCGCATTGAAGACGGAATCTCGCGACGCGTATTTCTGGGCCAGGTTGCGGCCGCGGCGGCGTTTACCGTCGTCCCCCGGCACGTGCTGGGAGCCCCGGGCCATATCGCGCCGAGCGACAAGATCACGCTGGCCGGCATCGGTATGGGCGGCCAGGGCCTTCAAAACATGGAGGCGTTCCTCCAGTTTCCTGAAATCCGCGTTGTTGCGGTTTGCGACGTGAATCGGGAAAGCGGCGGCTACCTGTCGTGGACCTGGGGGGAAGGCAAGGAGCGGAAGACGGCCGGCCGCGAACCCGCGCGGCGGGTGGTCGAAGCGCATTACGCCGAGCAGAAGCGATCCGGAACGTATGCGGGGTGCAACGCCTACACCGATTTCCGCGAGTTGCTAGCCCGGGAGAGCGTGGATGCCGTGATGGTGGCGACGCCGGATCACTCCCATGCCGCGATCACGATGGCCGCGCTCAAGTTGGGCAAGCATGTCTACTGCGAGAAACCGCTCACCTACTCGGTCCAGGAGGCCCGGCAAGTGGCGGAGGCGGCCCGACGCGCGGGGGTCGCCACGCAGTTGGGCAACCAGGGCCAGGCCTCCGAGGAAGCCCGCCTGACATGCGAGTTCATCGGGGACGGGGCCATCGGTCCGGTGCACGAGGTGCAGGTCAGCAGCCCGGCTCGATTCTGGGCCTGGCCCACGTGGGCGGGCCGCCCCCCGGACACGCCCGCGGTTCCCGACGGATTGGACTGGAATCTGTGGCTGGGGCCGGCGCCCGAACGGCCGTACCATCCTGCATACTGCCCCTGGACCTGGCGCAACTGGTGGGATTTCGGCACCGGACTGCTGGGGGACCTGGGCTGCCACAAACTCTCCACCGTATTCAAGGCCCTGAAACTCGGCCATCCGACCAGCGTGGAGGCGTGTTCCACCAGGCTGGATCCGGAAATCTACCCGCTGGGCGTGATCGCGCGGTATGAGTTCCCCGCCCGCGGCGACATGCCCCCGCTTACGCTCACCTGGTACGACGGTGGCCTGGGGCCGGCTCAGCCGAAGGAACTCGAACCGGGCCGTCGTATGGAGGATGTCCTCTATATCGGCGAGAAGGGGACGCTGATGGGGCACCGGCTGATCCCCGAATCGAAAATGAAGAGCTACGGCCGTCCGCCCAAGACGCTTCCCCGATCGGTCGGCCATCACAAGGAGTGGGTCGATGCGTGCAGGGGCGGCCCGCCCGCCGGCGCGCATTTCGTCGATCATGCGGGGCTCCTGACGGAGGTCTGCCTTCTGGGCAACGTGGCCCTGCGTGCCGGAAAGAAACTGTCCTGGGACGGGCCTAACATGAGGGTAACCAACGACGATGAGGCCAACCGCTTCCTTCATCGGGGATACCGCAAGGGCTGGACCCTTTGAGCGGTGTCCGGCGGCTTATCATCAACTTGCCCTTTTCACGAAACGAGGGGCTGGACCATGTTTCATGACCGGATGACGCGACGCGAGGCGATGAAGGCGGGGGCTGCCGCGATGCTGCCGCTTGCCGCGGTGTCGGCTGCATCCGCGGCAGGCAACCCTCAACAGGAACCCGCCCTGACCGTCGGCATCGCGACGTTGGGGTTCGGCGACTACACGAACCGCCGCCTGGCCGAGGAGTTGGCCGGGCAAGGCTTCCGCATGGTGCAACTGTTCTTCAACCAGTCCGACAGCCGCTACTGGGAGTACAACGGGCGCTCCAACCTCTCGGACCTGACCGCCGCGCGGTGCCAGGCGATCGCCGACGCCTACCGGTCGGCGGGTATCTCCATCCACAGCCTCGGCGTCTACACCAATCTGATTCATCCGGACGAGGCCGAGCGGAAGGCCAACCTGGAGTACTTCGAAGCGATGATGAAGGCCGGGTGTGCCATGGGCGTGCGCGCCTTGGTGACCGAGGCCGGGCACTACCACTCCGACGGGCCCGAGCCGCCGGTGGCATACCACTTCCAGGAAGAGGTCTGGAAGAAGATGGTGGCCACAGGAAAGGCCCTGGCGCAACTGGCCGAGCGTCACAACGTGACCGTGCTCTTCGAGCCGTTCTTCCGGGGCTTCCTTGCCAGTGCGAAACGGACACGGGTGTTTCTTGAGGAGGTCAATTCGCCCCGCATTCGGGCGCTGCTGGACCCGGCCAACCTGCTGGAAGTGAATGACCTCGACGAGATGTTCGAGCAACTCAAGCCGTGGATCGACTGCCTGCACGCCAAGGACCGCAAGTTGCACGTCGATCGTGGCGTGCCCGCCGGCCAAGGGGATCTGGACTACCGGAGGCTTGTGGCCCTCGCGGCCAAGCACACGCCGCAGGCGCCGCTCATCCTAGAGTACGTGGGCCCGAACGACTACAAACAGGCCCTGGCGCACCTGCGAAACGCCATGCACCCCTGAGCCATTGAGCAATTGGGGAGCCGTCGCCAGTTCACGCCTTGTCGAAACTCGGCACCTTCAGCCGTTCGCTTCCGCGAAGTTCCATAAGGTCCTTCCCCGTGACAAGCCGTCAGCATTGGCCCCGTGGCGGCGGTTCTCGGGCGTGGTCCGGGCAGAGTCGAACTTCGCGCGGACCTGTCCGCCGAAGCCTTGGCGTAGGCGGATGACCCGCACCGCCGACCGAACCCGCTTTGACCACGGCCACCAGCCCATCGCTACACCGTCCCCGGCAGGATGATCTGCGCCCGCGTAAGGCCGAAGTCCCGCTTGGTCATGGCGTTCTTGGCGGCAAGGTGCTTATCCACAAGGAGCATGTCCGGCAGCGGGTGTTGCTACACGCCGCCCGAGTCGCCGTGCGCCTCCCGCAACTTCGCCACAATCTGCTGCCCACTGTGCTTCCTCATCCGAGAGCTCCTTTCTGACCTTCCTGTCGGCCGGAACTCTCACTGCACTTGGCACAGTTTTTGGGGGGAAGGTCACCGTTCCGGCGACGGCCAAATGGGCGCTGCGGGGCTCGAACGGCGGCCGGCCGCGCAGGGCCAGGAAACCCCCTGGATTAGCGGTTGCCAGTCCCTTGCCCTTTTCGGCCGTTTGTGGTATTATTCCGTATAAGCGACGTCCGGAGGGGGGCCGTCGCGCCGCGAGACCGCCTGACCAAAGCCGGGGACGCGTTCTGCGCATCCCCGGGGGAATGAGTTTCCGGAGACCGGTGCGCCATGCCGAACGAGTTCCTCGCCAGGGAGTCCGACTTTCCGCGCCTGGAGGCCCTTGAGCCGCGCTTGCTTCTGGACGCCGGCCCGGTCGTGATCAACGAGATCCTGTACCACCCGGGCTCGTTCCCGGAGAACCTCGCCGATGAGTACCTCGAGTTGTACAACCCGACCGGCTCGGACGTCTCGCTTCTGGGCTGGCGGCTGACACAGGGCGTATCGTATACATTTGACGACGTGACGATCGGCGCGGGCGACTACCTGGTCGTGGCCGCCGACGTGGACGCGTTCCATCTGAAGTACCCGGGCGTGGACCCGGCGAAGGTCGTCGGCGGCTGGACCGGGCAACTCAGCAACACCGGCGAGGACGTCGAACTCGAGGACGACCTCGGCAGCCGCGTCGACTTCGTGTCCTACTCGGACGAGGGCGACTGGTCCGTCCGCGTCGAAGGGCCCCTCGACAACAACCACACCGGCTGGGAGTGGTCGAACGGCGCCGACGGCGGGGGCATGAGCCTCGAACTCATGAACGCCGCCTTCTCGAATGAGTACGGCCAGAACTGGAAGGCCGGCACCGTGGTGGGCGGGACGCCCGGGGCGGCCAACTCCGTCGCGGCGGCCGACATCGCGCCCGTCATCCTCGACGTCGAGCACCTGCCCGCCATCCCCCGCCACGACGACCCCGTCACCGTGACGGCCGAGGTCAAGGACGAACTCGGCACGGCCGGCGTGAGCGTGTACCTGCACCATCGCCTAGACGGCTCGCCGGCGTTCTCGGTCGATGAGATGTTCGACGACGGGATGCACGGGGACGGCGAGGCGGGCGACGGCCGCTTCGGCCTCGTCCTCGCGCCCCAGCCGAACGGCACCGTGGTCGAGTTCTACGTCGAGGCCACCGACGGCACCTACAGCCGCACGTGGCCGGCGCCGGTGCAGGGCCAGGGCCAGGCGGCCAACGCCCTGTACCAGGTGGACGACTCCTTCGACCCGGACGTCGCGTGGGCCCCGGGCAGCATGCCCGCCTATCGGGTCGTCATGACCCAGGCCGAGCGGAACGAACTCATCAACGAGATCTACGCCGTCAATCCCCAGTCCGACGCCCAGATGAACGCGACGTTCGTCTCGGTCGACGGCTCGGGCACGCGCGTGCGCTACCTGGCGGGCGTCCGCAACCGCGGCTCCGGCAGCCGCACCACCGACCCGCACAACATGCGCGTCAACATCCCCCACGACCAGGCGTGGAAGGGCGTGGCCGCGATCAACATCAACTGCCGGTACGGCTACTCGGCGGTGATCGGCAGCGCGATCTGGCACGCGGCCGGGCTGTCGGCTGCCGACGGCACCGCCGTCAAGTTGTACATCAACGGTGTCGACCGGGCCAACTCGGGCGACATGATGTACGGCGCCTTCGCCGCCCTGGAGGCCCTCGACGCCGATTTCGCCGAGCGCTGGTTCCCGGACGACGCGAACGGCGACCTGTACCGCTGCACCGACGATTACGGGGACGAGGCCGACCTGCGGTACGAGGGCACGAACCCCGCCTCCTATAACACCAGTTACCTCAAGCAGACCAACGAGTCGGCCAACGAGTGGGCCGACCTCATCAACCTGACGTGGGTCCTCAACAACGCCCCTGACGAGACCTTCCTCCAGGACGTCAGCCAGGTCATCGACGTCAACGAGTGGCTGCGGTACCTGGCGGTCGACGCGCTGGCGGGGAACCTGGAGGGCGGCCTGACGAGCGGCCGCGGCGACGACTTCGCCCTGTACCAGGGGGTCGACGACCCGCGGTTCCTCCTGGTGCCGCACGACCTCGACACCCTCTTCGGCCTGGGCGACCACGCCCCGGACCTCACGCGGAGCATCTTCTACTACGACGGCGTGGACGGTCTGTACCGGCTCCTGCACCACCCGGACGTCGTCCCTCTTTACTATGCCCAGTACCTCGACCTCATCAACACGGTCTTCGCGCCCGAGAGCTTCAACCCGATGGTCGAGGAGGTCCTGGGCAACTACGTGCCCGACAAGGTCCAGCAGATCCAGAACTTCGTCTACAACCGGATCCACACGGCGGGCGGCGTCTTGGACCAGATCCCAGTGGACGGCCTGACCGTGGCGAGCACCCTCCCGGTCCAGGACGGCTACCCCTACACCACGGTCGACTCGTTCCAGATCAGCGGAACGGCCGACGGGACGACGCGCTCGATCACCGTCAACGGCTACCTCGCGAACTGGGATCCCCGCAACGGTGCGACCTGGACGTTCGACAGCACGAACTTCGAGACAGGGTACGCGTCGCAGACCCTCGTCACCTCGGACGCGGGCCTCACGTACCACGTTCCGACGTCCGGCGAGAACGTCACGGCGTGGACCGCGCTGGGGTACAACGACAGCCTCTGGATCGACACGGTCACCCAAGGCCTGGCCGGCGTCCTGGTGACGGAGATCGGAACGGGCGACGCGAAGTTCGTGGAGATCCAGAACGTCTCGGCCGGCGCGATCGCGACGAGCGGATGGAAGGTGGTCCTGAACAATCCGGCTGCGGGTCCGAGCGGCGCGTTCGCCACGGCGTGGAGCCTGCCCGCCTCGGTCGGCGCGGGCCAGGCCCTCGTGTGGGATACGACCGTCCCCTGGGGCGCCGAGGGGCCGGGCTGGGTGATGATCCTCGACGGCGCCGGCAACGTCCAGGACTTCGTCGCGTGGGGCTACACGGCGGGCGAGATCGCCGCCATGTCGATCGACTTCGGCACCTGGACGGACATCTCCGTCGCCGACGCGTGGACCGGCGACGGGGCCGACCCCGGCACGACCGAGCCCGGGGCGACCGGCGGCTTCGTCGCATTCAACGATGTGAGCGCCGGCCCGACGACGCACGTCAACACGACGACCTACCGGGCCAACGGCACGGCCTCGGGCCTTCTGAAGGACATTGTGACCGGCGCCTCGACAGGTGTGACGCTGACCACGTCGCAGACCGGCGTGACCTTCCAGAGCGGCTCGAGCCAGCCGACCGGCGGGGATGCCCTGGCCATCTTCAGCGGCTACGTGGACTTCGCGTCGGGGTCGAACTCCAGCCTCGAACTCCAGGGCAGCGACACCTACACGTATACGTTCACGGGCCTCGACACCGGGGACGTCATCACCTACAAGTTCGATGGGACGGCCGTCCGGGGCGGCGGCTACGACGACCGCTGGACCCTGGTGACGCTCGTGGACGCCGCGCCGGGCGCCGTCGTCGCGCATGGCGGCGTCGGCGTCGTGGTCGTCAGCAGCACCCAGATCGCCATCTGGACCGGCGAGAACAACTGGGCCGACCAGGGGTTCGTGGCCGGCTGGACGAACATCGACCCGGGCCCCGACGGCGACTTCCAGGTCGTCTCGAGGCAGTACACGGGGGCCATCCCCACGTCGGTGCACGCCTCGGGCTATGCCGACGGCGACAAGGGCTACGGCTTGGCGGGCATCCGGCTCGAAGAGGTCGCGCCGCAGGGGCCCCTGTCTTGGCTCGCGCGGACGGGCAACACCGACAACGACGGGGCCGGCGACTTCACCCGCGTCGCCGCCGCCAGCAAGGGCTCCCAGAACCCGGACCTCTCGGTGCCGTTCGGTTACGTCAACCCCGCGACGCAGGGCATCGGCTATAGTGGCGGGGCCTACGATGCGTACGTCGCGACGGACGTCGGCGACGCGATGCAGGGCACGAACGCCTCGCTGTGGACCCGCATCGAATTCCAGGCGCCGGACCTGACGGGCTACGACGCCCTGAGACTGCGCATCCGCTACGACGACGGCTTCGTCGCCTACCTGAACGGCGCGAAGGTGGCCGAGCGGAACGCGCCCGCCTCGCTCGCGTGGAACTCGGCCGCCACCGGCGAGCACCCGGGCACCGGCGAGACCCTCCTCGAGGAGATCGACATCAGCGCGCACCTCGCCGACCTTTTGGTCGGCGGGAACGTCCTGGCGATCCACGGCCTGAACCAGACGGCCTCCGACGCCGACTTCCTCGTCGAGGCGGAACTCGTCGCCACGCGCGGCACCCCGGAGGCGGGCCTGAACCTCCAGCCGGGCATCAACCGCGTCTACGTGGCGACGCACGACGGCCTGGACGGCACGGGCAACGTCCTGGCGTCCGACACCATCGACCTCTGGTATGACGACGGCACGACCAGCAACTACCCGCAGACGGGCGGGGGCGCGGCGGCGCAGCCCGGCCCGACGCAGGTCGACGCGCCGACCCTGGCCGTCCAGATGATCGTCCGCGACAGTTACCTGCCGGGCGTGCCCGTCCTGGTGCGGGTCGAGGTCGTCGACGCGACCGACGGCAGCGTCTACCGCGACCTGTGGGACGCGACGGCCACCCTGGTCTCGAGCAACCCCGGCGTCACGCTCTCGACCAACCAGGTCACGCTCTACAACGGCATGGGCAGCGCCCTGGTGACGTTCACCGGGAGCGGCGACTTCAACCTTACGGCCACGGTCAACACCATGCAGGCGGTCCAGTCGCTCACGGACCTGGACCTGGCGGGCGCCCCGATCACGAACGTCTCCGGCACCCTCTCCACCAACCAGGCATGGACCGGCATCTACCACGTCACGGGCAACCTGACCATCGCGGACGGCGTGACGCTGACGCTGAACCCCGGCGCGTTGGTCCTCCTGGACGGCGTCGCGTCGGGCACCGGCGGCACGAGCATCTTCGTCTCCGGGTCAATCCAGTCGCTGGGGACGGCCGAGTCGCCCGTGACGATCACGGCCTACAACCCCGCCCTCGCGTGGGGCGAGATTGACCACAACGGCGCCGAGCCCTCGACCTACCAGTACACGGACATCACCCTGGCGGGCCACTCGCCCGTCGCGGGCGGCCACAGCGGCACGGGCCCCGTCATCAAGGCGACCGGGTCGCGGATCGTCTTCGATCACGCCTCGGTGACCGACGCCGTGGGCAAACTCATGGCGACGTTCAGCGGCGCGGACCTGGAGTTCCACGACAGCCTCATGGCCCGCGGCTGGATGGGGCCCGAGACGGAGGGGACGGCCCTCCTCCTGGAGGACACCTGGATCGTCGACATGCACGGCGCCGACGACGGCGACGGCATCTACATCCACGACCAGTTGCCGGGCCAGTCGGTCGTCCTGAGCGGCGGCGTGATCGCCAGCATCAACGACGACGGCGTCGACACCCTCGGGTCCGACGTCACCATCCAGAACATGATCGTCCGCGACACGCTGGACAAGGGCATCAGCATCTACGACGGCCAGGTCGACATCCTCTACAGCCTCGTCGTCGAGACGAACAAGGCCCCCGAGGATCCGACCGTCTCCGCCATCGCCACCAAGACGACCGAGGGTAACACCGTCACCGTCAACATCGATCACTCGACCATCGTCGCGACGCGCACGCCCGGTGTCGACGACGTCGGCGTCCAGTCCCACAACAAGTACGGCGTCTCGAGCGGCACGATCATCTACCACATCACGAACTCGATCGTCAGCGCCACCATCCCGCTCGAGGCCCAGGCGCCCTACCTCGACTCCGACATCCACGCCGACTACACGGACCTCTTCGCCCAGACGTGGCCGGGCACGGGCAACCTTGCCGCCGACCCGATGTTCGTCAACCCGCTGGCCCACGACTACCACCTGCTCGAAGGGTCGCCGGCCCTCGATGCGGGCGACCCCGGCTACGCCCTCGACCCCGACGGATCGCGGACCGACATGGGCTTCTACACGGGCACCGTCGGCGCGCCGGCGGTCCTGGTGACGATCCAGGCGACCGACGCGACGGCAGGCGAGGCCGGCGGCAACACGGGCACCTTCACCGTCACCCGGGCCGGCGACACGACCGACCCCCTCACCGTCCACTACAGCCTGGGCGGGACGGCCTCGGCGGCCGACTACACGCCGACCCTCACGGGCACGGTCCAGATCGCGGCCGGCCTGGCCTCGGCCCCGATCACCATCACCCCCGTCAACGACAGCGACCCCGAGGGCGACGAGACGCTCCTGGTGACCCTGACGAGCGACGCGGCCTACTCGATCGGCTCGCCCGCCTCCGCCGTTGTCACGATCCTGGACGACGACATCCCGTCCGGCGCGCTGACCGAGAACACCGTCTGGACCGCCGCCGAGGGCCCGTACCGGATCACCGGCGAGTTGACCGTCCCCGCGGGCATCTCGCTCACCATCCAGACCGGGACGACCGTCTTCTTCGACCGCGGCGCGACGCTCATCGTCCAGGGCCTCCTCCAGGCCGACGGCGCCGAGTACACCCCCGTCCGCTTCACCCTGACGCCCGGCGCGACCGGCCCCTGGAACGGCATCCAGTTCGCCAACTCGACGGGCGACAACCGGATCACCTACGCCATCCTCGAGTACGGCAACACGCTCGACGGCATGGTCGGCCTGGAGAACTCGAACCTTCTCGTGGACCACGCGACGTTCGACCACACGGACCTCAGGCGGATCCGGACCCTCAACTCCTCGCTCATCGTCCGCAACTCCACCTTCGAGACCATCTTCGCCCCGGGCCAGGCACCCTCCGCCGACAACGTCTGCGAACAGATCTGGGGCGTGGCGCCGAGCGCCGCCGACGGGTACTTCATCCTCGAGAACAACGTCTTCGGCACCACCACCGGCCACAACGACATCCTTGACATCGACGGCAACAACGGGGGCCCGCTTATCCAGATTCTCCACAACACGTTCCTCGGCGGCGGCGACGACGCCATGGACCTCGAGGGCGACGCCCTCATCGACGGGAACATCATTGCCCACTTCCACAAGGACGTGTTCAACACCGGCATCGGCAACTCAAACAGCGCGTCTCTCGGCGACTCGCACCTCGTCGGCCACAACTACACCTACGTGAACAACCTCGTCTATGACATCGACCACATGGCCCAGGTCAAGGAGAACGCCTTCTTGACGGCGGTCAATAACACCGTCGTCGACATATCGGGGTCGGGCATCTACTTCATTCGCCCCGGAGTGAGCGTCTACGGCCGCGGCGCCTACCTGGACGGGAACGTCTTCACCAACGCGCCGCTCCTCGTCGACCTCGCCACGCTGGGACCGTCGACGACCCTGGAGATAGACCACTCCATCGTGCCGGACGCCTACCTCCTCTATGGCACCGGGAACATCGACGAGGACGCGAGGGTCGCGAACGCCGCCGGCGGCGACTTCTCCCTGCTGCCCGGCTCGCCCGCCCTCGGCACCGGCCCCTGGGGCCTCGACATGGGGGGCGACGTCCCCGGCGGAGCGGTGATCGTGGGCGACCTGCCGTCCCTGACCCACGAGACGGGCGCGACGTTCCAGGTCGGCGGCCCCGGCATCGATGCCTATCGCTACCGCCTGGACGGCAGCGGGTGGAGCGCCGACCGGGCGCTCGCCACGCCCATCGTCCTCTCGGGCCTTGGCAACGGCCCGCACACGCTGGAGGTCGTCGGCCGCGACGTCGCCGGCAACTGGCAGGACGCCGGCGAGGCCGCGACACGCTCCTGGACGGTCGACTCGGCGCTGGCGCGGCTCCTGGTGAACGAGGTCCTCGCGATCAACACGGCGGCCGTCCCCGGCGACGGCACCTACCCGGACATGGTGGAACTCTTCTACGACGCCGCGGCGGGTGCGCCGGCCCTCAGCCTGGCCGGCTACGGCATCAGCGACGGCCCGGACGCCACGCCCAAGTTCACCTTCTCCGCCGGCACGACGGTTGCCGCGGGCGGCTACCTCGTCCTCTACGCCGACGACGCCACGACCCCCGGCGTCCACCTGGGCTTCAATCTCGACGGCCAGGGCGAGGGCATCTACCTCAGTCGCTACGACTCGGGCGCCGGCCAGTGGGTCGTCATCGACTCGGTCGACTTCGGCGTGCAGGTGACCGATCATTCCATCGGCCGCGTCGGCCCCGACCGCACCTGGGCCCTGACCGAGCCGACCCCTGGCGCCGCCAACGTCGCCCACCGGACGGGCAACCCCGCGACGCTCAAGATCAACGAGTGGTTCACCAACGGCGACGTTGTGTTCCAGGACGACTTCATTGAACTCTACAACCCGGATCCGCTCCCGGTGGCGATGGACGGCCTGTCCCTGACGGACAACCCGATCTCGCAGAAGGACAAGGACACGTTCAAGCCTCTGAACTTCGTCGGCGCGAGCGCGTGCCTGGCCATCCAGGCCGACGACAGCGGAGCCGAGGGCCACGTCAACTTCAAACTGACGTCCGAGGTGGGCCTCATCGCCCTGTTCGACGCCGCCGGCGGCCTGATGGACCAGGTGCTTTACGTCCCGCAGACGACCGACTGGTCCCAGGGCCGGTCGCCCAACGGCGGCACCGAGTACGAGTTCTACCCGATCCCGACGCCGAACGTGGGCAACCCGTCGGAGCAGTCGACCATCATCGAAGAGGTCGTCACGCCGGTGTTCGACTTCGACAACACCTGGCGCTACTACCAGTCGGGCAGCCTGGACACCCAGGCGTGGAAGACCCGCGGCTACGTCGACACCGGCTGGAGCCAGGGCCCCGGACTCCTGTACGTCGAGGATGCCCTCCCGGCGGAACTGCGCGGCACGCCGC
>CAYGZE010000011.1:0-29866 GCA_964354185.1 uncultured Anaerolineales bacterium | reverse complement strand
CGCGGAGCATCAGGCCGAACTCCTGGCTGATGGGGGGCTGGGCGTTCTGCTCGATCAGGCGCATCGACTGGACCAGGTTGAGGCCGGCCCGCATGCCGTTGGAGAGGGTGACCAGGCCATCGATCAACTGCTCGTTGAGGCGCTGGCGCCGCCGGCGCTGCATGACGACAATGACGACCTGGGGGATCCAGAAGCCGGCGAACAGGCCGACGAAGAAGGCGATGCACACGCCGGCGCCCGAGGCGTCGAACGAGAGGGCAAAGAGGGCGCAGAGGGCGCCCGTGACGACCGCGCCGCCGAACATGACGTAGGTCAGTTGGCGGGGGGTCACGTCGAACAGGAACAGTTCGACGAGGCCGGAGTGGAAGAGTTCCTCCTGGCGCCGGACGACGCCCTCCATCGCCGGGCGCAGGGAGAGGGTCAGGAGGAAGGCGGCGAGCATGACGAAGAGCGTCGCCCCCGCCTGGTAGAGGAACAACCCGTCCTGATGGATGGCGGTCTCTGCCATGATTACATGAACGCATCCACGGTCAGGAGGCCCTTCTGGAGGAGGTCCCTGGCGAACAGCGGGATGTAGCCGGTGTGGATCAGTTCGCCGCGCGCCCGGCCCTTGTGGCCGCTCATCGGGCGGGTGAAGATGTCCTCGACGACGATGGTGCCCTCGTCCTGGTCGAGGCCGGCCACCTCGCTGATGGCGGTGACCTCGCGGCGCCCGTCGGCGAAGCGGGTGAGGTGCGCGATGACGTCGAGGGCGGTGACGATCTGCTCGCGGATGGCGCGGATGGGCATGTCGACCGCCTCGAGGACGAGGCCCTCGAGGCGTTTCATGGCGTCCTCGGGCCCGTTGGCGTGGATGGTGGTGAGGGAGCCGTCGTGGCCGGTGTTCATGGCCTGGAGCATGTCGAGGGCCTCGCCGCCGCGGACCTCGCCGACGATGATGCGGTCGGGCCGCTGGCGCAGGGCGTTCTGCACCAGGTCGCGGATGCTGTAGCGGCCCTTGCCCTCGACGTTGGCCTGGCGCGTCTCGACGCGGACGACGTGCTCCTGGAACATCTGGAGTTCGGCGGAGTCCTCGATGGTGATGATGCGCTCGTGCGGCGGGATGTAGGCGCTCAGCACGTTCAGGAGGGTCGTCTTGCCCGACGCCGTGCCGCCCGCCACCAGGATGTTCTTGCGCCCCAGGACGCAGGCCCGCAGGAAGTTGGCGGCCCAGGGCGTGATGGTGCCGAAGCCGATGAGGTCGTCGATCGTGAAGGGGACCTCGGAGAACTTGCGGATCGTCAGGACCGGCCCGACGAGGCTCAGGGGGGCGATGGTGGCGTTGACGCGGCTGCCGTCGGGCAGGCGGGCGTCGACGATGGGGGTCGAGCGGTCGATCCGCCGGCCGATGGGCGTCACGATGCGTTCGATGACGGTGTGGACCACCTCGTCGGAGAAGAACGAGCGCCCCGTGTTCCGGATGACGCCGTTCTCCTCGATGTAGATCTTCATCGGGCCGACGACCATGACCTCGGTAACGTTCGGCATGTCGAGGAGATCCTGGATCGGCCCGAGGCCGATGACGATGTCGAGGATCTCCTTCATCAGGTAGCGCTTGACGGCATAGACCCAGAGGAATTCGGTGACCTGGGGCGCCTCGCGGTCGAAGGCCTCGCCGAAGCGGTCCTCGACGTTCTCGGTGTCCTCCTTGACGTTCTCGGTGCCGAACTTGAGGCCGAGGTCGGCCACCAGGAGGTCGCGCAGGCGCGTCAGGCCGGCCTCGTACTGGGGATCGAGGACGGAGTCGCCGGCCTTGAGGATGGGCGGGCGCATCTTGGACCCCGCGCGGCGGGAGATCTCGGTGATGACGTCCCGCTTGAGTTGCTGCTCGACGATGAACCAGCCGGTCTCGTCGTCGACGCCGGAGACGGCCTCCTGGAGGATGGCGTTCAGGTGGCCCTTGATGTGGGCGACGTAGCGGGGGTCGTCCTGGGCCTCGACGTCGACGGTCCGCAGGTTGAGGCGCCGCAGGAGTTCGGCGTGGATCTGCTTCTCGACCTCCATCGCCTTCATCAGGGGGGTGTGTTCGCGGTGGATCCTGATGGCCTTGTCGGAGGGCCGGCCGGCGATGTCGCCCGACAGGTACAGGGTCCACTCGCCGATGTGGACCTCCTGGCCGAGCTGGATCTTGACCTGTTCGCCGACGCCGACGAGTTGCTCGTCGACGAGGGTGCCGTTGAGGCCGACGTTCTCGATGAGGTACTCGCCGTTCTCGCGGATGAGGCGGGCGTGCTCGCGCGAGACGAAGGGGCTGGGCAACTCCAGGTCGTTCGCGGGGTCGCGGCCGATGCGCATCACGTCCTTGGCGAACTCCACCTCGTGCCGCACGTCACTCAGTTGACTGTACGCGATCACGCGCATCGCCGCGGGTCCTCTTCTCAACCGCTCACGGCGCCAGGAGGTCGGGCGCGTCGGCCTTGCCCGTCTGGATGAGGCGCACCAGGGCGGCGTCGATCTCCGGTTCCACCCCCCTCCCCCCCGAAGGCACACTCGTCAGGGTGATGAGGAATTTGCGGCCCTCGGCCTTGCCGAGGATGTCGGTGAGGATTTTGACCTGTTCGCGCTTCACGAAGACGCCGACGCGGGAATAGTTACCACTGGTCTGCGGCTCCTTGGAGTCGTCGAGCGTCTGGGCCTGAATGCCGGGGATGACGGTGAAGGTCTCGAAGTCGCGCTGCTTGCCGCCTGGGGTCACGTCAAAGCGGCCGCGCACCGCCACGAAACTGCCCGGCTGGAGTTGCATGCCGGGCGAGGAGTCTTTGAGGATGGGCAGGCTCATGTACTCGTACCCCACGGGCGGCTTGACCGGCTCCGGGGTGGTCTGGACGTCGAGGAAGTCGGAGAAGAAGAGGACGTCGCCGATGTTGAGCCTGCGCCGGCAGGGCTTGCCGCCGATGAAGAAGTCCGTATTGTCCTTGAAGGCCTTGTCGAAGGCCTTCTCGAAGCCCGGGGGGACGGAGACGAGTTTCACGTCCGCCTCGGTGACCTTGCCGTTCGCCGGCACGTCGCGGGTGACCTGGACGACATAGAACGTGCCGGACTCGTATTGGCTCTTGACGGAGCCGAGGTAGAGGTTGACGACGATGGCCGCCAACACGGCGCAGACGATCCCTGCCAGGAGCAGCCACCTGCTGGTGAAGAGTTGCGCGTCCTTGGCCATCGGCGCTCCTTTGCTCTCGCCCGGCCGTCCTTAATAACCGGGATCGAAGACGATCGCCAGTGTTTCCTCGCGGGAAAGCCGCTCTTCGAGGTAGACGAAGCGGTTCTCGGCGTCGCGGCGGCATCGCAAGAGCCACCCGCGGTCGGTCCGGGCGGCGCCTTCCCCGCCCTCCTGGGCGTTCTCCTCCGGATCGCCGACCCTCCAGCGGTCCTTCGTGTAGGCGCTCTGGAAGGCCGAGAGGGCGTCCTCGACGCGCATCCGCATCCGGACCATGACCATGCGGGCCTTGGGGTTCTCGGGATGCTGGAAGACCATGAGGACGTCGCCCCCGGCGGGGACGACGCCCTCCTCGAGCGCGCTGCGGGGGTAACTGAAGGGGAGCCCGAAGCGGTCGGCCAGGAACTGGCGGCGGGCGGCAGGGTCCTGGTTCAGGGGGTCGGCGTGGTCGGCGTCGCTCTCCTCGGTGGCGCGCATGAGGACGCCGCCGAGGAGGTGCCGCACGCTCTCGCCCTCCCCCCGGCGCTTCTCGCCAGGCGTCAAGGGCTCGGGCATTTTCGCCTGGGCAGGCGGGACGGCGCGCATCTCGGGGAAGGCGTCGTCCTGCGAGGCGAAGCGCCCGGGGTGTCCCAGGAACCCGGCCACGACGACCGCGCCGACGAGGATGAGCAGCGTCACCGCCAGGCGCCACGCGAGGGCCAGGCGCCGGCGCCGCTTCGCTTCGGCCGGCGTCTCCGGGACCTCGGGCGGGCGCGCCTCGGCCAGGGGGGGGCCCTGCTTCGCGTCGGCCGGCGGCTCCGGGACTTCGGGGGGACGCGCTTCGCTCATACAGGCCCCTCAGTCGGCCTCGCCCTGCCGGAGTTGCTCCAGTTGGTCCGTGCCGTGCCACCAGCGCTCGATGATGTCGTCGCGGGTCTTCTCGAAGTGGGGGGCCACGTCGCCCTGGAGATTCTCGTAAAAGGACTGGTAGATGACGTTGAGCGGCCCGCTCCGCGCGATCCTCCACACGTCCAGGTCGAAGAACCGCCACTCGCTCTGGTCACGGTAGTGGTCGGAGATGGCCGTGGTGGGGATGAACCGCCAGTAAGGGCCGCGCGTCTCGAAGGAACGGCTCGTCTCGTGCTCGTCGCGGCCCGGCAGGTTTCCGAAGAGGCGGGCCCAGTAGTTCTGGGCCAGGGCGCTGGAGACCTTCCGGACCGTCGCCGGCTCCACGTCGCGCCGGAGCCGCTCGAGGGACTCGCCGGTGCCCCGCGGCCGATGCTCTTCGCCGGCGCCCGACCCGTCGTAACTGGAGCTATAGTTCGGGTCCGGGTACCACCAGCGGATCGTGTAGAGGCGATGGTAGGCCTCGATGACGCTCTGGTGCTTCGTCAGCATGGCGGACGACATGTAGATCGTCAGGCCCGTGAGGAACATGATGATCGGGAGCGTCAGGATGAACTCGATCATGGCGTTCCCGGGCCGGGACCGTCGATGCGTGCGTCGCATGATCGTCTCCTTCCGCCGCCTCTAGTGCGCCACCTTCTCGACGAAGGCCGCGTCATACGAGCCCAGGAGGTCGGCCACGGGCTGAAGCCGCTCCGGGGTGAACGCCCCGGAGATGGACGAGGCCTGGGGCGGCAGGCCGCGCCCCAGTTCGGCCGCCAGTTCGTCCCACTTCTCCTGGCGGTGGAGTTTGACCTGCCAGTACTGGGTGAACATGTCCCATCCGCGGTAGTTGTAGACGCGGGCCTCGGCGAAGGCCAGGGTCTTGGGGATGGGGTTCGGATTGACGAACCGGTCCGCCCATTCGCTAACCGCCCCCGGGCGGTAGGCGAACGAGTTGAACGTGAACCACTTCAGGACGGTCGCGTAGTTCTTGTTGTCCATGACCTCGCGCGTCGGCAGGATGGGGGCGAAGGGGGGCGTCGTCCCCGCGGCCGCCATGTAGCGGCGGTGGAGGGTCGTGTCGTCCTCCAGTTCGGCCCCGTCGAACCGCCAGAAGGAGACGCTGTAGTACGTCTGCTTCTCGGCCTCCGTGTAGGGCCACGGGCTGCCGTCCGGGTTCATGGGCGGGTGCGGCGCGAAGATGCCGATCTGCGGGTAATGGGCCGTCCGGCGCTCGTCGACCTTGTACCAGACGGCCAGGCGCGGGTCGGCGCCCTCGTAGGACTCCTTCGCGCGGGTCCACCCCGTCAGGTCGGGGTTCTCCATGTCGGGGAAGGTGCGCATCCTGACGCGCGGCTCCTGGGGTTCGCGCAACTGCATGTTGGAGAAGAAGGAACTCTGGGGGAACGGGTAGCGGCTGTCGAAATGGATGCGTTCCCACCAGGCGCGGCGGACCTGGTCGGGGTCGAGGCTCTTGGCCTTCTCGTAGTCCATCTCCCAGCGGCGGAGGGAGACGCGGTCGTCGCCGCTCCCGAACAGCATCTCCAGTTTCGCGTAAGAGACGACGTTAAAGAGGACGGAGAAGCGGCTGATGTCCAGGAGGCCCATCGGCTGGGTGTGGGTGAAGGGCTCGCGCCAGTAGGCCCAGGGCCCCATGCGGTTCCCGCCGTAGCCGTAGTAGCCCATGACGCTGTAACCGCCGGCGGCCTGGTTCTCGTAGGGGGGCGGCAGGCGGCCTTTTTCCATGGGGTTCCGGAAGTCGCTGAACTGGCCGTCGTAGACGGGCAACTCCGGCCACAAGGGCAGGACGAAGCCGAACTCGGCATGGTTCTTCCGGGCGATGTCCATGGCCTCGCGCTGGGAGGCCAGGGGCGTCACGTCGATCATCGCGTGCCCGAACCCGTCCAGCAGTTTCACGCATTCCCACACGACGCCCTCGTCGTACGTCAGGTACTCGTCCATCGGGATGCCCTGGACGATGTCCCAGAACCGGCGGATGATCTCGCGCTCGGAGGCGGCGTTGCCGACCGCCAGCCACTTGCACGTCCGGTCGTCGATCGGGATGTCGTGCCCGGCCGCGCTCGACCCGATGTTCGACATCAGGTCGTCGACGCACTCGGTCGCGGGCGGCACGACGGTCTCCAGCGTGTCCAGCAGGACGATCAGGGACAAGAGTTGCGTGTCCGTCACGTTGCAGAACGCGATCGTGTTCAGGCCGCGCGCATACCAGTCCGCGCCCGAGCAGGCGGTCGAGTCGGCGGCCCCCTGCATCAGGACCTTGCGGTTCAACAGGTCGCCGGTGTTCATCACCAGGAACAGCAGTCCGGCCAGCAGAAAGAAGTAAACGACCATGACGAACATGGCCTGGCCGCTCTGGCACCGATGGCATCGCACCAGCGCCGAACGTCGCGGCCCCGTCGCACGCCGAACGGCTCTTCGGGCACGCATGGCTCGCCTCACTCGCTTCCGGTCTGGCCGGCCTTCTCGCACATCATAATCAGCGCGTCGATCTCGATCTTCTGCGTCTCGTTGGCGTACGACCTGGCCACCTTCAGGACGCCAACCGCCTCCGGGAGCCGCTTGTCGGTGATCAGGCCCCTGGCCTGGGTGAGGTAGCGCTGGTAGTTGGTCGCGCGGATGAGTTCGCGGACGTCCTCGGTGTCGCGGACCTCCTTGGCGAGTTCGAACTCCTTGAGGGCCTGGACGTATCGGAACTGGGCCAGGAGTTCCTTGCCGATCAGGATGTGCTGGGTGTACTCGCGGGTGATCTCGAGGTTCGCCAGGGCGTCCTTGACCTCGGCGGTGTCGTTGATGCCCTGGGCGGCCAGGTAGGCGGTGCGTGCGGCGTCCCAGTCGCCGCGCGCTTCGGCGGCCCGCCCGGTCGTCATGGCGTCCTGGTACTGGGCCTCCTTCAACTGGGTCTCGACCTTCGCCTTGCGGGGGGTCTCGGTGGGGTCGATCAGGGGCTGGGCCGACTGGTAACTGGTGATGGCCTCCTTGAAGGCCCCCTTGGCCATCGCGTCGTCGCCCGCCTTGATGAAGGCGTCGCAGTTCTTCCGGGCCCCGGCCAAGGCGACCTTGGCGGTGGCGATGGGGTCCTGCGGGTCGAGGCTGAGGATCTCGGCGTAGACGGCCATGGCCCTGTCGGCCAGGCCGCTCTTCTCGAGGGCGGCCGCCCTGGCGTGGAGGGCCTGGATCTTGGCCTTCTTCAGTTTGGCGTCCAACTCGGGCGACGGTTGGAGTTTGGCGGCCTCCTCATACTCCTTGGCCGCTTCCGGCCACTGGTTGCCGGCGGCGGCCTTCTCGGCCCGGGCGAGGTGGCCGGCATACGCGACGCGCTTCTTGAGCGTCGCCAGCCGCTCGACGACCTCGGGGGTCGACTGGATCTCCTGGGCGCGGACGTACAGCGTCTCGGCCTCGTTGAACCGCGCCTGCTTCGCGTACTCGTCGGCTTTCCTGAGCAGGGCGGTGTAGTCCCGCATGGTCTTGCGGCTGGTGATCTCCTCAATGCGGCTGCTGTAGTCCACGTTGAACGTCTTCTGAAGGGAACTCAGGAGCATGATGGCCTCGTCGAACTGCCCGGTCTTCACGAACTGCTCGACGTCCGCGAGGCCCTGCTTGATGCCCTCCTTGTCGTTGAGGCGCTTGCGGAAGTCCGTGGCCCAGTGGCCGGCGATGTTGAGCGTCTCGGCCTTGGCGATGTGGCCCTTGGCCGCCGGGATGTCGTCGGCCCGGAGGGCGGCCTCGGCCAGGGCCAGGAACTTGAACTGGAGGGCGGGGGTGGCCACCGACGGGTTGTTCTGGAAGTCGACCGCGATCGCCGAGTAGGCCTTGGCGGCCTCCTGGAACTTGTTGTCCTCGAACAGGAGCCGGGCAGCCGCCAGGCGGTCGAGCCGCGCATTCCGCTCCATGTTTGCCGTGTGATACTTCCAGATCAGCAGGACCGACGCCAGGATGAGGAGCGGTCCGCAGACGGTGGCGGCCCAAAAGGCGGCCCGCTGCCAAGTCCACTTGGGGACCGGGATGGGGGCGGTCTTCTCGACCGTCGCCGGAGGGGCCCCCGCTTCCCTGGCCGCCGCCGCCGCGCCGCCGCGCACGGCCGGAACGCCCCCGGCCGCGACCGTGTCCGCCTCCATCTCCTTCTCGAGGTTCTCCGACTCGGCCACCGAGACGCTCTTGCCCTGGACGTGCATGACGAAGATGCGGCGGAGCCAGCGGATGATCTGGTCGGCCGAGGCGAAGCGGCGCGACGGGTCCTTCTCCATCATCCGCTCGACGATCTTGGAGATCAGGGGCGGGATGCCCGGCTGGAGGTCCTTCAAGGGCGGGGCCAGGAGCGCGGGGTTCGAGTGCCAGTGCATCCAGCGGACCTGCTGGGCCTTGTCGTCGCGCAGGACGTCGCGGAACGTCGCGTCGAACTTCTCACGCCCGGCGAACATCTCGTAGGCGATCAGGCCGAGGCTGTAGAGGTCGGCCCGCGGATCGACCGTCCCGCCCGTGAACATCTCGGGCGCCATGTACTTGGTCGTGCCCATGGGCAGGCTGGTCTTGCCGCCCGAGTGGCCGATCAGGCCGAAGTCGGTGATCTTGAGGGCCCCGTCCTGGCCGATCATGATGTTCGCGGGCGACAGGTCGCGGTGGACGATGCCCTGGGCGTGCATGGCCCGCAGGCCCAGAGCGGTCGAGAGGAGCACTCCCAGGCCCGTCTGGAGGGAGATCGGGCCGCGGTCCATCATCGCCCGCAGCGTCGTCCCCTCGACGTACTCCATGACGAGGAACAACTGGCTGTCCTGCTCGATGAGTTCGTAGACGCTGACGATGTTGGCCTGGCTGGAGGAGAGGCGGGCGAGCGTCTGGGCCTCGGCCCGGAACCGCTCGACGAAGCGGGCGTCCTGGGCGAGGTGCGGGGCGATCTGCTTGATGGCCACCATCCGGTCGAGCGACGGGTCGTGCCCCTTGTAGATGATAGCCATCCCGCCGGCCGCCACCTGCTCGCGGACCTCATACTTCCCGATCTTGGCGCCCGTCTGGAGGGCGCCCGGAAAGGCCGTCTTCGCCATAGTGTCTCAACGCTCCGCTTGGGTACGTGCCAGTCGCGGAAGGCCGACGCGCGGCCGGCGCCGCGTCACTCTGCCGGCAGCGGGTCGGGCCCCCCCTCGTTCATCAGGCTCAAGACCGCCCGGATCTCCGCCTGGTAGGTCTCTCCTTTGTAACCCGGCACAGAGGCCCGGGTGCCCAGGAACCTGCCGGCGTACGGCATCTCCAGCAGGTACTGGTAGATGAGGCGCTGGTGGAGGTCCTCCCATTTGTAGTAGTCCATGCGGTCCGGGTGGAACGGGCAGTAGGGCAGGTAGGTCCATCCCCACTGGGTCCACTCGTCGCGCTGCTGGTTGCGATAGGGGCAGTCGGGGTCCGGATCGCCGTCGCGCCAGTGCTCGGGCTTCGCCAGGTCGATCTGGGTGTAGTACCAGGCGTAGTTGTACTGGGGCTCGATGCGGGCGAACCAATGGCGTTCTTTCTCGCTGAGGTTGCTGAAGGCGGCGGCGGTCTCCTGGCGGATGGCCTGGCCGGCGGAGTCGCCGACGCTGGCGACCGAGGAGGGAATCCCCCCGCTGATAGGCACCAGGGCCATGGCGGCCGCCCGGCGGATCATCGCCAGTTTCTCCGACGACGTCCCGCCGTCCGGGTTGTTGACGAGGTTCCGCAACTCGTCGCCGAACGTGAACGGCACGACCGTCGTCGCCACCCGCATCGCCGCCCAGGCCGCGTACTGCACCATCACGTTGGCGTTGAACAAGAGGGCCGACTGCGTCACCACGAGGAACACCATGACCGCCACGGGCAGGAGGAGGACGAACTCGATGGCGGCCGTGCCGTCCTGGTTGCCGTGCAGTCCGCGGGGATGGCCGGGCCGGCCCCGCGCCTCCAGCCGCACCATCGCCGCCGCCACGAGGCCCAGGACCACCATCCCGCCCGCGATCAGCGCCAGGCACCGCAGGGCCAGGGGACTGAACGCCGCCGGCTGCAACCACTCCCGGTTGCCGCGCCACACAGCGATGGCCAGACAGACGATCCCCACCGTGGCCAGCAGACTGGCCCCGGCCAGCCATCGCGTCCGCCGTGTCGCCATCCCGCTCACGCGGCGCTCCCCGAGTCGCTCCGGCCGCCCCCTCTTCACCACCCCACCAGGCCGGCGATGAGCCCGTACAGCGAGCCGCCGGCCTCCTTCTCGACCACCCACCACAGCGTGCCCACGCAGACGGCAAAAGCGAACGGCACGCGCAGCGAGGTCACGGGCACCGCCTCGTCCATCGTCACGCTCGGGAGCGGCAGTAGCCGCACGGCCACCCCGAGCCGCCTCAGCACCGTCGCCGTCTGGCCCCGCCACACCATCAGCATCAGGCCGATGACCACCCCGACCAGGAAGGAGTAGAACATCGCGTAGACGACGCCGGGCCAGCCGAGGAAGGCGCCAACGGCGCCCACGAGTTTTACGTCGCCACCGCCCATCCCGCCCAGCAGGAACGGCACGAAGAGGACTATGAACCCGAAGCCGAAGCCTGCCAGGTGGTTGACGATGCTCTCACGCGCCGCACCCTCCCACCAGCCTTCCATCCAGCCGAAGGCGAGACCGACGACGATGGCCGGGTACGTCAGGCCGTTATAGACCTTGCCGCCGCGAAGGTCCGAAACCGCGGCCGCCACCAACACGCCCGCCAGGACGATCTCGCCGATCCACTCCCAGATCACCGGCCCTCCCTGCGGCGGATCACGAGGGCCGCTCCGCCGGAGCCCTCCCTGGCGCGCTCGTGCGGACGGGGGCGCCCTGCGCGGCGCGGCCCCGCCAGGGGGCAGGCGTCTGCCGGCGTGGACTGCACCCGCGCCCGGCTCCCGCCGCACCTCGCGTCAGGCAGGCAGAAGCATGGACGCTCCCTCTTCGTGCAGCCACGCGGGGGCAGCGCCGCCTCACCCGCTCGTGCCGCCCGGCAGCGTGTCGCTGAAGTAGTCGGACTCGTCCTCCGACGACTGGCCGCGCATCTTCTCCCACATGTCGACCACCCACTCCTTGATCGACTTTCGGAAGAGGATCAGCAGGGCCAGCAGGGGGAGCACGACAGCCGCGATGATCAGGAGTTTCTCCAGACCCTCGGCCCCCTGCTCGTCCGCGTGCAACCGCTTCAGACTTCGCCACATCCGTGCCAACATGAAAAGCCTCCCTCCGTTTGGACCCGTCCGTGCCCCCTAGAGAAACGGCCAGGAGACATAGAACGCGATCATCCCAAAGTAATCCGACAAGACCTGGAAAATAGCCTCCGACAGGGCCATGAGCGGCACGGCGATGGCGCCCATCACCATGACGTACTCCAGGGCGCCGCCGCGCTCGTCGCGATGCAGGCGTGCCAGGCCCGCCCGGTGCGCCAGCCGCGTCAGGCCGCGCCGGACGGCGTTCCGACCGCGTTTCCCGCCGATCCGGGCCATGGCCGCCCTTCCCGCCTTGCTATACGATTCTAATCGACCACCAAGGGCAACAAACTTGGCCACTTGTGGACCGCCGCCTGCACGGCAACCTCGTTACGGAAAGCGAGTTTCTTGCCGGTCCATTGCAGTTCGGCCTTCGAGAGTTCGCGTTCGCCCTTGGGCATCCGCAGGCTGAACAGGCTCTCGGTCTGGTACCGTCCGTGGGGGTCCAGGGCGAGGACCTGGCTGATCTCGACGATGCGGCGGGTGCCGTCGGCAAACCGCATCATCTGGACGATGACGTGGATGGCCGAGGCCACCTGGGACCGCAGGGCCGCCAGGGGGATCTCGACGTTGCTCATCATGGCCATGGTCTCGAGGCGGTTGAGGGCGTCGGCCGGCGAGTCCGCGTGGAGGGTCGTCATCGACCCCGCGTGGCCGCTCGTCATGGCCTGGATCATGTCCAGGGCCTCGCCGCCGCGGCTTTCGCCCACGATCACCCGGTCCGGCCGCATCCGCAGGCTGCTCTTGAACAGGTCGCGGATCGTCACCTCGCCGCGGCCGTACCGGTCCGGGCTGCGTGATTCCAGGCTGATGACGTGCGGCTGGCGCAACTGGAGTTCCGACGACTCCTCGATCACCACGATCCGCCGGTCCGCCTGGATGTACTCCGACAGGACGTTCAGCAGGCTCGTCTTCCCGCTCGACGTGCCCCCGCTGATGAGAAGGTTCTTCTCCGTGAGGGTGCACAGGTGGAGGAAGTCCCGGGCCAGGTCCGACAGGCACCCCGTCCGCACGAGGAAGTCCATGTTGAACGCCTCGCGGGCGAACTTGCGGATGGTGATGACGATGCCCTTGCGGCTGCACGGGGGCATGGCCACATGGACGCGGGACCCGTCGGGAAGCCGGGCGTCCATCATCGGATGCTCGGGGGCGACCCGCTTGCCGACGTACTGGAGCATGTTTCGGATGGCGGCCATGAGGGCGTCGTTGCCCGGGAACTTGGCGTCCGTGAGGGTCAACTGGCCGCGACGCTCGATGTAGATCTCGTCCGGCCCGTTGATCATGACCTCCGAGACGCTCGGGTCGCGCAGGTACTCGCCCACCGGCTCCAGGAAGTGGGCGATCGTCCGCTCGAAGATCTCCTCGAGCCGGATCGGTTGGCCCTTCTTCGCGGTTTCCGACTGGGTTGTCGTCATCGCGCGCAGCCCTTCCCTTCCTCTATTATCTTATACGATTGAACCCCTCCGGTTCCCAAAGTGGCCGCCTATTCTCGGCGGGGGGCATACTCCGGCCTCGCCGCGAGGGGGCCGGGGCAGGTCGCTGGATCGACCCGAGTCACCCGGACCGATCTTCAAGGAAGCCCTTTCGGCGAGCGCGTCGAACGGCTTTCTCTTTGCCAGGACCGGACCTAGGTCGCTGAGCGTTCGGTTCAGACTCAGACAAGCCAAGGTCTCGCGTCCCAAGACCGAGTCTGAGCCCCCGCACGCGCCAGACGGCCCCAAGATCGTCGATCGCACCCGTTTGACAGACGCCCGAATCTGGTTCATACTATCAGGCCAGAGAACCAGTGATGGGGCGCACCTGCGCGAGAGAGATCGCTTTGGGGGTCGGCGCTCGTTCCTGCTTGCCATGACAGTGCAGGCGGGGGTGAACGAGAGCCGGTCTCGGGAGCCAGAGGGGCATGCCATGACGGGGGGAGCCGCGGGCCGCCTTGCGTCCTGGAGACCGCTTCCGTCAAGCCGGGAAGGCTTGGGGGGGAAGGGCGCGCCAGCCACCCGAGGGTCTTTCCTTTCTCCCCTCCGTCGCTGCCACCCGTGCCCCGGACCGCCGTTAACGCGACGCATAGGCTAGGGCGCCACGCACTTAGTATTCGGAGAGATTCACATGTGCAACAACGACGATGTTGGCAGGAGGCCGCCCGTCCGCCTCGCCTTGGCCCTGGCGCTGGCCGCCCTGGTTCTGGGCGCCCCGGCGCGCCCCGCGGCAGCCGACCCGTACCAGTGGGGGCCGCCCGCCGGCCCGTTCGGAGACCCGGCCTCCTGGCTGCCGCCCGGCCCGCCCGGGCCCGCCGACGCCGCCCTCTTCCTGCCGTCTGCGCCGCTCTGCCAGGTCCTCTTCGACGCCTCCTACACCAACGAGCAACTGGTGGTCGAGACGAGCGTCTCCTTCCAACTGGGAGGGTTCGTGTACGCCCTCACCCGGGACTGGGACGATCTCACGTTGACCGGCAGCGCCGTCGTCGCCCAGACGGTGGACTCCGACGGCGCGCTCGTGCTTCTGGACGGCGCCGTCGACGCCAAGGAACTCGACATCGCCCACGGCAGCGGCACCACGGGCACGGTCGTCGTCGGCGAGGGCGCCCGATGGACCGCCTTCGGGCACCACATCGTCACCGGACGCTCGGGCATCGGCGCCCTGACCATCCAGGGCGGCGGCATCGTCGAGCACGGCCACGGATGGGCGGGCATGCATGGCGGCAGCCAGGGCACCGTCACCGTCGCCGGCCTGGGGTCCGAGTACCACGTGACCGGCTGGTACGGCCTCGGCGCGGGAGGCCAGGGGTACCTCAGCGTCGCTGACGAGGGCCAGGCCCACATGGGCAAGTGCGACATGGCCATGAACACGGACTCCTATGGCGAGGCCGTCATCGACGGCGCCGACACCCTGTGGGAACTCCTGGACGCCGCCCAGGTCAGCCTCATCATCGGCCAGGGGGGCACCGCGGCCGTCAGGGCCACCAACGAGGGCACGATCGTGAACGCCGGCTCCCTGCACCTCGGTGAGGGGGCCACCGGCGACGGCGAGTTGACCGTCGAGGGCAGCGGCCGCGTCGCCGTCGGCGGGCAACTCCTCGTCGGCGTGGCCGGCTACGGCAGCGTCTACGTCGCCGGCACGGGCTCCCAACTCACCGTGAGCGGCGACGGGGAGGGCGACGGCGTCGGACTCAAGATTGGCGACGGGGGGTTCGGGGCCCTGCACGTCCTCGACGGCGGCTACGTCAACGTCACCAACGCCGCCCTCGTCGGAACCTACGGCGGGGTCCTGGGCAACCCCAGCCTCTTGGTCGTCAACGGCACCGATGCCCTCTTCGAGGGGCCGACCTTCCTCCAGGTCGGCGCAGAGGCCTACGGGAAGGCCATCGTCACCGAAGGCGGCACCCTGCGGGCCGGGGCCGTCAACAGCGTGTGCAGCATCGGCGTTTTCGCCCCGGGCGAGGTGGCCGCGACGGCGGGCGGCACATTCGACTATGGCTGGCAGGTCTTCGTCGGCGACCAGAACGTCGGCACGCTCGACGTGACCGACGGCGGCCACTACAGCGCCCACAGCACGCTCGTCGGCTGCGGCGTGGGCAGCGACGGCACACTGACCGTCCGCGGTCCCGATTCCACGGTGACCCACCTGTCCTTCCTCGCCGTCGGCTGGCGAGGCCTGGGCACGGCGTACTTCGAGGACCGCTGCACGGTCGACCTGGGGGGGAGCCTGATTGTCGGCGGCAGCAGCGGCGGTCCCGGCGGCACGGCCTACATCCGCGACGGCGGCTACGTGATCTCCGGCACCCAGGCCCGCATCGGCGATTACTGCCGCGGCGAACTCTACATCACGGGCGGCGGTGTCCTGGAGTCGCACAAGGGCGCTTCGGGCACCGGCTCCAGCGGCATCATCGGCCGCGATACGGGCGTCGACGGCTTCGTCAGCGTCTCCGGCAGCGAGTCCGAGTGGACCCAGGACGGCGCCCTGACGGTCGGCTGGCTCGGCCAGGGATTCATGGAGGTCCTGGACGATGCCCGCGTGTCGTGCGTCGACGGTCTGGTGGGCCGCCTGGCCGGCTCCGACGGCTACGTGCTGGTCAGTGGCACCGGGTCCCTCTGGACCCTCAGCGGTTCGGCGGCCCTCGGCGGCAGCCTGACCGACCCCGGCGGCCACGGCAATCTGGAGATTGGCGCCGACGGAGGCGTCGAGGTCGGCGGCACGCTGAGACTCTGGCCGACCGGCACGCTGGTCGTGGATGGCGGCACCGTCACGGCTGGAGGCTTGGCGGGGGACGCCGGCGCCATGGTCCATCTTCAGGACCCGGCGGGCGGCACGGCCCTGACGGTCGGCAGTCCCGGAACCGCCGCGTTCTTCGGCGACCTCCGCGACAACCTAGGAGGGAGCGGTTCGCTCAGGAAGGTGGGCACCGGAACGCAGACTCTCGCGGGCGCCGGCATCACCCATACCGGCCTGACCAAGGTCCTGGAGGGCACACTCATACTCTCGGACACCACGGCCTTTGCCAGCGACATCCTGAACAGTGCCACGACCGAGTTTGAGGTCACCGCCGGCACCTGGACCATCGGCGAGGCCCTCGCCGGTGCCGGGACGTTCCGCAAGGTCGGCGACGGCACGCTCGTGATCTGCGGACCGCAGGACTACGACGCCGGCGCGATCTTCGAGGTCCTGTGCGGCACGGTCGACCTGAACACCGACGCCAGCGGCACAGGGCTCATGGCGGATGCCGACCTTTCGATTCTCGTGACCGGGGCGGTCCTCAACCTCGGGTGCGACCAGCACCTCGATACGCTCACGATCGGCGACGGCGGGCTTGTCCGCCTTACCGGCGCGAACCTCGTGGTCCTGAAGCACCTGGTGATGGACGGGGTGGACGTGGGCGCCATGACGCTCACGCCCGAACCCGCCACGCTCTCGCTTCTGGCCCTGGGCGCGGTGGGCGTGCTCCTCCGCCGGCGGAAGTGAGGCCGCCGGGAAGGTCCCTCCTTCAGGGGCGACTGCCGAAGGGGGCCCGCGCCCAGGCCGCGCCGTCGCATGAGGATGCGCCTCGGATGGGCCGCTGAAGGCGCTGACGGGGGGCGTAACGGGCGGCCCGTCCGTTTCAGACCCGGTCCCGTCGCCCCGGCCCCCCGCGGGCGCAGCCCGGCCGCGGTCCTGGGGCCGCCCGAGACCCGTCAGAGGCTCTTGAGGCCCAGCCGGCGGGCCTCCTCGGCCAACTGCTCGGCGTCCAGGCCCGACTGGCGCGTGATCTCGGCCGAGACCACCTTGCCCGAGCCCTGGTCCTCGGCGGCTACGTGGATGCGGCCCTTGCGGTCGTAGGAGTAGGTGACCTTGACGAGCGTGCCGGCGGGCCGTCCGGGAGGCAGGCCCGCCACTTCGAGTTGGCCGATCGTGATGTTGGCGTCGGGGGCCGGCGCGTCGCCCTGGACGACCTGGAGGAGGATCTTCGTCTGGTTGTCCATGCTGGTCTGGAAGGTCTTGGTGACGCTGACCGGCAGGCGCGCGTTCTTGGCGATAAGGACGTCGTTGCGGTACTGGAGGGTGCGGGCGTCCTTGATGATGAGGCCGAGGGCGTGGGCGGCGACGTCGACGGTGTGGATCTTGCCGAGCCGCTCGGCCGCCTCCGCGCTCAGGTCGTGAATGCGGCCGGGGCGCTTCAGGTCGCAGATGGCGGCGTGCACGGCGGCGCCGGCGGCCACGGCCTCGTCGACCGGCACCTCGGCCTTGACGGTCTTGCCGCTCATCCGCTCCAGCAGCCGCTGGACGGCGGGCATGCGCGTCGACCCGCCCGTCGGGAGGACCTTCGTCACGCCTTCCCAGGTGATGCCGGCCTCCTCCAGGACCATCTCGGTCGTCAATTGGGTGACGGCCACGAGGTCCTCGGTCAGCGACTCGAACTCCTGGCGCGTGACCTCGTAGTTGCCCCAGTGGCCCTTGTAACTGACGGGGACGCTGGCGCCCGAGCGGCGGCTGAGGGTCTTCTTGGCCTCTTCGGCGCTGATGCCGAGGTAGGCGTGGGCCTGGGCGTTCTCGCGGGGGTCGTCGCCGAACTCGTCGCGGAACTTGCGGGCCAGGTGGTCGACGAGCCGGTCGTCCCAGTCCTTGCCGCCCAACTCGACGTCGCCGTCGGTGGCCAGGGTGATGAACTCGCTCCCGCGCTTCTCGATGACGGTCACGTCGAACGTGCCGCCGCCCAGGTCGTAGACCAGGAAGACGCCGTCCTCGCCGTCGCGCGCCAGGCCGTAGGCCAGGGCGCTGGCGGTCGGCTCGTTGACGATGTCGAGCACCTCCAGGCCGGCCAGGACCCCGGCGTCCTCGGTGGCCTTGCGGCGGGCGTCGTCGAAGTAGGCCGGGACGGTGATGACGGCCTTGCGGACGGGCCCGATGTGGAGTTCGGCGTCCTTCTTGAGTTTCCGGAGGATGAGCGACGAGATGGCCTCGGGCGTGTAGGTCTCGCCGTCGACCTTGAACCGCCACTTGGGATTGCCCATCTGGCGCTTGACGTGCATGACGGAGCGGGCGGGGTTGGCCAGCACCTCGCGCAGGGCATCGCGGCCGACGAGGACGCTGGCCTTCGTGAACGCCACGACGGAGGGCGTCAGGAGTTCCCCCTCGGCGTTCGGCACCAGGACGGGCCGGCCTCCCTGGTCGACGTAGGCCAGTTTGGAGAGTGTCGTGCCGAGGTCGATGCCGACGGCCCGTCCCTCGGCGCTTTCGGGTGCGTCTGCCATCCCTGGGTCCCCGGGGCTCACGGCCGCCTATTCTAGACTGCGCGCACCCCCTGTCAAGCAAGCCATGTCGTGGTTGACCCGCGCGGCCCTCTCTGGTAGGATACGGTCACCCGGGGCCCAGGCACAGCGGCCGGGGACCCGCGCGGGCGAAGGCGCGTGGCCCTCGGGACGCGGCCGGGCAAGGGGCCCTGCACCGGCCGGCCGCCGTCGTATAAGGGGTTGGAGCCGCAACACGGAACCGGAACGCCGCCATGCCGCCAGACGATCCTGACGCGCGCAACCTCCCGGCCGCCCGGCCCCCGACGAGTCCCACCTCGACCTCAACCGCGGCGCGGGCGCAACTGGAGTGCATCGCCGGCCCGGACAAGCGCAAGACGTTCCGCTTGGCGCCCGGCACGACCCTCATCGGCCGCGACGAGTCTTGCGACGTCGCGCTGGCGGAGACGAGCATCTCGCGCCAGCACTCGCGGATCGACCGTGCCGGCGACGGCTGGGTCCTCAAGAACCTCAGCAGCAACGGAACCCGCCTCAACAAGAAACCGGTCGACGAGGCCCCCTTGGCGAACGGCGACACGATCTCGGTGGGCGCCAAGACGCGCCTGCGGTTCGTCGTCGAGACCGTGGCCGTCTCGCCGGGCGGGCGGCCCCAGTTCCGCGCCCGAACGATTGCCTCCACGGAGAAGCCGGAAGAGGAGGCCGAGTCCAAGGAGGAGGGCGAGCCCAGGGAGTCGCTCTTCAAACGCCGCAGGAAACTCTTCGTCGGCCTGGGCGTCTACCTGGGCGTGATCGTCATCGGCATGGTCATCTACGTGGTGGTGCCCAAGGCCGGCTACCGGGGGCCGTCGGGCATCCCGCAACTGACGCCCGTCGACATGATCCGCATCCTGGCGCCCCTGGAGGTGGTCGACGCGAACGGCCTGAAGACCGAGATCCGGCCGCAGAGCCTCCGCATCGTCGACGAGAGGGCCGAGGGCATCCTGGCCGAGGGCGAGGCCGGCAACTCCGCCTTCATCCGCAAAGAGGAAATCCGGGCCGGCAAGGCCGTCGTCATCCGCGGCATCCGCAGTTCGCTCTCGCGGTCGCCGTTCCCCCCCTCCGGCACCATCAACAAGAGCGCCGCCGACCAGGACATCGCGCAGGCCCTGGACCTGTACACGAAGCGCGGCCAATCGCCAGCCAACCTCTTCAAGGCCGTCCGCGGGTTCCAGGCCGCCCTCGCCGAACTCAGGAACCCCGGGTACCTGCCCGACACCAACGCCGACCAGGTCTACCGCACCGCGCTCAATGAACTTATCGACAACGTTCAGAAAGAGTACGACAAGGCCCTGCTCCAGGAGAAGATCGGCCACGACCAGGCGGCCGTCGACGGCTACAACCGCATCCTCAAGATGGTGACCGAGACCGAGAACCCCGTGGCGAAGAACGTCATCCGCCGCATGGGCGAGATCCGCAAGCGCAACCCCAAACTCAAGTAGTCCTGCCGCGCCACCTGGCGCGGCGGGTCTCCGCACCCGCCGTGCCCTTGCCTCGGGAGCGCGCCCTCACCCGGCCGGACCGCCCTTCCCCGCCGGTTCCTGCTTCTTGGGGCTGCCGATCGGGATGCCGAAGAAATGGTTCGGCGACTTCGTCCCGTTCGGATCCTGCTCGTCCGGGGGCGGCTTCGTCTCCCCGGGCGATTCCTCCGGCGCCTTGGGCGGCGTCTCCGCAGGGGGCGGCGGCCCGCCCGTCGGGTACTTCTGGATGAACTCCAGGAGGCTCGGCGGCAGCGCCGGCTCCTTCCCCCCCGGCACCGGCTCGGGCGCCGTCGCCTTCGGCGGCGCGACGGGCGGCTTGGCGGCCTCCTGCGGCCGATGCGGCTCGATCGACACGACCTGCTCGCTCCACGGACGCCAGACCCCCGTCGCCACGAGCACCGCCACCGCGAACGTGACGACCCCCAGCGCCACCGCCGCGACCACCAGCAGTTGCGGGCGCTCCTCGACCCAGTAGCGGACGTCGAGCACCCTGACGTGGGCCTGCTCGCGGGCCTTGCGGGCGACGCGCGAGGCCCGGGCGCCCGGCGACAGTTCCACCGTCGGCTCGTCCGCGCGGGCGAGGATCTTCTGGAGGTCCTGGCGATGCTTCCCCAGGAGCCGCCCGATCGCCACCAGCACCTTGCTGCGGTGCCCGACGAGCCCGCCGAAACGCCGCATCCGCCGCGCCAGCCGCAGCAGCACGGCATCCGGGTCCTGCCTGGCCTGGCGCACGAGGCGCAGCGCCTCGAACAGCCGCCGCGACCCGCCCACGCCCTCCGCCACCACCCGCGCCAGGGCCTCCGGGATGCACAGGGCCTGCTGCACCCGCTTGACCGACTGGACCCGCTTCTCCAGCGGCGCGGTCTCCAGGCATTGGCCGATGGCGACGGCATCGCGGTAGACCCACAGGACCGTCATCAGATCGACGCCGTGCGGCCCGTTGCCCGGCCATGGTCCTCGCCTGGCCCGGGCGAGGCGGAACAGGCAGGGCATCAGGCGAACGACCGGCATCCCCCGGTTGCGGCAGGCCACGAGCCAAGCCTCGAGGGCCGCCAGGTCGCCGGCCCTGCCCTTGGCGTGCGTGTCGTAGAGTTCCTCGGCGGCGGTCCGCCAGCCCCGCGTCAGGTCCGCGTCATAGGCCCGCTTCTTCTCGGGGTTGGTCAGGATCGAGACGGCCTGGCCCACGTCGGCCAGGAGTTCCAGGGCCAGCGCCCGGTAGCGCCCCACCTGGTAGGACCGCAGTTTGCGCTTGACCTCGCGGCCGGCCTCGAAGATGGCGTCGTCATCCGACTCCAGGCCCGGAAGGCCGAGCAACTGGTAGTAGGTCGGGATCGGGTTCTCGATCCCCAGCCACTCCCGGTAGGCCGTGGCGCGGGTGACCTCTGCCTGCTCATCCTGGACCGAGTAGTTTCGAGACATGCGAGTCCGCGCGCCTGAGAACCGTCCCGCAAGCCACTATACCACGCCGTGGGCGACCCCGCAACGTGGGGAGGCCGCGGCCGGGGGGTGGACACCCGCCACCCCCCGCCGTTAGACTTTATACGACCGATGACCGAGCACCCGTGGCGCCAAAGGTCGTTCAGCGAGGCCGTGACCGATCCCGACGTGCGGGACCGGGCCGCCCGCGCCCTGGCTTCAGGGCCGCTGTGCGACCACTGCCTCGGGCGGCTGCTGGCGGGCGTCGGCACGGGCCTGCGGAACGACGAGCGCGGCCGGATCGCCCGCCGCGCCCTCGGCCAGGCCCCGGCGGCGGGGCGCTGCATCCTGTGCGAGGGCCTCTTCGGCGAACTCGACGCCTGGGCCGCGCGGGTCCGCGATGCCTTCCAGCCCTGGGAGTTCGACACGTTCGCCGTCTCGTCCCGGGCCGATCCGGCCCTCCGCCAGCGCGAGCAGGCCCTTTGGGACCGCGTGGGCGGCGACCTGGCCGAGCCCTACAAGCAGGCGTTCAACCGCGAGGTGGGCGTCCGCGTGGCCGCCCTCACCGGCCGCCAGCCCGACCTCGACCACCCCGACCTCGTGGCCGCCACCGACCACGCCCGGGGCGAGGTCGCCGTGACGGCCCGCCCCCTGTTCGTAGCGGGGCGCTACCGGAAACTAGTGCGCGGCCTGCCCCAGTGCCGCTGGCTCCGATGGCCGACGAGCGTCCAGCAGATCATCGGCGACCCCGTGTGCGAGGCGGCGGGCGGCGCCGACCACAACTTCCACGGCGCCGGCCGCGAGGACGTCGACGTCCGATGCCTGGGCGAGCGGCCGTTCGTCCTGGAGGTCCTCCGGCCGCACCGGCGCCGGCTCGACTTCGACACCTTGGCCACCCGCATCAACACCGGCCGCCAGGTCGAGGTCCTCGGCCTGAGGATGTGCGGCCCGGGCGAGCCGGCCCGCATCAAGGCCGCCCGCCCCGAGAAGACCTACCGCGCGCTGGTGCGCCTCGCGGCGCCCGTCGACGCCGAGGCGCTCGGGCGGCTGTCGGCGCTGGCGGGCCCGATCCGCCAGCGGACGCCGCGGCGCGTCCTCAGGCGGCGGGCCAACCGCGCGCGGCTGCGGCGGGTCCGGTCCGTCGCGTGGCGCCGGCTCGATCCGGTGACCTTCGAGTTGACCCTTCGGACCTCGGGCGGACTCTACATCAAGGAACTCGTCAGCGGAGACGCCCGCCGCACCCGCCCGAACGTGGCCCAGGTGCTCGGCACGGCGGCCGAGTGCGCGGAGCTGGACGTCCTGGCCATCCACTGGCCGGAAACGCCGGGCAGCGCGTGACGCACCGCCCGGCCGACGCCGGACGCGCCGGTCACGCATTGGCCTCGGACAGCACCGTCTGGAGCCACGGGGCGACGCCGCCCTTGGCCTTCGCGCGCAGGTCGGCCACCAGCCGCGCGAGCGTGACGCGTCCGAGTTCCCGCGCCATGGACCGGTCGGCGCCTTCGAAGGCGGCCCGGATGGCGCAGGGCTTGGACGTGCGGCATCCGCGGGTCCCTGGGCACGGGTAGATGCGCAGCCCGCCATCGACCGCGCCGAGGACGTCGCTCAGCGTGATCCCGGAGGCGGGTCGGCTCAGGCCGTAGCCGCCCGTTTTCCCGCGCCTGGCCTCCACCAGCCCCGCGCGGGCCAGGATTTGGAGGATCTTCGCCAGGTACGAGAGTTTGGCGCCCAGTGCCTTGGCCATGTCCTTCGCCGCCAGGAGCCGCCCCTTGGGCTGGGCCGCCAGGCAGCAAAGGCCGTGAATGGCCAGATCGTGACACTCGCTGAAACGCATGAACCGCCCCCCTTCTATAGGCCCGTGCCCTTCAGAAGGAAGGCAACCTACCTCATCGGCAGTGCAGGGTCAAGAATAATTATGTTCCTACCGGATAGGGGCGGCCGCCCTCGAAGCCCCAAAGGGCGTCGAATCCCGCCACGCGAACGGCCTTCTCGGCCTCCGCGTATCCACGCGACACGTCGCCGGGGCGGTGCGCGTCGGACCCCACCGTCAGGAGCCGCCCCCCGAGGGCGCGGTATCGGGCCAGGATCTCCGCGTCGGCCGCCAGCGCCATGCCGCGGTCCAGCAGGTGATGCGTGTTGACCTCGAGCGCCACGCCGCGCCCGACGCACGCGCGCAGGACCTCGTCGACCCGCTCCCAGTACCACGCGTCGCGCCACGCCCCGAAGACGCCCGGCGCCTGCTTATAGAGATAGTCGAAGTGCCCCAGGCACCGGCACCAGCCCGACTCGACCAGCGCCAGGACCTCGGCGAAGTAGGCGTCCTGGAGCGCCCGCGGGTCGGCCGACTGGAGGCCGTCCCGGTTCAGGCGGTAGAGGCGGCACCCCCCGGCCGTATGGACCGAGCCGATCGTGAAGTCGAAGGCCATGCCGGCCAGGACGTCGCCCACCTCGCGGCCGAACTCGCGGCGGAAGTCGAACTCCAGGCCCATCCGGATCGTCAGGCGCCCGGCGAACCGCGCCCGCGCCGCCTCGATCGCCTCCCGGTACGGCCCGTACTGAAAAAACCCGTACGCGGGGTCGGCCCGGTCGAAGTCCAGGTGCTCCGTGAAGCAGATGTCCGTCAGGCCCGCCGCGGCCGCCGCCTCGCACATCTCCAGGAGGTCGGCCCGGCTGTCCTCGCTGTAGCGGGAGTGCAGGTGATAGTCCATCGGGATCATCGGCGGTCCCCGCCGGGCGGCTCCCGGCTACTCCGATCGGATGAAGTCCTGGTACATGGCCGCATACCGGCCGCCGGCGGCCAGCAGGTCGGCGTGGGCGCCCTCTTCGGTGATGCGTCCGTCCTCGATGACGAGGACGCGGTCGGCCCGCCGGACGGTCGAGAGGCGATGGGCGACGATGAAGCACGTCCGCCGCTCCGTCAGGCGCCTCAAGGCGTCCTGGACCTCCAGTTCGGCCTGGGTGTCGACCGACGAGGTGGCCTCGTCGAGGATGAGGATCCGCGGGTCGGCCAGCATCGCCCGCGTGAAGCAGATCAGTTGCCGCTGCCCGGCCGAGATCGACGCCCCGCGCTCGCCGACCTCGGTCTGGTACCCCTGCGGCAGGGCCTCGACGGCCCGGTGGCTTCCCATCCGCCGGGCACAGGCGATGACCTCCGCGTCGGAGGCCGACGGCCGCCCGTACCGGATGTTGTCCATGACGGTGCCCGAGAAGAGGAAGTTCTCCTGGAGGACGATGCTCATCCGCCGGCGGAGGGCCTCCTGCGCCAGGTCGCGCACGTCCCAGTCGTCGATCAGGACGCGCCCCTCCTGCGGCTCGTAGAAGCGGGCGGTGAGGCGGCAGATGCTGGTCTTGCCGGCCCCGGTCGGGCCGACCAGGGCGATGACCTCGCCCGGCCTCACCCGGAACGACACGTCGCGGAGGACGGCCTCCCCCGCGCCGTACGCGAACGTCACGCCGTCGAAGGTCACGCCCCCGCGGAAATCGGGCGGGCCGACGGCGCCGGGGCGGTCCACGATCTCGGGCCGCTCGTCCAGGACCTCGATCACGCGGTCGGCCGCCGCCAGCGAGTGGATGAGTTCGCCGTACAGGTTGCTCAGCGCCTCGATCGGGCCGAAGAACATGCTGATGTAGGCGAGGAAGGCGGCCACCTCACCGGGCGTGGCGGCGCCCTGGCCGACGCGCCAGGCCCCGACGATGAGCACGGCCGCCCGGGCCCCCATCCTGAGCGCCCCCATGCCCACCATGTACCGCGCCTGGACGCGCTCGGTCTCGACCCGCGTCCGGTACAGTTCGTCCGTCAGGTCCGAGAACTCCGCCATGCTCTTGGGCTCGCGCGCGAAGGCCTGGATCACGCGGGCCCCGGCGATCGACTCGGCCACGTTGGCCGTCAGGCGGCCCGTCTGGGCCCGCACCTCGCGCCACGCCTCGGTCGCCCGCACGCGGAACCGCCGCGTCATCACCAGCAGCACCGGCAGCATCGGGAACACCACCAGGAACAGGACCCGGTCCTTCCAGAGCATGACGCCCACGACGCCCACGAGCATCAGGGCCGACGACACGAGGTGGTTCGGCGCCCACGAGACGGTGTCCTCGAGGGCCTCCATGTCGCTCGTGCCGCGCGCGATCAGTTGGCCCGCCTTCCACCGGTCGTAGAACGCCGGGCTCAGGCGGTGGAGGTGGTCGAAGTACCGCTCGCGCATCTCGCACATGAACCGCTGGCCCACGGAGACGGTGCGGCGGATCTCGAAGTACCGGACGGCGGCCGCCGCCAGGAACAGCCCCACGAACACGCCGAGGACGGGGACGAGCCCCCGCCAGGCCGACGCGACGACTGCCGCCCGCTCGGCCGCCGTGGCGGCGCCGGCCAGGTCCCGCACCGCCGCGATCACCCCGTCGATCGTCCACTGAAGCAGTTGCGGCACGACCAACTCGGTGCCCGTCAGGAACACCGTCAGCGCGATGTTCAGGACGATGGCCCGCCGGTACGGCCGCAGCCAGCCCAGCAGGCGCCGGAGGGCCTGGCGGCTCAGCCCCTTCGGCAGCGGATGGTCGGGATCGATGTGGCCGCCGCGCGGGCTCACGGTGCCCCCTCCCGTTCCTCGATCCCCAGGTGCCACTGCATCTCGACGAACTCGCGGTACGGGCCCGGCTGGGCCAGCAGTGCCGCGTGCGTCCCCTGCTGGACAACGCGGCCGCCGTCCAGGACGACGACCAGGTCGGCCCGCTTGACGGTTGAGACGCGGTGGGCGATGACGAAGGTGGTGCGGTCCTTCATGACGGCGGCGAGGCCCTCCTGGATGGCCCGCTCGGTGCCCGCGTCGACGCTGGCGGTCGCATCGTCGAGGATGAGGATGCGCGGGTCGATCAGCAGGGCCCGCGCGATGGCGACTCGCTGGCGCTGCCCGCCCGACAGGCTGATGCCGCGCTCCCCCACGGCCGTGTCGTAGCCCGCCTCGAACCGCTCGACGAATTCGTCGACCCGCGCCAGCCGCGCCGCCTCCTGGATGGCCCGCTTCTCGGCCTCCGGCAGGCCGAAGGCGATGTTCTCCGCCAGCGTGGTCGAGAACAGGAACGTGTCCTGGAAGACGAACCCGATCTCGGCGCGGAGGCGCTCGAGGTCCAGGTCGCGGATGTCGCGGCCATCGATGAGGATGCGGCCCTGCTGGGGATCGTAGAAGCGCGGCAGCAGGCGGATGAGGGTCGACTTGCCGCTGCCCGTCGGACCCACGAGGGCCACCGTCGTGCCGGGCGCGACGTCCAGCGTCACCCCTTTCAGGACCGGCCGGTCGGCCTGGTAGCCGAAGGTGACGTTCTCGAAGACGACGCGGCCGCGGCCCTCGGGCATCGGCGCCGGCGCCGCGGGCGCCCGGACCTCGGGCTGCGCGTCGAGGATCTCGAAGATCCGCTCGGCCGAGACCAGGCTGTGCTGGAGCGTCGCCGTCATCCGCGCGACCATCCGCATGTGGTCCGTCAGCATGCCCGACCACTGGAAGACCGTGTAGATCAGGCCCACGCCGAACAGGCCCTCCAGCGCCCGGTACGACGTCACCGCCACCAGGACCAGCAGGCCCGCGTTGCCGATGAGGAAGATGCCCGGCTGGAACAGCGCGAAACTCCGCGCCAGCCGCAGCCACCGCTCCAGCACCCCCCGGACGCTCGTCCGGTAGCGCGCGATCTCCTCCGCCTCACGCCCGAAGGACCGGACCACCTGGACCCCCTGGGCGTTCTCCGAGAGGATCTGGGTCGACCGGTCCAGTTCGTGCCGCATGTCGTGGAACATCGGATGGATGCGGGTCGAGAAGACCATCATCGCCACGATGTACAGGGGGATGAACGGGATCGCCACGAGGGCGACGTAGCGGTCGAGCCAGACCAGGGCGACCGCGGCGCCGACGATGAACAGCAGGATCTCCGAGCCCCGCACCAGGAGCATCGTGTAAAACATGCGGAGCATGTTCACGTCGCCGATGGTGCGGTTGATGAGTTGGCCGGTGTCCTGGTGGTCGAAGTACGAGAAGCTCTGCCGCAGGATCCGCCGGTAGATCTGCCGCCTCAGGTCCGTGAGGATCTTCATCCTCAGGTGGACCATGAGCATGGCGTTGCCGTACTGGAGGGCCAGCCGCGCCGCCTCGACGCCGATCATGGCGGCCACCAGCCGCACCAGCGGCCGCACGCCCGCCCAGTCCCACCGGCCCGTCCGGAACGTCGCCAGCGTGGCCGTGATGCTCGAACCGACGAGGAACGGCCCGAGCAGGCTCATGCCGGCGATGACGGCGCCGATGGCCGCACCACCCGCCAACAGGCCGCGGTACGGCCGGGCGAAGGCGAAGATCCGGCGCAGGATGACGCCCCGCGGCTGCGTCAGTTCCAGATCGCCGCTGTGTGCCTTCGCCATGCGCCGATGCCCGGACCGGGAAACGCGCGGGCGCCGGCCGCCCCCGGCGTCCCCGGCGCCGCGCGTCCCCCGCTCTTAAACCGATGGGCGGATCAATGCAAGCCTTTGTTCGGCCCGGCCTCGGGCCGACGAGGGGTTACTCGGATAGGCTCTCAAGCTCACAGGCTGCGGCCGACGGCCTCGGCGACGCGGCGGCACGACTGGACCATCCGCGCGAACCCTTCGAGGGTGAGCGACTGGGAGCCGTCGATCAGGGCGTGCTCGGGGTCGGGGTGGACCTCGACGATCAGGCCGTCGGCCCCGGCGGCGATCGCCGCCCGCGCCACCGGTTCCACCAGGTCCGCCCGGCCGGTGGCGTGGCTCGGGTCGCAGATGACCGGCAGGTGCGTCGCCCGCTTCAGGGCGGGAATCATCCCGACCGCCAGCGTGAACCGCACGTACGTCTCGAACGTCCGGATGCCGCGCTCGCACAGGATCACGCGGTCGTTGCCCTGGGCGAGGATGTACTCGGCCGCCAGCAGCACCTCCTCGAAGTCGGCCGCCAGGCCGCGCTTCAGCAGCACCGGCTTGTCGCACTTCCCGACCGCCGAGAGCAACTGGAAGTTCTGCATGTTGCGGGCGCCCACCTGGAGGACGTCGGCGTACTTGGCCACCAGGTCCACCTGGTCGGGCGCCACCACCTCGGTGACGACCGCCAGGCCGGTCGCCTCGCGGGCCTCGGCCAAGTAGACGAGGCCCTCCTCCGCGAGGCCCTGGAAGGAGTAGGGGTCGGTGCGCGGCTTGAAGGCCCCGCCGCGCAGGGCGATCGCCCCGGCCTCCTTGACGGCGTGGGCGGCCTCCAGGAGCATCTGGCGCCCCTCGACCGTGCACGGCCCCGCGATGATGCCGACGCGCGGCCCGCCGAGGCTCCCCAGGCCCAGGGGGATGACCGTCGGCTCCCGCTTCGTCTCGCGCGACGCGATCTTGAACCGCGCCAGAATCGGGATCACCTTCTCGACCCCGGCCCCGGCCGCCAACTGCTCGGGCGCCTTGAACCGCTCGTCGCCCAGGCACGCGATCACGGTCCGCTCGGTCCCCTGGATGAGGTGCGGCGTCAGGCCCAGGTCGCGCACCCGCTGCATCATGTGCTCGATCTCGTCCCGGGTCGCGCCGGCCTGCATGACGACGATCATGGTTCCGCCTCCTCGTGGGTCCCGCCCGGCCCCCTGCCCGCCGGCCGCCCCCTACCATACACTACCGCCGCCTTCTGTGCCACAGGAGGCAGCCTCGCGGGGCCGCCCGACCGGGCGACTTAGACCTTGTCAAGACGGCCCCACATGCGTATCCTTGGGGCGTACCGGGGTTCGCCGGGCGGGCCGATAGACCCTATGGGAAATGGAAAACCGCGGGTCCTCATCGTCGAAGATGAGCCCGACATGAACAACCTGGTGGCGGAGGTCCTGCGGGCCTACGGCTTCGTGCCCGTCCAGGCCGCCACGGGCGAAGAGGCCCTCCGGGTCGTCGCCCAGGCCCCCCCCGACGCGGTCATCCTCGACCTGATGCTCCCCGGCCTCAGCGGCTACGAACTCTGCCGCCGCCTCAAGGGGGCTCGCGAAACGCACGCCATCCCCGTCCTCATGCTGACCGCCCTCGACCGCAACGTCGACCGGCGCCACGGCTACGAGAGCGGGGCCGACTACTACATGACCAAGCCGTTCAGCCCCGAGGGGCTGGTCTCGCGGCTCCAGGGGTGCCTGGACCGCTGCCGCGAGGCCGCCCAGGCCACGGCCCCCCTGTCGCTGGCGACCGAACTGACGGCCGCCGTGGGCAGCCTGCGGGGCATCAACGCCCTGGCGACCGCCCTCTACTGCCGGACGGCGCTGGCGCCCGAGGCCATCGAGACCCTCCGCTCGGGCCTCATCCGCATCGCCGGCCTGGCCGAGAAATGGGCCCTGGGCCACGGCGGCGTGGCACCCGTGCGGCTGGCGATCGACCTGGACGACCGCCGGGTCCGCCTGGCGTTCACCCCGGCCACGGAGGGGGGCGGCCAGTTCCTGGCGGCCCACCTGGCCCCCGACGCCGCCATACCGGCCGGCTTCACCGACGCGGGCATCGTCGACCGGGTCTTCAGCGACCATGCCGACCTGGTGCTCGAGAAGTCCCTGGTCCCCCCCGCCGGGGCCTGACCCTCCGGCCCCGCCGGGTGCCCCTATGCCGTTCGAGCCCCCCCCGGAAGGGGCGCGTCGCCTTCGCCGGGTGCCACTGGCGGCTTGCCCGCCAGTGCCTCCCATCCGTGATCCGTCCCCCACGGAATTGCTGTAAGTCCCATTTTTACAATCCGAAAAACGGGTTGGCGCGCGCGAAATTTGCCGATTTTCAGGGCCTCCGGCGGGGCAAAACGGCTCTGGCGCTAGCGCCAGGGGGGTTGGGCCTCGCGGATGTTAAGATGGGTAAGGCAAAACCCGTCCGTTTTCGATCGTTTTGGGACGTTTTACGCCCGAACTATGACGCTTTTGGTCGGTTTTTGATCGCTTTTGAC
>CAYGZE010000010.1:0-30178 GCA_964354185.1 uncultured Anaerolineales bacterium | reverse complement strand
GAAAGGAGGCCGTCGTGATCATCGGGGTCCCTCGCGAGACGAAGGCCGACGAATACCGCGTCGCCCTCCTGCCGGTCGGCGCCGAACTCCTCTCCGGCGACGGGCACACCATCTTGGTGGAGCGCGGCGCCGGGCAGGGGAGCGGCTTCGACGACGCCGAGTACGAGGCGGCGGGCGCGCGGCTCGTCGACGCGCCCGCCGAGATCTACGCCCGGGCCGACCTGATCGTGAAGGTCAAGGAGCCCCAGCCCCCCGAACTCGCCGCCCTCTGCCGCGGCCGGACGGTCTTCTGCTACTTCCACTTCGCCTCATCGCGCGACCTGACCGAGGCCTGCCTACGGGCGGGCATCACGGCCCTGGCCTACGAGACGCTGGCCGACGCGGCCGGGCGGCTGCCCCTCCTGACGCCCATGAGCGAGGTCGCCGGCAAGATGTCCATCCAGGAGGGCGCCAAGTACCTCGAGCGGCCCATGATGGGCCGCGGGATCCTCCTGGGCGGCGTCCCAGGCGTCGAAGCGGCCAACGTCCTGATCCTCGGCGGCGGGGTCGTCGGGTCCAACGCGGCCCGCGTCGCCGCCGGCCTCGGCGCCAACGTCGTCGTCATGGACGTCAGCATCGACCGACTCCGCCACCTCGACGAGGTCATGCCCGCCAACGTCACGACCGTCTACAGCGACCCGCACGCCATCGACCGCCACGCCGCCGACGCCGACCTCGTGATCGGCGCCGTCCTGATCCCCGGCGGCCGCGCGCCCAGGCTCCTCACGCGGCGTCACCTCGCCCGCATGAAGGCCGGCGCCGTCTTCGTGGACGTGTGCATCGACCAGGGGGGCTGTGCCGAGACGAGCCGCCCGACCACCCACCACGAGCCGACCTACGTCGTCGACAGGGTCGTCCACTACTGCGTCACGAACATCCCCGGCGCCGTCGGCCGGACCTCCAGCCGGGCCCTCTGCAACGCGACGCTGCCGTACGCGCGGCAACTGGCGCGGCTGGGGGTGGACGGCTTCTGCGGCCTGAGCGCCGGCCACGCCGCCGCCGTCAACGTGCGCGACGGGCGGCTGGTGCACGAGGCCGTGCGCGCGGCGTTCCCGGACCTCGCGCAGGCGTAAGACGGCCCCGGCTCCGCGGCGCCGGGGCCCAGGGCCCATCCGGCGGAGGAGAGGACTCTTGATGCGCGTGGTCCGCCCCGTACTCGCGACGATCCTGGCGATGCACCTGGCCTCGTGGGCCCCGGCGGGCGCGGCGGCGCGGCCCCCGGCCGGGCCCGCGATCGCCCGCGCCCGCGCGCTGGAGGACGCGAGGAAGTGGCCCGAGGCCCGCGAGGCCTGGGAACGCGTCATCGACACCTGCGCCGCCACCGAGAAGGAGCGGCTCGAGGCCGTCGCCCGGCTGCACGAACTCAACCCACGCGTTCCGCCCAACACCGACCCGGCGAAGGCCAACGTCTGGACCGCCAAGGCCTTCATCTTCCGCACGCTCGACTTCACGTGGACGCCCAAGGACGCCACGGAGCCCAGGCACGCCGTCATCCGCTTCACCGACGACGAGGTCGAGCACCTGAAGCGCCGCTTCGCCCGGTTCGCGGAACTCGTGTTCGAGTTCAGCCGCGGGGCCCTGCGGATCGCCTACACGATCGAGGTCATCGACGAGCCGATCACGCGCCTTTCCGGCGACGGCGCCTTCTGGCTCGGGCCCTGGGACGTCGAAACGCACATCGCCGGCCGGTACGAGCCCGGCAAGGTCGACTCGGTCGTCGCCCACGTGAAACTGAGCGACGGCCGGGGCACCGACGTCCCCGGCGCCATGCTCGGCGGCGCGTTCGGCGGCGACCTCGGGCCCGGCGGCGCGGGCTGGACCGGCCTCATGTGGGCCCCCTGGATCCTCCAGGCCGACACCGACGGCGAGGCCGAACTCCACGAGTGGCTCCACCAGGTGGACTGGAGTTTTGCCGCGCGCCTGCGCTACCCGGACGAGATCGTCCCGACGTCCGACGGCGGTCGCATGGATGGCGAGGAGGGCGGCGACCCCGACTTCCGCCGCACCAGCGACCAGAAAAACTGGCTCGGCTTCTACCGCCACCTCATGGGCGAGCACATCACCTCGAAGATGTGGCACGAGGCCCGCTGCCGCCCGTGGGAGGGCGTCGTCTTCGGACGCCAGTGGCGCGTGCTCGGGCCGGTCCCCTACGAGGGCGAGATCGGCAAGGCGCTCCAGGCGTCGCCCTGGGACCCGGCGCGCCCGCCCCGCGACGGCGACCGGGCCGGCAACCTCGCCTGGAAGACCTTCCGGTCGGACGAGGACTTCGTCGACCTGGCCGCGGCCTGCGAGGGCGGTGCAAATCGCGTGGCCTATGCCGCCGCCGCCGTCACCTCCGACGCCGACCGCGACGCCTGCCTCTGGCTTGGCTACGACGACAGCATCGTCGCCTACGTCAACGGTGCGGAGGTTTACCGTTTCGTCGGCGGCCGCGCGGCCGCCAAGGACGACGCCGTCGCCCGCGTCCGCCTCAAGCGGGGGACGAACCTGGTGTTCCTCAAGGTTGCCGACATCGCGGGCGGCTGGGGCTTCTTCGCGCGGCTGGGCGACGATGTGGGCCGCGCAGTCCCGGGCCTGACGTGGGCGATGCCGGTCGAGGGGGGAAAGGCGGGGCCATGAGAAGGCTTGCGCGCCCGGGCGCTTCGCGGTCGCTGGCGGCGGTTCTCGCGCTCGCCGCCGCGGCGGCGGCCTCCGCGGTCGGGGCGGCCGAGAAGAACTACCGCCTCAAGGACACCGACCTGAAGGTGCGGGTCCTCTGGGGCGCCGAGTGCGACGGACCCGACGGGGGCGGCCTCGCGTTCGGCGGCGAGGACCAGCAGGCCGACGACGGACGCCCGCACACCCGCGTCCGCGACGGCGGCGAGTGGCGGGCCATCCACGAGGCGCTCCGGGCGGCTAACCCGCTCCAGCCGCTGCACGATCGGGTCTGGGCGGTCCGGTCGCGCGTCAAGGATGCGGCCGCCGCGGCGCGGTCCGTCTACTTCCGCGGTCTGTCAGCGCCGGAGGAGCGGAAGGCCGTCGAAGCCGACCTGCTCGGGCGGCTCGAGAAGGTCCGCGCGGACCTCGAGGCCGAGGCCCGGGCGTGCGAGTCGCCGCCCGGCCGCCCCGACGCCTACGCCCAGGGGCAGGCGAAGGCGGCCGCCGCGCGCCTCCGCGACGCCCTGGCCAAGATCGGGGCCCTCGCCCTGGCCGACGGCGTGACGGCCGACGCCATCCGCACGATGGCCGCCGCCCAGGTTGAACTCGAGCAGGCCGCCGAGGCGCTCGACGCCGAGCCCCCGCCGCGGGCCCTCTCGCCCCTCGTCTATGAGCCCACGACCGGCCTGTACCTCCTCTTCGGCGGCGATCACCTCGACTACCTGACGAACGACACCTGGGCGTTCGACCCGAAGGCGCGGCGGTGGACGAACCGCCGCCCGCCGACCGCTCCGCCGCCGCCGCGGGCCCGCCACACCCTGGAGGCCGCCGGAGACGGCAAGGTCGTCCTCAAGGGCGGCTACACCTACGCGTCCAACACCGACTACTGCGGCGGCCAGTACCGCGACGTGGCCGATGGCGAGTGGGTGTTCGACGCGGTCGCCGGCACGTGGACCGGGGCCGGCGCGGCCGCGCCGCGCGATGCGCGCGTCTATCGCACGGGCCCCTTCCATCCGGACTTCTACCTGGCCGGGCCGCGGCCCGACGCGGCGGCGGGCGAGGCGCACCTCCGGGACCTGCCGGTCAACCGTTGGGTCGACCTGGCCCCGCCGCACCGCCCGCGCCAGAACCGCGACTGGGGCACCGTGACCCTCGACCCCGACCGCGACCAGATTCTCGTCTGGAGCGGCGGCCACTCGGCCCACGGCGGCTCCGACGTCCTCCACTATCACCTGGCCACGAACCGCTGGGAACTGCCGTACCCCGTCGAGTTTCCCCTCGGCCAACTCTACTCGAACACGAGTTACCCCGACGGCTTCAACTTCAACCGCCGGCCCTGGGTCACCGGCCACACGTATCAGAGTTACGCCTACGACACGGTTTCGCGGCGGCTGGTCTTCACCGGCCACCCCGGGCACTTCTACCTGTACGACCCCGACGTGGCCGACTGGGTAGGCCGCGGCCCGAAACCCAAGGGCATGGTCTACGACGGATGCTTCTTCACCCTGACGGTCTGCCCGACGCCGCAGGGCCTCGTCTGCTGGGCCCGCGAGGGGCGCCTGTACCGGTACGACGCGGCCGCCGGCGCGTGGAAGGACCTCGCGGTCGAGGGCAAGTTGCCCGGCCCGGCGGTGGACTACTCGGCCATCGCCTACGACGCGCGGCGCGACCGGCTCCTCCTGATCCGGAGCGACTACGGCAAGCCGTTCGACGGCCAGGTCTGGGCCGTCGACCTCAAGGGCCTGACGGCGGCGGCCCTGGAGCCCGCGAACCGCGCGGCCGCCGCGTCGGCCAAGTTTACCATCGACCGGGCGTGCTACGAGCCCGAGGGCGACCTCATGCTCCTCGCCGCCCTCCTGCCGCCCGAGGCGGACGGGTTGCGGCGGACCCCCGCCTATGACTGCGCAGGGAACCGGTGGGTCGCGCTTTGGATCGGTTACGAGGTCGCGGACGAGAGGCGCCGGCCCCGCGTCCCCGGCGCACAGGGCCGGTCGTGCGGCCTCGTGTACGACGCGCGGCGCAAGTTGGTCTGGGGCGTCGACACGAACCGGGTCGACGTGTACGCCCTCAGGCTGGACGCCAAGGCCGCCGACCCCAAGACGCTCGAGTAGGCCGGCGGCGCAACACGCCGCTTGGCGCGGCCCTCTAGCGGCAGGCCGGCGGCGGAAAGGAGACGGACCATGAGAAGGTTCGGCGCGGCAGGGATGGCGGCGGTGGTAGCGATGGCGGTGCTGGTCGGCGCGGCCCGGGGCGCGGAAGACGCCCCGTACTGGGTCGGGCCCATGCGGGCGGTCCACGCCAAGTTCACGGGCAAGCCCGGCACCTTCGCCCACTTCGGCGACTCCATCACGGTCTCGATGGCGTTCTGGGCCTCGCTCTTCTGGGACCACAAGAACATGGACGCCGCCACGCAGGCCGATTTCGACCTCGTCAAAAAGTTCCTGCTCGAGCCCTGCTGGCGCGAGTGGAAGGGGCCGCAGTTCGGCAACGAGGGGTCCATGACCATCCGCTGGGCCCACGAGAACGTCGCCAAGTGGCTGAAGGACCTGAACCCCGAGGCGGCCCTCCTCATGTTCGGCACGAACGACCTTGGGCAACTCCAGGTCGACGAGTACGAGGCCAAGACCCGCGAGGTCATCCAGCGGTGCCTCGACAACGGGACGGTGGTCATCCTCTCGACGATCCCCCCGAAGCATGGCCAGGACGAGAAGGCGAAGGTGTTCGTCGAGACCCTCCGCCGCATCGCCCGCGACATGAAGGTGCCGCTGTGCGACTACTACGAGGCGGTCCTCGCGCGGCGGCCCGACGACTGGGACGGCGCGGCCGAGAAGTTCAAGGACGCCGCCAAGGACGTCTACGAGGTGCCGACCCTGGTCTCGGGCGACGGCGTCCATCCCTCGAACCCGAAGGCGTGGCAGGGCGACTACTCGGCCGAGGGCCTCAAGCACAACGGTTTCGTCCTGCGGAACTACGTCACCTTGCGCTCCTACGCCGAGGTGGTCCGCCGGGCCCTCGGCGGCGGCGACGCCAAGGCCGCGGCGGGTCGGAAGTGAGCCGCGCGGCGCGCGATTTCCGTGGCCCGTGAGCCCCGGAATCGGGTATACTTACGTCAGGTCATATCCCGTTCGATCCCCGGCTCTCGGGGAAATAGGGACGCCTTGCTCAAGAAGGGGGGAAGGCCATGCCGGAAGAGAAAGCCCAAGTCCCTGGTGGATCCCACGAAGCCCCGGCCCCGTCGGGCCCGCCGCAGAAGGCCCCTCGATCGAAGCGGCCGCCTCGGCCGCCCAAGACTGCCCGCGCCCGGATGTTCCTGCTGGGCATGTCCCTGTTTGCCTTGACCTGGCTTGTGGCGGCCCACTACGTCCTGCCCGTCAAGTACACCGCCACGACGATTTTCGAGCGGCGGAGCGACGCGGCCTCGCCGGAGCAGACGAGCGACGTCCCCGAGTCGGTCCAGTCGCTCCGGTTGACGATGCAGCAGGACCTGATGGGGTTTGACGCCGTCGCGCAGGCGGCCGAGGACCTCGAACTGATGCGCGGGCTCCCCCACGACGACCAGGGGAAACTGACGCCGGCCGGCGAAGCCCAGAGGCAGGAACTGATCCTGAGGTTGATGGCGAGTGTCAGCGTGGCGATGCTCGAGTCGCCGGCGGTGGACCGGGTGTCCGTGAGTTTCACGGGTTCCGATCCGCGGCTGGTCCAGGAACTGCCTGACACGCTCGTCCGCAATTACATCAACCGCGCCTCGAATGAGATCGTGTCGCGGTTGGCGGAAAGCAAGGAGTTCCTCCAGAAGCAGGTTGAAGAAGGAAGGACGCGGATGCAGGAGTTGACCGCCAGCCTGACCGAGTTCCAGATGAAACACGCGGGCATGCTGCCCGAGGATCCCGGTGTGATCCAGGACGACCTTCTGAAGATCGCCACGGACATCGACATGGTACGGCGGCAGCAGACCGTAGCGACGCAGAGCGTTGCCAAACTCAAGGAGATGATGGCCGCCCGCAAACCCAGCGACGGTGCGGAGCCCACTCAGATCGTGAAGGGTCCCAACCCGGAACTGGGGCGGCTGAAGGAGGAACTGTCCCGGGCCGACGACCGACTGGAACTGGCCATGATGCTCGTCCACATCCCCGAGGTGCAGCCGATGGTCGCAGCCCTGTCGAAGAAGGTCCAAGACCTCGAAGCGCGGATCAACGAGACACCGCTGGAAGTGGTCCTGGAGACCGTATACGGCCAGGGCACGACCGTGCCGGACGACCTCGACATGCAGTTGGCTTCTGCCGAGTCTTCCGTGGAGCTGACGACGAACGAGCTGCAGCGGCTGTACTCTCGGCAGAGCCTGTACCAGAACCTGTTGGCCAACTTCGGTCCGGTGCGGCAGCAGTATCTGAGACTGAGGACTGACCTGGCGGAACAGGAGGCCAAGGCAAACGCGTGGGAGGCGCGGCTGGCGGGGGTCGAGATGGCCCTGGCCGCCGAGGTCGCGCAACGCCGCACCCACCTCAACGCCATCCAACTCGCCCAGCCCCAGTATCGGCCCGCGTCCCCGAGACTGGACTTCGTCCTGGGCGTGGCGCTCCTGGGCGGGTTTCTCATTGGGATTGGGTGCGCCCTGGCCCCCATCCGGTTCTCGTTGGGAAGGCGCCTCCTTCTGACCTTGGAGCTCCTGGTGGTGATGCTCAGCATGGGCCTCGGAGCGATGAGCAGCGTCCTCTGGCTCGAGTACCCGGACCAGCACGAGAAGTGGAAAGCCGAGCCGGTGGCGTACCTGGCGGGCAAGGCCGACGCCGTCTGGGCCTGGGTGACGGACGGACTGTGAGGCCCCGGGCACGTGGCCGAGATCGTGCCGACCTTTGGGCCTTCGCCCCCGGTCACGGACCCCTGACCGGCGGCCGTCCCGGCGAGGGCCGCCCCCGCCTCCGTCGTCGGAATCCCGTTGCGTGCCCCCGCGGTTCATGGTACCTGGAACCCGCGCTCGGGTCCTGTCGGGGGAATCCTGCGATGGCGAAGAAGGCGTTTCAGAGGCGGCTCCAGGGCCTTCTCGGGCGGCAGAGGGCCCTCTTGGCGCGCAAGAACAAGGTGGACGCGTCCTGGACGAACGGGTGGTTCGAGCGGTACCGGCACCCCGTGCTCACGGCCGCGCACGTGCCCGTCTTCTGGCGCTATGACCTCGATGCCGGGCGGAACCCGCACCTCCTGGAGCGGCTGGGCGTCAACGCCGTCTTCAACGCCGGGGCGATCGAGTTCGACGGCCGCATCGCTCTGGTGGCCCGCGTCGAGGGGTACGACCGCAAGTCCTTCTTCGCCGTGGCCGAGAGCGCGAGCGGCGTCGACGGCTTCCGGTTTCGCGAGCGCCCCGTCGTCCTGCCCGAGACCGACGCGCCGGACACGAACGTCTACGACATGCGCCTGACGCGCCACGAGGACGGGTGGATCTACGGCCTGTTCTGCACCGAGCGGAAGGACCCCGCCGCGCCGCCGGGCGACGAGTCGAGCGCGGCGGCCCAGTGCGGCATCGCCCGGACCCGCGACCTCGACCGGTGGGAGCGCCTGGCGGACCTGAAGTCCGAGTCGGCCCAGCAGCGGAACGTCGTCCTGCACCCGGAGTTCGTCGGCGGGAAGTACGCGTTCTACACGCGGCCGCAGGACTCGTTCCTGGAGGCCGGCCGCGGGGGCGGCATCGGCTGGGCGCTGGCGGACCGCATCGACGGCGCCGCCATCGGCCCGGAGCGGATCATCGACCCCAAGGCGTACCACACGATCAAGGAGTCGAAGAACGGCATGGGCCCCGCGCCGATCCGGACGCGCGAGGGCTGGCTCCACGTCGCCCACGGCGTGCGCGGGACGGCCGCCGGCCTGCGGTACGTCCTGTACGTGTTCCTGTGCGACCTGGCGGACCCGGCGCGGGTGGTGCGGCGGCCGGGGGGCTACTTTCTGGCGCCGCGGGGCGAGGAACGCACGGGCGACGTCTCGAACGTCGTCTTCTCGAATGGCGCGGTCGCGCGGGGCGACGGGCGGGTCTTCCTGTACTACGGCTCGTCCGACACGCGGGTCCACGTCGCGACGACGACGGTGGACCGGCTGCTCGATTACGCGCTGAACACGCCGGAGGACCCGGGGCGGTCGGCCGCCTGCGTCGCGCAGCGGGTCGCGCTCATCGAGCGGAACCTGGCTGCGGCCAAGCGCCTCGGCCTCGGACGGTAACGGGGGCGGTCCGGAAGCACGACGCCGCCCGTGCGCGGCGCACGGACGGCGTCGGAAACAGCAGACTCGTCTCTGCCGCCCCAGGGGGCAGCGGAACCACCGCGTCGGCGCCCGGCCCTGAGGCACGATGCCGGGCGCGCCCGATCGCCAGCGCCGAATCCGCGGCTACTTGGTCGTCTCTTCCGCCGCGGGCTTCTCCTCGGTCGCGGCCGGCGGCGTGGCCGGCGGCGTGGCCGGCGGCGTCTCGGGCGGCGTCTCGGGCGGCGTGACGGCCGGCGGTGTTACCGGTTCCTTCGGCGGCGCCTCCTGCTTGCATCCCTGCAAGCCGATCGCCAGGACCAGTCCTGCTACTAGAATCGCAGCCAGTGCCAGTCTCTTCATTGCAGCCTCCTTTGAGGCAAAGACCCGGTGTTCCCAACGCCCTTTGCCGCGCCCCGGCGCCGTCCGACGGGCAGGGGCCGGCAGCCCGTCCCTTACCCATACCAGTAGACCAAACGCCGGGGTGCGGGTCAAGGGCAAACGCATCCCGATAAACCGCCGCAGACGCGCTCGCGGGGCATTGCCGCGGGGCGGGCGGCCGCTCCGCGAAATGCCTTTGACAGGGCCCGTCGCCAAGGCGATAGTGGCCGTGCCGCAGAGGGGGCCGTTTGGCGCGGAGGCCGACGATGCGAACGCGCGGACCCGGATGGGCAATGTTCCTGGCGGCTGGCGCCTCGGCGCTCGGCGTCGTCGGGTGCGGGCCGGCGGCCGACCGGGCGCCGGGCAAGTGGAGCGTCTCCCCCGGGCAGGCGGTGGAGGGGCTCGACGCGCCGGAGTGCGTGGCGGTCGACGCCGCCTCGGGGGCCGCCTTCGTCTCCAACATCGAAACCTCCGACCAGGGCTACTGGGTGGACGACGGGAAGGGCTTCGTCTCGCGCCTGACGCCCGAAGGCCGGATGGCCGCCCTGCGGTGGGCCGACAGCACCAAGGACCTGCCCCTGAATGCGCCCAAGGGCATGTGCGTCCTCAACGGGTCGCTCTACGCGGCCGACAACACCCGCGTGGTCCGCCTGCCGATTGCGCCGGCGGCGCCCGCGGCGAGGGTGATCGCGGTGCCCGGCGCCGAGCGCCTGAACGACATGGCTACCTCGCGCGGCGCCGTCTGGGTGTCGGACACGGCGGCCGGCAAGGTCTACCGCATCGACAGCCAGGGCAAGGTCAACACGATTCGGGCCCCCGCGGGCGTCAACGGCATCACGTTCGCCAAAGGGTCGATGTTTGCCGTCTCCTGGGACCTGCACGACGTGTACGAACTGGACCCGACGGGCCTGCGCGACCCGAAGCCCTTCGGCCTGGCGTCGCACTTCAAGAACCTGGACGGCATCGAGGTGCTGGACGACGGCACACTGGTCGTGTCGGACTTCACGGGCGGCAAGGTTTGCGCGATCGACCCCGACCGCAAGACCGTCCGCACGCTCCTCGGGGCTGAGACGCCGGCCGACATCGGCCTGGACCGCCAGCGCGGCATCCTGTACGTCCCGATGCTCACGAAGAACCGCGTGGGCGTGTACCGGCTGGCCGAGCGGCCATAGGGGGAGGACCATGGCGACATCGGAACGGGTCCTCGTGGCCGTCCTCCGCGTCTTCGGCGGCCTGAGCCTCCTGGCCACGGTGGCCGTGTTCATGCCCTTGGCGTGGATGGACGCATGCCACGCGTGGCTGGGGCTGGGCCCCCTGCCGCAGGGGCCGATCGTCGAGTACCTGGCCCGGTCGACCTCGGCCCTCTACGCGATGATGGGCGGGCTGGTGTGGCTGGCGGCGGGGGACCCGCGGCGATACGAGCGGGTGATCGCCTACCTGGCCGCCATCGTCGCGGTCCTCGGCGTTGTCATAGGCGTCGTGGACCTGCGGCTGGGCATGCCCCTCCTCTGGACCCTGGGGGAGGGGCCGGGGACCGTGCTGATGGGCCTCGTCCTGCGCATCCTCCTGGCGCGGGCGCGGGCTTCGTGGCGGCGGGAGGACGCGGCGGCGGCCCCGCGCTGACGGGCGGCCGCCGGACCGGAGCGGGACCCGCGACGGAGGAGGGCGGCATGGCGAAACAGGACTGCGGCTGCGGCGACCACTTCCAGGCGGTGACGCGGGCCCTCGTCTCGCGGGGCCTCCTCCTCGGCGCTTACGACGCCCGCGGAAAGCCCAACCTGATGACCATCGGCTGGGGCCTCATGGGCTCCGTCTGGGGCAAGGACCTCTGGGCCGTCCTCGTCCGGCCGAGCCGCTATACGTACGGGTGCATCGAGGCGAGCGGGTGCTTCACGGTCAACGTGCCGACGGCCGCCATGGCCGAGGCGTGCAGCCTGTGCGGCACCCGGAGCGGGCGGGACACCGACAAGTTTGCCGCGTGCCGCCTCACGCCCCAGCGGGCGCGGACCGTCGCCGCCCCGGTGGTGGCCGAGTGCCCGATCGCATACGAGTGCAAGGTGGTCCACTCGAACGACATCCTGCCGCCGCGCCTCGCCCAGGAGATCCGCGCCAGCGCCTACCCGGGCGGCGACTTCCATCGCGTCTACTGGGGCGAGGTTCTGGCGGCCTACGCCGAGCCGGACGCGGAGCGGATGCTGCGCTCGTGACCGGCGGCCGGCGCGGCAAGGGTGGAAGCGGAACCCAGGCGGCAGGCCGCCGCGCCTGCCGCCCCTCTTTCGGCCGCGGGTGACGGATGCTCGTGCTCGTCAACACCAACCGGATGCAGCCGCTCGTCGGGCCCATCGGCCTCGATTACGTGGCCGGGGCGGCCCGGCGGGCGGGCGTCCAGACCGCGGTGGTGGACCTGGCGCTGGCGGCGGACCCGGAGGCCGCCCTGCGCGAGCACTTCGCGCGGCACGACGCGCGGCTGGTGGGCATCACGCTGCGGAACGCGGACGACTGCTTCTGGCCGAGCGCCCGGTGGTTCGCGCCGGACCTCGCGGCCACCGTGCGGACGGTGCGCGGCCTGACGGACGCGCCGATCGTCCTCGGGGGCATCGGCCTCTCGATCTTCGCGGCCGACCTGCTGGCGTACGCGGGGGCCGACTTCGCCGTCCGCGGCGACGGCGAGCGAGCCGTGCCGGCGCTCCTGGAGGAACTCGGGGGGCGGCGGCGCCTGGAGCGCGTGCCGGGCCTCGTCTGGCGCGAGGGCGGGGCCATCCGCCGCAACCCGCCCGCCTGGGGCGACGCGGCCGACGTGCCCACCGCGCGCGACGCCGTCGACAACGCCGCCTACTTCCGCCTGGGCGGGCAGGGCGGCGTCGAGACCAAGCGCGGATGCCCCCGCCGGTGCCTGTACTGTGCCGACCCGCTGGCGAAGGGCGCGGCGTCGCGTCTGCGGCCGCCGGCCGACGTCGCGGACGAGTTCGCGTCGCTCCTGGGTCAGGGCGTCGACGTCCTGCACCTCTGCGACGCCGAGTTCAACGTCCCGCGCGACCACGCCATGGCCGTCTGCGAGGAACTCGCGCGGCGGTCCCTGGGCCAGCGCGTGCGGTGGTACGCCTACCTGGCCGCGACGCCCTTCGACACGCCGCTGGCGGCGGCGATGCGGCGGGCGGGGTGCGCCGGGATCAACTTCACGGGCGATTCGGCCTCCGACGCGATGCTGGCGACCTACCGCCAGCCCCACCGCCGCGACGACCTGGCCGCCGCCGTGCGCCTCTGCCGCCAGAACGGGATCGCGGTGATGATCGACCTCCTGCTGGGTGGGCCCGGCGAGACGCCCGACACCGTCCGCGAGACGATCGCGTTCGTCAAGCACATCGGCCCCGACTGCGCCGGCGCGGCCCTGGGCGTGCGGGTCTATCCCGGCACGGGCATGGCCGAGGCCGTCTTGGCCGAGGGGCCGCCCGAGCCCAATCCGAACCTGCGGCGCCGATACGAGGGGCCGGTGGACTTCTTCCGGCCGACGTTCTACATCGCGCGGGCCCTGGGCGACCGGCCGGCGGAACTCGTGAGCGACCTCATCGGTGGGGACAAGCGGTTCTTCGAGCCGGCGCCGGAGGTCGGCACGGGCGCGGCGGCTGGCGACGCATCGGCCGGCTACAACTACAATGACAACGCGCCGCTCGTCGAGGCGATCGCCGCCGGCGCCCGCGGGGCCTACTGGGACATCCTGCGCCGGATGCGCGGCGCGTGACGCCGGGGCCGCGGCGACGCGGCCGCTACTTCCCCTTCGCGGGGCCCTTCACACCGAGGGCCATGAGCATCTGGTCGGCCACGAAGCGGTTCCCCGCGTCGTTCAGGTGGACGGAGTCGCCGGTCAGGGTGCCGCGGTCCTTCTGCTCCGGGTTATGGACCTTCAGGTAGTCGAGGAAGGCCTTCCGCAGGTCGTGGAGTCGGACGCCGGTCTCCTTGGCGACCTTGCGGCTCACGTCGGAGTACTCATCGAGCATCTTGTCGCGCTCGTTGGAGCCGTCGGTCTTCTCGCCGATGACGCTGGGCGTGCACAGGATGACGCGGGCTCCGGCGCCCCGGATCTTGCCGATGATCTCCTTCAGGCCGGCCTCGAACTTGTCGAGGGGGGTCCCGCCGGTCATCGTGCCGTCGGCGTTCTTGTGCCAGTGCCAGACGTCGTTGATGCCGATGTAGATCACGACGACGGTGGGCTTCTTGTCGAGGACGTCCTTCTGGAGGCGGGCCTGGAGGTCGGGCACCTTGTTGCCGCTGATGCCCGCGTTGACGGTCGTGATGCCGAGACCCTGGAATTTCTCGTCGATGCCTTTCTGGGTGAGGGTGATGTAGCCCTTCTCGCCCCCGCCGCCTTCGGTGATCGAATCGCCCAGGAAGACGATGCGGTCGCCCTGCCGCAGGGCGGGCGGCGCGGCCGTGGCCTGCGAGGCGCAGCCGACCGAGGCGGCGACGGACAGCGCGAGCACGGTTAAGAACAGCGACCGGGTTGCGCCACGCGACATGGTCAGGACCTCCTTCTGGATGGCCCGGCGCGGCAACGGCCCGTCCGGGCACGCCTTCCGCGGGGCGAACGAGGGAGGGTAGGCCCGGCCGCGGGGCGAGTCAAGCGATATCCGGCCCGCGCGGTGCCCGGTCGCGATAGGACCTCAGACGCCCGCCTCGACGAACAGGCGGCGGATCCAGGCGGGCGTCTTCCGGTTGAACGCGTCGACGTGGCGGCGGCGGGTGTAGTAGTAGAGGGCCATTCCCCCCTGGAACGCCACGCTCAGCACGATCACGAGCGAGTAGAACCCGTAGGTCAACAGGGGCGCCCACCGCTCGATCATTTGGTCGATGCCCGCGGCCATGCTGGGCATGGCATTCAGTTGGGCCCGCACCTCGGGCGACAGCGCCGCGGCCTTCGCGTCGTCGACCGAGAAGCCGACCATCTGGCCCAGGCAGTAGACGATGATGAGGCCGAGGAACGCGAGTTGGTTCACCGCCAGGGCCTTCGGGGCCGCCGGGTCGGCCTTCCTCAGCCGCCGGTAGCCCAGGAACTCCATGACGCCGATGGCCGAGATGCCCGCGACGATGAACAGGCTGCTTGCGCTCGGCCAGAGGAGCACGAAGGGGAAGGAACTCGCGCCGATCAGGAGCGTCACGATCGCCGAAGAAAGGGCCGTGTGGCAGGCCCGCTGCACGGCCTTCCGGTCGACGACGGCTTGGCGGACGGCAGCGTAGTCGGCCTCGCCGAGGGGCGACGCGACCTCCGCGGGCTTCTCCGCGGCGGCCTTGGCCGGCGGGGTCGGCGCGGGGGGCGGGGGGGCCGGGACGGTCGCGCACCCGGCATCCGGGCCCGACGGCTCACGCAGGGCGGTCTCCATGGCGGCGGTCCTCACGCAGGGGACTGGTTATATCGCCCGACCTGGGCGGGAAGTTTAGGCCGAACGCGCCGGGCGCCGAAGGGCGGGCCCGGGTTGATTCGGCTACGGGGGGCTGGTAAGTTCCCGATGTGCGGAAGCGGCGCTATGCCATCCTCGGGACGGGCGCGGTCGGCGGGTTCTACGGGGCGCGTCTGGCGCGGGCCGGGCTGGACGTCCACTTCCTTCTGCGGAGCGATTTCGAGCACGTCCGCGCGCACGGCCTGGTGGTCGAGTCGCCCGACGGCGACTTCGCCTTGCCGCGCGTCCAGGCCTACGCCCGCGCGGCGGACCTGCCGGCGGCCGACGTGACGGTCCTGGCGGTGAAGACGACCGAGAACGGCCGCCTGGCGGAACTGCTGCCCCGGTCGCTCGTCGGCGAGGGCGCCGTCCTGGTCCTCCAGAACGGGCTCGGGAACGAGGACCAGGTGGCCGCCGCCGTCGGGCACGACCGCGTGACCGGGGGCCTGTGCTTCCTGTGCTCGAACAAGGTGGGGCCCGGCCGCATCCAGCACCTGGACTACGGTTTCGTGACGCTGGCGGACTACGCGGCCGACGGGCGGCCGCGGGGCGTGACGGACCGGATGCGCGAGATCGCCGCCGACTTGCAGGCGGCGGGCATCCCGACGGAGTTCGCCGACGACCTGGTGCTGGCCCGCTGGCGGAAACTCGTGTGGAACGTCCCCTTCAGCGGCCTGTCGGTGGTCCTGGACGCGACGAGCGCCGAGTTGATGGCCGACCCGGACGCCCGCCGCCTGGCCGAGGACCTGATGTGCGATGTGGCCGATGGGGCGCGGGCCTGCGGCAAGGCGATCGAGGAGGGGTTCCTGCGGCACATGCTCGGCCTGACGGAGAAGATGAAGCCGTACCGGACGAGCATGAAGGTGGACTACGACCTGGGGCGGCCGATGGAGGTCGAGGCGATCTTCGGGCGTCCCGTTCGGGCGGCGCGCGAGGCGGGGGCGGCATGCCCGCGCATGGCAGCGCTGTATGCGCTCCTTGCGTTCCTCGACGCGCGGAACCGCGCGCGGCGCGGCGGCTGAGCGCGCGCGATGCAAGCACTGGCGGACAAGCCGCCAGTGGCACCCGGCGCTCGTGCGATCCTGCGCCCCCTTGAGGCGGTGCTATTCCTTCTTCCCGGCCATGTCGGCCGGCACCGGGATCGTGACCTTGCCCGTGGCGACCCACTCGGCGCCGCGCGCCAGGAGCGTCGCGCAGTCCGGGGCGGTCGTCTGCACGACGTCGTGCCCCAGGAGGCACGTGAAGACGCGGCCCTTGCCGAAGGGGATGGTCCAGGCCATCGGCTCGTTCAGGCCGGTGCCGCCCTTGTCCTTGGCCGAGTAGGCGGTGGCCAGGATGTGCATGTCCTGGGCGGGCCCGCGCTGGCCGTGATACAGTTCGTCCGACACGTGGGACCACTTCTCGGGCATGCCCTTCATGATCGGATGGTCCTTGTCGCGGATGGTGACCTCGAAGGGATGGGCCGGGCCGTGCCCCGCGCCGGGGCCTTCGCCCTTCGCCTGGCGGACGACCTTGCCGTCGTCGTCCAGCGCGATGCGGTCGCCGAACTTGTTGTCGCGCCAGCCGATGCCGATCATCTTGTTGTAGGCCTCCCACTCGGGGAAGGAGGCGACGGCGAAGTGGTAGGCGACCAGTCCGCCGCCCTCGCTCACGTACTTCTCGAAGGCCGCGCGCACCTCCTCGGGCCAGGGCTGCCCGGCGTAGTTCGTGAGGACGACCCCGTACTTCGAGAAGTCGGGGCGGAACTTGTCCCAGTCCCCCTTCGGGGCGTCCTTGGGCGGCGAGGTGGCCACGTCGACGGCGAAGCGGCCGGTCTTCTCGAGCATCTCCTTGATGGGCGGCGTGGTCGCCTTCCAGTTGTGGCCGTTCTGGCCGTCGATGATCAGGAGGCTGATCTTGTCGGCGCCCAGGGCCGGGCCGGCGGCGGCCAGGGCCAGGCCCAGGACGGCCGTCAGCAGAAACCACCGATGCGTTCGCGTCATGCGACGTTCTCCTTTCAGTCGGTTGCGTGATGGCCCGCGAAGGGGCCTCGGTTTCCGGGTTCCGCGACCTTGCGCGTCCGGTCCGTGATTCCTTGCCTATCCACTTGGGCCGCCGGCGCTTGCGGCGGCCGGCGCCGCGGCATCCGGTGCGAAGAAGCGCCACGGCTCGCCGAACTGCTCGATGAAGCACACGCTATAGCATCGCCCGAAGACGAAAAGCGGCAGCAGGATGACCGTCCCGAGGTAGGGCAGGGCGACCAGGCAGCAGGTGAGGCACGTGGCCATCAGCGCGATGATGCCGATGGCCATGGCCAGGACGATCTTCATGAGGTAGAAGAGGATGATCGTCCCGACGTGGCCGGCGAGCAACTCGCGGCGGAACAGGCCCCACGCCGCCATCACCCTGGCGTTGCGGAGGTACATCGCGGGGATGACGAAGTCCTCCAGGAGCAGGCCGATCACCCCGAAGAACACGATGGAGCAGAGGAAGAGGATCACGCTGAGGGCGATGGCGATGACGGCCGCCACGCCGAACCGCTCGGCCGCGATGTCGGGCGACGCGATCGCCAGGCCCACCAGGACGATGAGCACGAAGGCGCCGAGGCCGATCAGCCCCAGGACGATGCGGAACCAGAACAGGCTGTTGCCCTGTGTCTTGAACTGGCGCCACGGCTCCACGACGGCCCCGCGGTTCCGGACGATGCCGTCCAGGAACATGAACTTGCCGCGGCTCTGGACCCATGTGAGCACCAGGCCGATGGCGGTCAGGACCAGAAACGCGAGGATGACCAGGGCGACCAGCAGGATGACGAGAGGGGCGTTGGCCTCGCACCACTCCCGGGCCCCGTTCAGCACCTCGCCGGGGCCTTGACCGGGCCGTCCGCTGAACCTGGGACCGGGAAACTGGAAGTTGGCGCCCCCGCCCCCGCCCTCGCCGAGGTAGGCCAGCCAGGCGCAGAAGCCCAGCACGAACCACTTGCCCACGTCGAACGGCTTGAACAGGATGCGGCCGGTGCGATTGAGGGCGGCGCTGATGGGTTCGATGACGCTGACGGCCATGGCATGCCCCCTTCGGCAAATGGGCGCGGCGCCTGCCTCAGAACGCAACCTCGGCGACGACGGGGAAGTGGTCCGACGGATAGCGCCCGTCGCGCTGGTCGTGCAGGATGGCGGCCTTGAGCACCTTCGGTCGGCCGCGCACGAAGACGTAGTCGATCTTGTCCCCCGCGGTCTTGCCGGTGAACTCGTGGAACGTGCCCGCATCTTTTGCCGCGCGGTGCAACACGCGGAAGGTGTCGGCGAGGGGGACGGGCGTCGCGCCCGCCTGGCCCTTGAGGTAGCGGACGGCGGGGTTTGACTCGCTCGCGTTCAGGTCGCCCAGGACGAGGACGGGCGGCGGCGAGGCATCCTCCGGGCCGGCGGCCGCGATGTCGCGGATGCGTGCGGCCAAGAGGACGGCGCTCTCCTGGCGGGCCGGCTGCGACTGGTGGTCGAAGTGGGTGTTGAACACGTAGACGGGGCGGCCGCTCTCCTTCTCGACGAAGCGGCCCCACGTCACGACGCGCGGGAGGTTGTTGCCCCAGGACTTCGAGCCGGGCGCCTCGGGCGTGTCGGAGAGCCAGAAGGTGCCGCTGGCGGCCAGGTCCCAGCGGCCGTGGCGGTAGAGGATGGGCACGGCTTCGCCCTGCTTGGGGTCGGCCTCGCGCGACCGCCCGACGTGGCGGTAGTCGGGCAGGGCGCGGTCGAGCGCCTCGACCTGGAAGGGCAGGGCCTCCTGGACGCCGACGAAGTCGGCGGCCTGGCGGCGGATGAGGTCGAAGACCTGGTCCTGGCGGTTCGCCCACTTGTTGTCGCCGTCGGGCGCGGTGCCGTAGCGGATGTTGAAGGTCATGGCCGTCACGCGCATCGCGGGGGCGGAGGCGCAGCCCGTCGCGGCCGCCGCGGCGATGGACAGGACGGCCAAGGCGGCCCATGCGGCCCCGCGGGTGAGCCACGCGTTTCGCATTTCGGACCTCCGCCCGGCGGTCTGACGGTGTGGGCCGGTTGACGGCCGCTCCATCCGCCGACAATGCGTGTGCAGGCGGCATCATCACACGGCGCGGCCGCCGCGTCAAGGATTCCGTCGGGCGCCCCGCGCCGGCCGGCGAGGCGCGACCTCCCGCGCCGGCGGACCCGTCGGCCGGCCTCCCGGCGGCGGCTCGCGGGAAGCGTCCGCGAGAAGCGTTGCAGGGCCGGCGGACGGTCGGTACAGTATCGGGCCGCGGCGGGTCTTTCGTGCCGATGCCCAAGGCCTGACGCGCCGCCGGACGGGAGGGAGCGGGATGATCGCCGGTGCGGACCGCACGGTCCTGAGGGACCTCGCCAGGCAGGTCGCCGAGGTCGCCGCCCTTCCTGTCATGGCCGCGCGGCGGCACGAGTGGAAGCGACACAACGTCTTGCGGCCGGGGCGGCCGATGATCCTCGTCTTCCCGGAGGGCGCGTGGCGGGAACTGCTGCCCGCCTCGGCCCTCGTCTGCCAGGGCGAGCAGGCCCGCGGCATCGAGTGGCAACTGCGGGCCCGCCTCTACTACCACGCGCACCTGGCGGACGACACGGTCATCGAGAAGACGTGGGTGGTCTCGAGGGCCATCCGCCACACGGAGTGGGGCCTGGAGCCGCGGCGCCGCCCCGCGCCCGACGACCTGGGCGCCTGGGCCTTCGACCCGGTCCTCAAGGAGCCCGGCGACCTCCGGAAGATGCGCTTCCCGGACGTCTCGGTCGACGAGGCGGCCACGGGGGCGGCCCTCGCGGAGGCGCAGGACCTCTTCGGCGACATCCTCGACGTCACGCTCAAGGGCATCGCCCACATCTCATTCCACCTGATGCAGATGTACGTCATGCGCCGCGGCCTGTGCGAGGCCATGATGGACATGGCCGACAACCCCGGCCTGGTCCACGACGCGATGGCCTTCCTCGAGGAGGGGCACCGGCGGCTCATCCGCCAGTACACTGACCTGAACCTCTGGAGCTTGAACAACGACGGGACGTACCACTCCTCGGGCGGCGTGGGCTACACCGACGAACTGCCGCAGGCGGGCTTCGACCCCGGGCGCGTGCGGCCGTGCGACCTGTGGGCGTCGGCCGAGGCCCAGGAACTGGCCCAGGTCTCGCCCGAGATGCACGAGGCGTTCTCCCTGCGGTACGAGAAGCCGCTCCTTGCGCCGTTCGCCCTGAACGGCTACGGGTGCTGCGAGGACCTGACGCGGAAACTGGACCGGGTGCTCGCGATCCCGAACCTGCGGCGGGTGTCGATCGCCCCGTCGGCCGACGTCGACCGCTGCGCGCCGCAGTTGGGCGGCCGGTGCATCTTCTCGTGGAAGCCCCAGCCGTCGCACCTGGTGGGGCACTTCGGCCCGGAGGCGCTGCGGGCCTACCTCGGCCACACGGTCCGGGTCGCGCGCGATCACGGCTGCGTCCTCGAGATGATCCTGAAGGACACGCACACGTGCGAGAACCACCCGGAGCGGTTCACCGCGTGGACGCGGACCGCACGGGAGGTCGTGGAGGAGGCGGCATGAGGCGCTTCGCCCCGATCGCGGCTCTGGCGGCTGCGCTGCTGGCCGGGGGCGCCGCGCCCGCGCCGGCCCTCACCATCCGGGCCCAGGAGGCGGCGGTCAGGACCCAGGGCGGCGCCCAGAGGGAGGCCTGGAACCTCTGGTCCAACGGCGAGGTTGGCGACTACGTGAAGTTCCAGGAGGCCGGCGCCTACGAGGTCGTCGTGCGGGCCTTCGGAAGCCCCGCCGGCGGCGTCTGGCCCCAGATGTCCCTGCGTCTGGACGGCACGGTCGTGGCCAGCGTCCCGGTCGACCGGGCCGAGGCCTCCGATTACCCGTTCAAGGTCGAGGCGGAGCGCGGCACGCGCCTGGTGACCGTGTCCTTCGACAACGACGCGGTCCTCGGCCAGGAGGACCGGAACCTCTACCTGATCGCCCTGGAGGTCCGGGCCACGGGCGACCTGTCCGCGCCGCTTCCCGGCGACCGGAAGGAGGTGGACATGGCGGCCGCAAAGCGGGAGGACGAGGTCGTCGGCGCGACGGCCGCCGCCATCGAGAAGAACCGCAAGGCCGACGCCGTGGTCCGCGTCGTCGGACCGGACGGCAGGCCCGTCGCCGGCGCGGCCGTGGCCGCCGAACTCGTGCGCCACGATTTCCTCTTCGGCTGCAACATCTACATGTTCGACCGCTTCGGGAAGGCCGAGCAGAACGCCGCTTACCAGAAGCGGTTCGAGGCCCTGTTCAACTACGCGACGGTCGGCTTCTACTGGCGGGCCTACGAGCCCGAGCGCGGCAAGCCCGACTACGCGTACACGGACAAGGTCGTCGCGTGGTGCCTCGAGCGCGGCATCCGGATGAAGGGCCACCCCCTCCTGTGGGGCTGCGAGTACGGCATCCCGTCGTGGTCGCAAGGCCAGCCGCCGCCCGAGGTCCAGAAGCAGCGGGTCGTCGACATCCTCCGCCGGTACGGGGGCAAGATCACCTTCTGGGAGGTCGTCAACGAGCCGTCGCACCTGCCGGGCCTGCCGATCGACCAGCCGTACCGCTGGGCCCGCGAGGCCGACCCGAAGGCGTACCTCATCGTCAACGACTACTACGTCATGGCCGACGGGCAGCCCGCCTTCTTCGAGATGCTCCGCAAGGCCGAGGCCGACGGCGTGCCGTTCGACGGCATCGGCATCCAGGCCCACGAGCCGCGCACCGAGCGGTTCCCGCTCGACCGCGTCCGGCGCATCCTCGACCGCTACGCCGCGCTCGGCAAGGACCTGCATATTACGGAGTTCACACCGTGCTCGGGCGGCGAGCCGATCACCGGGTCGCACCTGCACGGCACGTGGGACGAGGCGGCCCAGGCCGACTACGCCGCGAAGTTCTACCGCGTGTGCTTCGCCCATCCGGCCGTGGCGGGCATCACGTGGTGGGACCTCTGCGACACCGGCTCGTGGCTGAAGGGCGGCGGCATGGTCCGGGCCGACCTGAGCCCCAAGCCGGTCTACGAGGCCCTCCGCAGACTCATCCACGAGGAGTGGCACACGCGGGCCGAGGGCCGGACCGACGCCGCGGGCGCGATGCGCCTGCGCGGGTTCCGCGGCACGTACCGCGTGACGGCCGAACACGACGGACGCAAGGCCGAGGCGGCCTTCCACCTGAAAGGCGAGGGTCCGAACGAGGCGACGGTGCGGTCGCCGTGAGGCACGCCGCGCGAAGGAGGCACACATGGCTCGGAAGCGGCACGGGATGTGGTGGGCCGCGGGCGCGGGGCTGGCGCTGGCCCTGGGAGCGGTCGCGATGGCCGCGGCCCCCGCGGGCGAAAGCAAGGAGGGAGCGAAGGACATGACGCCGTCGGAAGTGCTCGCACCGGTCCTCCTGTGGCCCGAGGGCGCCCCGGGCGCCAAGGGCGAGGGGCCCGAGGACAAGCCGCGGATCACGCCGTACCTCCTCAAGGGCGACGGCCCGTTCGCCTGCGTGGTCGTCTGTCCGGGCGGCGGCTACAGCGGCCGCGCGCCCCACGAGGCGGGCCCTATCGCCCAGTGGCTGAACGGCATCGGCGTAGCGTCCGTCGTCCTCGACTACCGCGTCGCGCCGTACAGGCATCCCATCCCGCTCGGCGACGCGCAGCGCGCGATCCGGACCGTCCGGGCCCGCGCGAAGGAGTGGCGGATCGACCCGAAGCGCGTCGGCATCCTGGGGTTCAGTGCGGGCGGCCACCTGGCCGGGAGCGCGGCCACGCTGTTCGATGCGGGCAAGCCCGACGCCGCCGACCTCATCGACCGCCAGTCGAGCCGGCCCGACGCGGCCGTCCTCTGCTACGCCGTCCTCACGTTCGGCGACAAACGGCACGATGGGTCGATGGTCAACCTGATCGGGAAGAACCCGGACGAGAAGTTGCGGCACATGCTGAGCCTCGAGAACTCCGTGACGCGCGAGACCCCGCCCACCTTCCTCTGGCACACGAGCGACGACGGGGCCGTGCCGGTCGAGAACAGCCTCCTCTTTGCCGAGGCGCTCCACCGCAACGGCGTGCGGTTCGCCCTCCACGTCTTCCCCCACGGCGACCACGGGATGGGCCTGGCGCAGAACGACCCGGCGGTCGGGACGTGGACCGCCCTGTGCGCCGACTGGCTGAAGGAGATCGGCTTCCGGGGCAAGTGAGACCGGAGCACCCCCAGACGGCCGCGTCCTGAGACGGGAGGGGCCATGTACGCGCAGATCAGTTACTGGGCGTTCCGCGACGGCGGGTCGGGCCGCCGCAGCGTCGTGGAGACGATGCGGCTGGCGCGCGAGGCGGGGTTCGAGGGCCTCGAACTTGCCGTCTCCGCCGAGGGGGAACTCACGCCCGACGCGCCGGCCGACGAGTGCCGCCGCCTGGCGCGCGAGGCGAAGCGGCTGGGCCTGCGCATCGGCTCGGTCGCCAGCGGCCTGCTCTGGGCCGCCAACCCCGCCTCCGCCGACCCGGCGGTCCGCCGCCAGGCGCTCGAGACGACGCGCCGGTGCCTGCGCGTCGCGGCGGCGCTGGGCGCGCGGCACCTCCTGGTCCTGCCCGGGCACGTCGACGTTTTCTTCGACCCGAAGGCGGAGGTCGTGCCCTACGACGCGTGCTACCGGCGGGCCCTGGCGTTCTGCCGCAAGTTGGGCGAGGCCGGCGCGAAGGTCGGCGTGACGGCGTGCGTCGAGAACGTCTGGAACAAGTTCCTCCTGAGCCCGCTGGAGTTCCGGCGGTTCATCCGCGAGGTCGGGAGCCCCCGCGTCCGCGTCTACTTCGACGTCGGGAACGTCTGGGCCTACGGCTACCCGCAGCACTGGATCGCCGTCCTGGGCCGCCTCATCCAGCGGGTGCACGTGAAGGACTACCGCCGCGCGGTGGGCACGGTCGAGGGCTTCTGCCAGTTGCTCGACGGCGACGTGCCCCTGGCGGAAAGCCTGGCCATGCTGGCCCGGATCGGGTACAAGGGACCCGTGACGGCCGAGGTGTTCCCCGGGCCGGGGGACGCCGACGAGAGGGCCTTCCTCGCCGCGACGGCGGACCGCCTGCGCCGCATCCTGCCGGGCGGAGGGAACGGGAAAGGGCGACGATCATGACCATCCGAGTGGGGCTTGCCGGCCTGGGCGGCATGGGCGCGGTGCACTTCAAGGCGTACCGCCGGATCGAAGGGGCCGAGGTCGTGGCGGTGTGCGACCCGGAGCCGAAGAAGCTCGCCGGCGACTGGTCGGGCGCGGTCGGCAACATCGACGCCATGTCGGGCGGCCAGGCGGACCTCTCGAACGTCCGCCGCTTCAGCGACTACGCCGAGTTCCTGGCCTCCGGCGTGGACATGGTCGACCTGACGGTGCCGACACATCTGCACGCCGACATGGCGATCCAGGCCCTTGAGGCGGGCAAGCACGTCTTCTGCGAGAAGCCGATGGCCCGGACGTCGGCCCGGGCGCGGGAGATGATTGCGGCGGCCGAGGCGGGCCGGCGGATGCTTATGGTCGGCCACGTCCTCCGCTTCTGGCCCGAGTATCTCGCCATGAAGGAGATGATCGACTCGGGCGTCTACGGCCCGGTCCGGACGGCCGTCCTGACGCGCCTCGGCGCGACGCCCGCCTGGTCGTGGCAGAACTGGATGCCGGACGCGGCGCGGAGCGGCTCGGCCGCCCTCGACCTCCACATCCACGACGCGGACACCGTCCTGTGGTACTTCGGCAAGCCGCGCTGGGTCTCCTCGGTCGGGACGGTGGAGGCCGGCGGCGGCGTGGCGCACCTCGTGACCCAGTACTACTACGACGACGGTCCGGCGGTTGTGGCCGAGGGCGGGTGGGACCTGCCGCCCACCTTCCCGTTCCAGATGGCGGCCCGGATCGGCTTCGAGTCGGCGGCGCTCGACTTCGACATCCTGAAGAAGCCGACGCTGACCGTCTACACGGCCGAGGGCCAGGAGCAGCCGCCCGTCCCGGCCGACGACGGGTATCGCGACGAACTCGCCTACTTCGTCGAGTGCGTCGCGTCCGGGCGCAAGCCGTCCCGCGTGACGCCCCAGGACGCGGCCGCAGCAGTCGCGCTGGTGGAGGCCGAGGTCGAGTCGGTCCGGTCGGGCCGGCCGGTCGAGGTCCACCTGTGAGGCCGCGCCGGGTGCCACTGGCGGCTTGTCCGCCAGTGCCCGACGAAGATGGACGCACATGCCTGCCCCGTGCTTCGCGCGGCGGGTCTCCGCACCCGCCGCGCAACATTGCGTTGTGATGGCAGGACGGGCGAGTCCCGAGGAGGAACGAGCATGAAGACGATGCGCGGATGGCCGGCGGCGTGGGGGGTGGTTGCCGTGCTTGCGCTGGCCGGGTTCGCCCGGGCCGAGGAGGCCGCCCGGCCGCCCCTCCGCTGGCAGTGGGTCTACGCCCCGTGCAACTTCCAGGTCGACAAGGCCGTCGATAACCTCCTGGCGCTGGCCGCGCGGGCCAAGAAGGCCGGCTACAACGGCCTGCTCGTCTCGGACTACAAGTTCGGCCGCATCGAGGGCCGCCCGGACAACTACTACGTCAACCTCGAGCGGACCCGCAAGGCCGCCGCCGACATCGGCATCGACCTGATTACCGGCGTCATGGACGTGGGCTATTCGAACGCGATCCTCCAGAACGATCCGAACCTGGCCGAGGGCATCGCCGTCAAGGACTGCGTCTTCGTCGTCCAGGACGGACGCGCGACCGTGGCCGACACGCAGGAGTTCCTGCCGGGCGGCGGGTTCGAGGCCATGAAGGGCAGCCGCCTCGACGGCTGGGACTGGCACGACGCGTGCGTCACGCGCGACACCGAGGTCAAGCACGCGGGCGCCGCGTCGGCCCGCATGACGGGGTTCCGCGACAAGGAGTCCCACGGAAACGCCCGCGTCGTCCGCAAACTCGCCCTCAAGCCCTGGCACGAGTACCACGTCTCCCTGTGGGTCAAGACGCAGGACCTGGCCGGGGCCGGCGAGTTCCGCGTCAACCCCATCGGCGCCGACAAGCGGACCCTCTGCTACACGTACCTCGGCGTCAAGCCGACTCAGGACTGGACCGAGCACCACGTCATCTTCAACACCCTCGAGAACGCCGAGGTCAACCTCTACGTCGGACTCTGGGGCGGCCGCACGGGCACCGTCTGGATCGACGACCTGGGCCTGCGCGAAACGGCCGGCGTGAACCTCCTGCGGCGCGACGGGTGCCCCGTCCGCGTGACCAGCGAGGACGCCAAGACCGAGTATGCCGAGGGCAAGGACTACGAACGGTGGGAGTATCCGAAGATGGGCCGCGTCCCCTACGCGGGCAGTTACGAGGCGTGGCATCCCGCGCCGCCCATCCGCATCCCGGAGGGCTCCGCCATCCGCGACGGCGACCGCCTGAAGGTCTCCTTCTACCACACCGTCGTCATCTACGGCGACCAGGTGTGCGGGTGCCTGCGCCACCCGGACATCTTCCGGTACATGGAGGAGGAGGTCCGCCAGGTTCGGAAGTACCTCGCCCCGAAGAAGTACTTCATGAGTCACGACGAACTCCGCGTCGCTGGCCAGTGCGGCCTGTGCAAGAAGGAGGGCGAGACGGCCGGCCAGGTCCTGGCCGAGAACGTGCGGCGCTGCACGGCCATCATCCGCAAGGTCGCCCCCGAGGCCGAGATCTTCGTCTGGAGCGACATGTTCGACCCCAACCACAACGCCGTCGACAACTACTACCTCGTCGGCAGCACCCTCAAGGGGTCCTGGGAGGGCCTCGACAAGGACGTCCGCATCGGCGCCTGGTACTTCGACAAGCGCGACCAGTCGCTGCCGTTCTTCGGCGCGCGCGGCCACAAGCAGATCATCGCGGGCTACTACGACGATGCGGCCAAGGTCCGGGAGAACGTGGCCGCGTGGCTGGGGGCGGCCGCCAAGGTCCCCGGCGTCGGCGGGATCATGTACACGACGTGGCAGGGGAACTACAAGGACCTGGAGGCGTTTGCCGAGGCCGTGAAGGCGGCGCGGTAGCCGGTTCGACACGGCGGCGGTCCGGCGGACTCAGGGGCGCTGGACCACCGGGGCCGTCTTGACCCGCGGCCGGATCGGCAGTTCGTCGATGCACGCAAAGTCCGGGTCGTCCTCGGCCCGGACCTCCGGATCGCCCTGGTACGGACAGCAGGCGTCGACCCAAGCGATCAGTCGCTGGAGGCTCAGCGGATCGACCTTGACGTCGTGATGCTTGCCGCTCATCGCCCGCTCGATGAGCGGGCTCGTGTAAGAGAGGAACTGCATGGGCCGCAGTGTGCCGTAGGCCTTCGGGTCGCGCGTCGACGGGTCCATGGTCTCGACGGGAATGGCCCCGGCGAATCCGTAGCCCTTCCGCTCGGTCCCCTGGACGGGGTTGCCCCAGCCGGCCGCGCCCACCAGCGTCAGGTACGGTTCCTTGAACGGTCCGCTGCCCGGCCGCAGCGCGAGGTCGATCGTCTTGCGGCCCTCGCCGTCCCCTTGGTGACACTTGCCGCAGTAGCGGTCGAGGACGGGCTGGACGAACCGCTCGTAGCCGATGCTCTCGTCGCCCCAGGGGGGCGGGGTCGGCGGCCGCGCCGGCCGGCACATTGCCAGGCCGGTTCTGACGGGCGGGGCCGTGCTGTGCGATTCGTGGCACCCGATGCACCCCCGCTGCTCGCCCGGCATGAGGCCCGTGAAACTCCGCATCGTCTGGAGGCACCGGTAGTGCTCGTCCAGGAGTTGGAAGTGCAGGGCCCGGCCGGGGGGCGCCTCGAAGTACACCGACCCGTCGGGCTCCACCGGGACGACCGAGAGGATCCGCTTGACGCCTTCCTCCTGGATGATGGAGACGGGCGGCCCGGAGTGCCGGTACGTCTTGCGCCACGTCGAGTACGTCTTGTGGTCCGTCTGGAGGACCCGCAGGTACCGGACCTTCTCGCGCGGCAGGTCGCCGACGCCCTGGCAGACGTCGGCGCTGTAGAAGGTCCCCACCTGGGGCGTCCGGCGGTCCTTGTCGGTGCCGGGCCAGGCCACGCGGTCCGGCCGGCGGGGCGGCGGGCGGCGCGGCCGGACGGGCAGCGCGTGCCAGATGTTGTGGGCCCCCTCGTACAGGAGTTCCCGGTTGCCGTACACGTCCATCAGGTAGAGGCGGAACTTGTCGTCCGCGCCGCGGGCCGACACCAGGAAGTCCTCCCCGGACAGGGGATACGGCGTCTTGTACCCGGTGAAGCCCCCGGAGGCGTGGTAGTCGGGGGACTCGTGCGGGTCCTCGGGGGGCGTGCCGCATTCCGGCCACGGCAGGTCGCAGGTGACCTTCGTCAGCCCGAGCGGGAAGTTGAAGCCCTTGCCGGGGTCGACGATGCCGATGGAGCCTGAGAACCAGTCGTGGTGGCCGACGCCGGAGAACATGACGCGGCGGCCGCCGGGGATCGGGCGCGGCTCGGACAGGTGGTCGGGCCAGACGGTCTGGTTGCCCCAGAAGGCGGCGGTGTTCGTGCCGTCCGGGTTGGCCGTCCACAGGCTCTGGATGCGCCAGAGCGGCTTGTCGGTGTACTCCCAGCGGGAGTAGATGACGCGCCCGTCGTCGAGGAGGGCCGGCGTCCACTCCGTCTCGTTGCCGCAACTGAGGATGTAGATGTTTCCTCCGTCGGCGTCGCATCGGGCCAGGAGGGCCGAGTAGATGAACGGCCCGCACCGCACGTAACTGTTGGCGCGGGTGGTCGTGAACAGGATGTGCCCGTCGGGCGCGTAGATCGGGTCGATGTCGTCGTAGGGCCCGTCCGTGAGGCGGCGGAGGCCGCCGCCGTCGAGGCCCATCTCGTACAGGTGGAACGCCTTCTCGTCGTGGGCCTTGTAGCAGAAGAGGACCCGGCGGGCGTCGAACGAGAGGTCGGGCCGCCAGAGACTGCCCGGCCTGGCGGGGGCAAGTTTGCGGACCTCCCCGCCGGGGTGCAGCCCCTTCAGCACCAGCAGCCGGCCTCCGGGCACCGCCTTGATGCTCATGCGATGGATCGCCTCGTGCCGCCACTCGGGCCCGGCCGGATAAGGCTGATCGATGAACAGAACCTCGTCGAAGTCCAGGGCGGGGTTCCCGAGGGCGATCCGCCGCTTGACGCTGCGGACGGCCGTGTAGAGCGCCAGCGTCTGCGGGTCGGCGGGCGCGTCGGGGCCGCCGAGCCCGCCGATCCTCTTCCAGGGCCCCCCGCCGAACGGGGCGACGACGGCGGCCGCCTTCCAGGCCGAGTCGTCGAAGGCGCTTTGCTCCCACCCGGCGGGCGCCGCGTTGACCGCCAGCCACGCCGCGTTGCTGGCAACGACCAGCGGCGCGCGCTCGGCCAGCGCCACGGTGAGGCGGGCGATGAGCCCGGCCGGGTTCAGGGTGGTCGCCGGGCGGTTCTCCGCCCGGACGGCCAGGACGTTCTTGCCCGGGCGCAGGAGTCCCTTTCGGAGGGCGAACGCCGCGGCCTGCTCCCAGGCTTCGTGCGCCCCGATGCGTTCGCCGTTGAGGAAAACCTCGCAGGCGTTGTCGACCGCGATGCGAAGCACCGCGGGGCCGACCTGTGCCTCCGGTGGCACCTCGAAGGTGCGGCGGAAGAACCGCGTCTCGGCCGGAGCGTCTTCGACGGGCTTGCCCTCGGGAAACCAGATCCAGCGCGGTTCGGCATCCTCGGCCTGGGCCGCAGGGTCCCGAGCGGCCTTGGCTGCGTGGCCGGCGATGCGGCTCTGGAGGTCGGTGAGTTCCTCGAGTTCGGCCGAGAAGTCGGGAGCGCCGTCTACGCGGCTGAGACGTGCCGCCAGGTCGCGGGCCCAGCCGATCTCCTTGGCGGCCCGGGCGTCGAGACGGTCATCGGCAGCCTGGAAGAGCCAGTCGTGCTCCAGGACCTGGGCCGCCTCCTGGGCGGAAAGCGTGCGCGTCGCCGGTTCCGTCGGATCGGCGAGGACGGGCAGGTAGATGTCGGCCGGGACCTTGGACCGGTCCGGCTTCCGCGGCTCCTCGGCGGGGGACCACGCCGGGCCGACCCCGAGGAGACACGAGACGGTCGCGACGAGAAGCGTGGCGCGCACCATGGATTCGCCCCTGCACCGCCGGTCGCGGCAGACGTGCCGCACGCCTGTGCATTATGCGGCACAGTCGAGGGCCTGTCAAACCGCTTGCGGCGGCAGGGCGCACGGCGCAGCCCCGGGCACGGCGCTGACCTCGGTGCTACCGCGTCCTTGCGCGGCGGCCGCGCCGGGCGTCGCGGGCCCGCTGGTCGGCGGCCTTGTCAGCGGCGGCGGCCTGGCGGCGGTGCTTGGCCGCCTCGCGGCGCATCTCGGCCACGGTCTTCGTATGGAGCCGCGCGGCCCCGCGGCCCTTCTTCGTGCCGAGGTACTCGCCGCGCCGCTTGGCGTCGGCCAGGCGCTTCCGGGCCGCCGGGACGGCCTTGCGGTACTGCGGCAGCCACTTGGCCTGGGCGACGAGCATCTCGTCCACCATCTGCCAGACCTCGGGCGGGTTGCAG
>CAYGZE010000009.1:0-30601 GCA_964354185.1 uncultured Anaerolineales bacterium | reverse complement strand
CGCGTAGGATAATGCGGCGAGCCGCAAGTGCCTTCCACGGGCGTCCGGGTCGGCCCGACTCGCGGCCGACCTGGAACGGACCGTGCAGGCTTTTTCGCAGAACCCAACCAGGGATCATCGGTTTCCAGAGGGAAACGTCCGCGTCCCGGCAGAACGGGCGAGTGCCGCACCCCCGCCGGGCGAGAGACTCGAAGCAGGCGGTCGCGACCGGAGGTAGCGGGTGACCAGGACAGGCGACAGGACGCTGGCCGAGGCGGTCCGCGCGGCCACGGGCGTCAACGTGGCCGAGTGCTACCAGTGCGGCAAATGCACGGCCGGGTGCCCGATGGCCCCGTACATGGACCTGGCGCCCCACCAGATCATGCGGCTGGTGCAGATCGGCGACGCCGCGGCGCGGGAGCGGGTCCTCCGCAGCACGGCCATCTGGAGTTGCGCCGGGTGCCTGACGTGCACGCAGCGGTGCCCCAAGGAACTGGACCCGGCGGCGGTGATCGACGTCCTGCGCGAGATGTCGAACGACGAGGGCCTCGCCTCGCCGCGCCAGAAGCGGGTCCTGGCGTTCCACAAGGCGTTCCTCAAGAACGTCCAGATGGCCGGCCGCATGAGCGAGGTGCCCCTGACGAGCCTCTACAAGATGACGAGCCTGGACCTCCTGAGCGACGTCACCATGGCCCCGCGGATGCTGGTGCGGCGGAAACTTCCCCTGCTGCCGCAGGTCATCCGCGGCCGCAAGGAGATCGGCCGCATCTTCAAGGCCTGCCGCAAAGGGGGCCGGCGATGAACCGCATCGGGTACTATCCCGGTTGCTCGCTGCACGGGAGCGGGTGCGAACTGGCCCTCTCGATCCGGGCGATTTCCGAGGCGGCGGGCGTCGACCTCGTGGAGATCAAGGACTGGAACTGCTGCGGCGCCTCGGCCGCCCACAACCTGAACCACGACCTGGCCGTCGCCCTGCCCTACCGCGTCCTGGCCCTGGCCGAGGCCCAGGGAATGAGCGAGGTCCTGGCCCCCTGCGCGGCGTGCTTCTCGCGCCTCAAAGGGACGAACGTCCGCCTGAAGCGGAGCCCCGACCTGGCGGCGAAGATGGCCGGCATCGTCGAGAAGCCGTACGGCGGCACGGTCGCCATCCTGAACATCGTCGAGTACATCAACCGGCTGCTCGCGGAGGGCCTCCAGGGCAAACTGACATCGCCCCTGGGCGGGACGAAGGTGGCGGCGTACTACGGGTGCCTGCTCTCGCGTGGCGAGGGCATCGTCGAGGGCGAGGACGCCGAGAACCCCTCCGGCATGGACGCCGCCATCCGGGCGGCCGGGTGCGAGCCCGTGGCGTGGAACTTCGCCACGGAATGCTGCGGCGGCGGCTTCAGCATGTCGATGACAGGTGCCGTCGTCGACCTCTCGAACCGCATCCTCCAGGACGCCAAGGCCGCCGGCGCCCAGGCCATCGTGACAGGCTGCCCCATGTGCCACTCGAACCTGGACATGCGGCAACTCTCGATCAACGCCGCGGGGCTCGGGCCGCACGATATGCCGGTCGTGTACCTGAGCGAACTCGTGGGCCTGGCGGCGGGGCTGGAACCGAAGGCGCTGGGCCTCGACCGGCATTTCATCGACGCGATGCGCGTGGCCGAAAGGAGCGCCTGACCATGGCGCGGGTGGGCGTCTTTATCTGTCATTGCGGCGAGAACATCGGCCGGACGGTCGACTGCGCGGCCGTGGCCCAGGCCGCCGCCCGCCTGCCCGGCGTCGTCGAGAGCCTCGACTACAAGTACATGTGCTCCGACCCGGGCCAGCAGATGATCCGGAAGGCCATCGCCGAGAAGCGGCTGACGGGCGTCGTCGTGGCCGCATGCAGCCCGCGGATGCACGAGCCCACGTTCCGCCGGGCGGCCGCCGAGGCCGGCCTGAACCCGTACCTCTTGGAGATGGCCAACCTGCGGGAGCACTGCTCGTGGGTCCACCAGGACCGCCAGGCCGCCACCGCCAAGGCGATCGACCTGGTGCGCGTCATGGTCGAGAAGGTGAAGCGGAACCGGAGCCTCTACCCGATCCGCGTACCCATCGAGCCGACGGCGCTCGTGATCGGCGGGGGCATCGCGGGCATCCAGGCGGCCCTCGACATCGCCACCGGCGGCAAGAAGGTCATCCTGGTCGAGAAGACCCCCAGCCTGGGCGGGCACATGGCGCGGCTGAGCGAGACGTTTCCCACGCTCGACTGCAGCCAGTGCATCCTGACGCCGCGCATGGTCGAGGCCGCCGCCCACCCCAACATCACGCTGATGACCTACAGCGAGGTCGCCGCCGTCAGCGGGTTCGTCGGCAACTTCGAGGTCACGATCCGCCAGAAGGCCCGCTACGTCGACCCGGCCAAGTGCACCGGCTGCGGCGATTGCTGGGCCAAGTGCCCCGTGAAGAAGATCCCGAGCGAGTTCGACGCCGCCCTCGGCACGCGGACGGCCATCTACCGGCCATTCCCCCAGGCGGTGCCGAACAAGCCCGTGATCGACGCCGCGCACTGCCTGAAACTCACCAAGGGCAAGTGCGGCGTGTGCGCCAAGGTCTGCCCAACCGGGGCGATCAACTACGAGGACGTCGACCGCGAGGTTAAGGTCAAGGTCGGCGCGATCGTCGTGGCGACGGGCTTTCAGTTGTGGGACCACGCGGCCTACGGCGAATACGGCGGCGGGCGGCTGGCGGACGTCATTGACGGGTTCCAGTTCGAGCGCATGGCCTCGGCCAGCGGCCCGACGAGCGGCGAGATCCGCCGGCCCAGCGACGGCCAGGTGCCGCAGACCGTCGTCTTCGTCCAGTGCTGCGGCAGCCGCGACGACAAGGCCGGCGTGCCCTACTGCTCGAAGATCTGCTGCATGTACACGGCCAAGCACGCGATCCTCTACCGCCACAAGGTCCACGACGGGCGGGCGGTGGTCTTCTACATGGACGTGCGGGCCGGGGGGAAGGGCTACGACGAGTTCGTCCGCCGCGCGATCGAGGCCGACGGGGCCGAGTACGTTCGCGGCCGCGTCAGCCGCATCTACCGGCGGCCCGACGGCAAGTTGATCGTCCGCGGGGCTGACACGCTGGCGGGCCAGGCCGTGACGATCGAGGCCGACCTGGTGGTGCTGGCTGACGCGATCGTGCCGCAGACGGGGGCCGAGAAACTCGCCCAGATGCTCCGCGTGGCCTACGACACGAACGGGTTTTACAGCGAGGCCCACCCGAAGTTGCGGCCGGTGGAGACGGCGACGGCGGGGGTCTTCCTGGCGGGGGCGTGCCAGGCGCCCAAGGACATCCCGGACTCGGTGGCCCAGGCATCGGCGGCGGCGGCGAAGGTGCTGGGCCTCTTCGCCAACCCCGAACTGGAGCGCGAGCCGATCGTCGCCCGCGTCAACCAGACGACCTGCGTCCACTGCCGCGCGTGCATCGGGGCGTGCCCGTACGGGGCCATCACGGACCTCGAGATCAAGGACCGCAAGGGCCGCGTCCTTCGCATCGTGGCCGACGTGAACGAGGGCCTGTGCCAGGGATGCGGGACGTGCGCGGCCGTCTGCCGCTCGGGCAGCATCGACCTCGACGGGTTCACGGACGAGCAGATCTTCGCCGAGATCCAGACCCTGGAGTAGCCTTCCGCCCAGAGCGAGCGACATGACGCAGACCCACGCGACCGGACAGATGAGGAACGCAGGCGGCTTCGAGCCGCGCATCGTCGCCTTCGTCTGCAACTGGTGCACCTACGCCGGGGCCGACCTGGCGGGCACGAGCCGCCTCCAGTACGCCCCCAACGTGCGCGTGGTCAAACTCCCCTGCACCGGGCGGATCGACCCGCTCTTTGTCCTCAAGGCGTTCGAGGGCGGGGCCGACGCCGTCCTCGTGAGCGGCTGCCATCCGGGCGACTGCCACTACACGAGCGGCAACTACCACGCCCGCCGCCGCTGGACCCTGTTCCGCGACCTCCTGGACCGGACGGGCATCGATCCGCGGCGGCTGCACTTCAGTTGGGTGAGCGCGGCCGAGGGCCAGAAGTTCGCCGACCTCATCAACGACATTACGGCCAAGGTCCGCGAGGCCGGGCCGTTCGGCGCCGCCAACCCGGCGAGGAGGCGGCCATGAGCCCGATCGACCGCCTGCGGGCCGACGCCGCCGACCTCCTCCGCCAGGGGCGGGCCAAGGTCGTCCTCGGGTACCGCGAACGCGGCGGTCAGTGCATCCCCGTCGCCGTGACCGACCCCGAGGAGGCCGGCGCGCTCGCCTGGGATCCCGCGTGCAAGCAGAACCTGGCGGCCTACCTGAGGAAGCCGGAGGTCCGGCGCCTGCGGCCTGTCGCCCTGGTGGCGCGGCCGGCGGTCATGCGGAGCCTGGTGGTCCTGGCGGCCGAGTCGCAGGTCCGCCCCGAGGACGTGGTGGTCCTGGCCGTCGGCGACGACGGCGAATACCACGGCGTCCTGGACCTCGCGGGGACGGCGGCCCTCCTCAAGGAGAAGTACGCCGACCTCGGCCACGACGCGGCGGCGACGAAGCGGATCGAGGAACTCGCGGCCATGACCCCCGAAGAGCGGGCGGCGTTCTGGGCCGCCGAGTTCGCCAAGTGCACGCGATGCTACGCCTGCCGGGCGGCCTGCCCCGCCTGCTACTGCGAGCGGTGTATCGTCGAGAGGAACCAGCCGCAGTGGATCTCGACCGCGGCACGGAGCCACGGCAACTATGCGTGGAACGTCATCCGGGCGTTCCACCTGGCCGGCCGATGCACCGAGTGCGGGGCCTGCGAGGCGGCCTGCCCGCAGGGAATCCCCCTGATGCTCCTGAACGTCGGCCTGGCCGCGGACGTCGAACGCGAGTTCGGCGCCAAGGCGGGGTATGACCCGCAGGCGGAACCCGTCATCGGGTCCTGGAAGGCGGAAGACCCCGAGGAGTTCATCCGCTGATGAAACTGCTGGACGCGAAGAAACTCGGAGACCTGGCGGCGGCCCTGCAAGCGGCGGGGTACCGCGTCGTCGCGCCCGTCGAGGACGGCGGCGTCGTGCGCTTGCGCGAGTGGCGGCCGGGCGAGCGGATCGTCACCGACGCGTTCGCCGTCAACTCGGCCAAGGACTTCCTCCTGCCGCGGAGCGAGGTGATCGCGCGGTACCGGATCGAGGGGAACGACTTCGAGGCCCAGGAACTGCCGGTCGAGGCCCCGAAGACGGCCCTCCTGTGCGTGCGGCCGTGCGACGCGGCGGCGCTGGCGGCCATGGACACCGTCTTCAACTGGGACTACGCGGACGAGTTCTACAACGCCCGCCGGGCGGCGACGACGGTCATCGCCCTGGGCTGCACGACGGCCGACGAGCACTGCTTCTGCACGAGTGTGGGCGGCGCGCCCGACGCCACGGCCGGGGCCGACGCGGTCCTGCGGCCGGCGGACGGCGGGACGCGGCTGGTCCTGGAGACGTTCGGCGAGAAGGGCGACGCGGTCGCCGCGGCGGCCGGGACGCTCCTGGCGGAAGGCGACGCCAGGATCGACCCCCCCGCCGAGGTGCCCGCGCGGTTCGACGCCGCGGCCGTGACCGCGTGGCTCCGCGAGAACTTCGAGTCGCCCCTGTGGGAGGCGCTCAGCCTGGCCTGCCTGGGGTGCGGCGCGTGCGCGTACGCGTGCCCGACGTGCCACTGCTTCGACATCCAGGACGAGGGGAACCGCAAGGAGGCCGTCCGGTACCGCAACTGGGACACGTGCGGCCTGGCGCTCTTCACGGCCCACGCGGGCGGGCACAACCCGCGGGCCGACCAGGCGGCCCGGTGGCGGCAGCGCGTGATGCACAAGTTCGCCTACTTCCCTGAGCGGTTCGGGATGCTCGCCTGCACGGGATGCGGCCGGTGCGGGCGGCTGTGCCCGGCGGGGATGGCGATCTCGGAGACGTGCGCGGCCATCGACCGCGAGTGCAAGGCACCCAGGAAATGAGCGGCAACCTCTACAGCCCGGCTCTGATGCGGATCGCGGACGCCCGCGACGAGGCGCCCGACGTCTGCACGCTGCGCCTCGAGTTCGCCGACCCGGCCGAGCGCGACCGGTTCTTCGCGAAGTACCGCGTCGGCATGTTCGGCCTTTACGGCCTGCCGGGCGCGGGCGAGAGCACCTTCTGCGTGGCGAGTCCGCCCACGCGCACCGACTACATCGAGTGCACGTTCCGCCGCGTCGGCCGCGTGACGGCGGCCCTCCAGGACCGCGAGGTGGGCCAGACGATCACGTTCCGGGGGCCCTACGGCAACGCCTTCCCGATCGACGCGTGGAAGGGGCGCAGCATCGTGTTCGTGGCGGGGGGCATCGCCCTGCCGCCCGTGCGGAGCGTCATCTGGAACGTCCTCGACCGGCGTGACGAGTTCGACCGGGTCGCCATCGTTTACGGGGCCCGCACCGTGGCCGACCTCGTCTACAAGCACGAGTTGGCCGCGTGGGCCGAGCGCGACGACGTCGACCTGGTGACGACCGTCGACCCAGGCGGCGAGACGCCCGAGTGGAAGGGCAAGATCGGCTTCGTGCCGGCGGTCCTGGAGGAGACGGCGCCCGCGAGCGCGAAGGCCGTGGCGGTGGTGTGCGGGCCGCCGATCATGATCAAGTTCACGCTGCCGGTCCTCACGAAGTTGGGGTTCGCGCCGGCCGACGTCTACACGACGCTCGAGAACCGGATGAAGTGCGGCGTCGGCAAGTGCGGCCGGTGCAACGTCGGCAGCCTGTACGTGTGCAAGGACGGGCCGGTCTTCACGCTCGAGCAACTCAAGGACCTGCCGCACGGCGACATGTAGGCCCCTCTGGGGGCGCGAGGACCTTCGCGGCGGGCCGGCGGGCCCGCCGCCTGCTCTTGGCCCTCCTCTGCCCCCTCCGTCGCCCCAGGGCCGCATTTTTCGCTTGACCCCGCCCGCGCACGGAGTAGAAGAGCCGTATCCAGTCGGGGCGTTCGCCCCAGCGGGGGAGTGCTCGAACATCGGCGGAGGCGCTCAGCACCGTGGCGCACACCACGCCAACCTACGGGTCCATTTCTCGGGAAAGGAATTGACATGGCCAACGGGACCTTGCCTGGCTACCTGGCGTCTGCCAAGCCGAACCCGGCGACCAACCGGTCTGCCTGGTACAAGAACACGGCGCAGACGTATGCGGGGATCATGCTCTGGTTCGTGTTCTGGCAGCAGATCCCGTTGGGGGCCGGCGCGGATGGGTACAGCAAGTTCGCGGGCGGCACCCTGGCCCAGGGCCTCGGGGTGGCCCTCCTTGGCCTGATCGCAGCGGCCCTGATCTGCCACTTCCTCTTCTACCTCGTGCCGGGCATGCTGGGCATGAAGACCGGCCTGCCCCTCTACATCGTCGGGACTTCCACCTACGGGGCGCAGGGCGGGTTCCTGATGCCGGGCTTCCTGATGGGTGTGCTTCAGTTCGGCTGGCTTGCCGTGAACGCCTTCTTCGCGGGCATTCTGCTGTGCGCGCCGTTCGGTTACGGATTCCCCTCGGTCCCGCACGCCATCGTCGCGGCAGCCTGGATCGCGCTGGGGGCCTTCATGGGGGTCAAGGGCATCAAGTACGTGGCCCGGGTGGCGACCTTCCTGCCGCTCATCCCGCTGGCCATCCTGGTCATCCTGGCGGTCGCCACGATCGGCGGCGTCGCCAACTTCGACAGCCAGGCGCTTATCAAGGCAGGGCAGGAGTCCACGCCGGCGACCATCGGCGTTCAGCCGCCGCTGACGATGTTCGGCATCCTGGCGCTGCTGGCGACCTATGTGGTCGGCTTCTTCGCAACGGCCGGCGCGGCGGGCGCCGACTTCGGCATGAACAACCGCGATGCGAAGGACGTGCACCTGGGCGGGCTGGTCGGTGTCGCCCTGTCGACGGTGTTCGCCGGCGGCCTCGCGCTCCTGATCGTGGCCGGGGCTTACGGCGGCGGCACCGTGACGAGCGGCGCCATCATCGAGCCTCCGCGCCTGATGGGCAGCATCGTCGGCGAGAAGACGGCAGCCGTTCTCATGTACCTGCTGGCCATTGCGGCGTTCCCGCCGGCCTGCTTCTCGGCGTTCATTGCGGCCAACAGTTTCAAGACCACCTTGCCGAAGGTGCGGCCGCTGATCTCGTGCGGCCTTGGCGCGATCGTCGCCATGGTCCTGGCGATCACGGGCTGGGCCGGCAACGCGATCGGGGTCTTCAGCATCATCGGCGCCTCCTTCGGTCCCGTGTGCGGCGCGATGATGGCCGACTACCTCCTGTCGGGCCGCAAGTGGGCGGGCCCCCGGGCCGGCTTCAACCCCGCGGGCTGGATTTCGTGGGTCCTGGGGTTTGTGGTCGGAGCGGCCGACTTCATCCCCGGCCTGGCAGGGAAGGTCCCCTGCCCGCCGGTGGCCGCCTTCATCGTGGGCTTCGTGCTCTACGCAATCCTGGCCAAGATCGGCCTCCAGAGCAGGACCCTGCCGATGCCCGCGGCCGCCGCGCAGCAGGCGTGAGGCCGCGGCCCGGCCTCCCTGGGCGGGAGGCGTGACGGGGGTCTGAAGCGTGCCTGCCGGCAGGCAGGTCGGCGACCGGGACCGTGCCCCCCGCGGGCCACGGTCCCGGTCACACAAAGGCAGACACCCGCGGGGAGGGGCACGGTTTATGCTGGTGCCCCGCCCTCCGCGGACCGAATGCGCGGGCGGCCGACGCCGTCCAAGCAGTGGATTGGCCGCATGAACAGGCGGCCCTCTGGCGAGTGTATGGATAGGGAGAAGATCATGGCTCGGCTGCTCAAGGTGCTGGTGGTGCTGGCGGCGCTCGGCGCGTGGCTCGGAACGGGCCTGGGGCAGGCGGCGGCCGAGGAGGCGAAGAAGCCGCCGCTCGAGGAGTCCCTGAAGAAGGCCGAGACGTACAAGTTCGGCGAGAGCCGCCTGCCCCTCACCGAGGTGTCGGAGGCCATCACGGCCGCCAACGCGGAGGAGCGCAAGGCGATTTCCGCCCGCCTGGCGGGCTTTCTGACCTCGGCGACGGCGACGCTCGACGCCAAGCAGTTCGCCTGCCGCGAACTGAGCGTCATCGGCGGCGCGGCCCAGGTGCCGCCCCTGGCGGCGCTCCTGGCGGACAAGGACCTCTCGGATTACGCCCGGTACGCGCTGGAGCGGATGCCCGACGCGGCCGCCGGCACGGCCCTGCGGGACGCGCTCGGCAAGGTCGAGGGCCGGGCCAAGGTCGGCGTCATCAACTCGCTCGGCCAGCGGCGCGACGCCGCGGCCGTCGGGGCCCTCAAGGGGCTCCTCTCGAATCCGGACGAGGCGATCGCCGGCGCGGCCGCCGCGGCCCTCGGCAAGATCGGCGGCAAGGACGCGGCCGGCGCCCTCGGGGCGCTGGTGCCCAAGGCCCCCGAGAAGGTGCGGCCCGTGGCGACCGACGCCTACCTCCTCTGCGCCGACCAGTTCCTCAAGCAGAACCAGCGGCCCGAGGCGGAGAAGATCTACAAGGAACTCTACGCCGAGAAGGAGCCGCGGACGGTCCGCATCGCGGCGCTGTGCGGGCTGGCCGCCGCCCAGGGCGAGAAGGCCCTCCCCCTCCTCCAGCCGCTGATGACGGGCGCTGACACCGAGATGCGGAACATCGCGTTCCGGCTGGTCCAGAAGATGCCCGGCACGGAGGCGACCAAGGCAATCGCGGCCATGGTGCCGAAGTTGCCGGCCGCCAGCCAGGCGATGCTGATCGAGCAACTGGCCGAACGCCGCGACCCCGCGGCCGCGCCCGCCGTCCTCGAGGCCGCCAAGAGCGAGGACGAGGGCGTCCGCGCGGCTGCCTACCGCGCCCTCGGGAGCGTCGGCGACGCCTCGACCGTCCCGATGCTCACGAAGGCAGCGGTGGCGGGCGGCCCCCAGCAGAACGCGGCACGCGAGGCGCTGGGCCTCTTGCGCGGCAAGGAGATCGACCCGGCCCTCCTCGCCCAGATGAACGGCGCGGACGCCGCCACGCGCGTCATGCTCATCCAGACGCTGGCGGCCCGCCGGTCGGAGGCGGCCGTCCCGGTCCTTGAGAAGGGACTCGGCGACGAGGACGCCTCAATCCGGCGCGAGTCGGCGACCGCCCTTGGCGCGCTCGGCCAGGCCCAGACCGTCGTGCCGCTCGTCGCGCTCCTGACGAAGACCGACAAGGACGATGAGCGCCAGGCCGCCGAGAAGGCCGTCCTGGCCGTCTGCGACCGCGTGGACGACAAGGCGAAGTGCGGCGCGCCGGTCCTGGCGGCCCTCGACGGCGCCAAGGGCCCCGCCAAGGCCGCCCTCGTCCGGACGCTCATCAAGGTGGCCGACGCCAAGGCGCTCGCCGCCGTCCGCGGCGCCCTCGGCGACGCCGATGCCGGCGTCCAGGACGCCGCCCTGCGGACCCTGGCCGACTGGCCGGATGCGACCGCGGCGCCGCCGCTTCTGGAGATCGCCAAGACCTCCGACAACGCGAACCGCCAGGTCCTGGCCCTCCGCGGCTACATCCGCCTGGCCAACTCGGTCAAGATGTACGAGGAGGCGATGGGCCTCGCCAAGCGCCCCGAGGAGAAGAAGATGGTGCTGGGCGCCTTGGCGAACCAGAACTCGCTGGAGGCGCTGAAACTGGCGGCGCCGTGCCTGGCCGACGACGCGCTCAAGGAAGAGGCATCGCAGGCGGTGGTGCGCATCGCCCAACGCCTCGACGACAACGGCAAGAAGGCCGCCAAGGACGCCCTCGAAAAGGTCGTCCAGGTGTCGAAGAACGGCAACCTCGTGAACGACGCCAAGGGCCTGCTGGAGCACATCAAGAAGATCTCGGGCCAAGCGAGCGCCCCGGCCCGGCGCACGGTCATCTTTGCCGCGCCCCGCCTCAGCCCCGGCGAAGCGGCCGCCCAGAAACTCGGCTGGCGCCTCGCCCTCCAGGCCTGGAGTTTCAACCGGTTCACGTTCTTCGAGGCGGTAGACAAGTGCAAGGCCCTGGGGATCCGCTACATCGAGGCCTTCCCCGGCCAGAAGATCAGCAAGGACGGGCCCGAGGGCGGCTTCGACCAGAACATGAGCGACGAGACCATGGCCGCCGTGAAGAAGAAACTCCAGGAGACCGGCGTCCAACTGGTCAAGTTCGGCGTCTGCGGCGTCCCCGGCGACGAAGCGGGCGCCCGCAAGATGTTCGAGTGGGCCCGGAAGATGGGCATCGAGACGCTCAACGCCGAGGCCGGCGAGGACCAACTCAAGAAACTCGACCCCCTCTGCCAGGAGTACAAGATCAACGTCTCCCTGCACAACCACCCGAAGGAGTCGCACTACTGGAACCCCGACACGGTCCTCAAGGCCGTCGAGGGCCTGTCGAAGTACGTCGGCGCCGACGCCGACACCGGCCACTGGGTCCGCTCGGGCCTGGTGCCGGTCGAGTGCCTGAAGAAACTCCAGGGCCGCATCATCAGCCTCCACTTCAAGGACGTGAAGGGCGGGGCCGACGTGCCCTGGGGCGAGGGCGACAGCGATGCGCGCGGCCAGTTGGCCGAACTCAAGCGGCAGGGCTTCAAGGGCGTCCTCTCGATCGAGTACGAGTCCGCCATCGACGAGGACATGTCGCAAATCGCCAAGTGCGTCGCGTTCTTCAACCAGGTAGCGGCGGAACTTGCCGCAGGCAAGGCGAAGTAGACCGCGCGCAGGGCGGGCTGGCTCGTATACCCGGTGCGGGGTGCCCGGGGGCGACGGCGGCGGGCAGGGGCTCCGGAGCGGCCGGACCCGCCGGGCACAGGCCGGGAAAACGCTCGACAGAATCGGGGCCATCCGGTACACAGGGGTTCTTCGCGGAACCCCAATAACCAAGGAGGTCTGAGAACACTATGGGTTCGGACGCAACCAAGGGCTCGAACGCGGGCATCAACAGGCGTGGTTTCCTGATGGGGACGGCGGCGGCGGGCGCGGGCGTCATGCTCTCGCGGTTCTCCAGGGCCGAGGAGGCGCCCAAACCGACCGGAAACGACCTCAAGGTCGGCATCATCGGCGTCGGGACCGAGGGGCGCGTCCTCCTGGACCAGTGCCTGAAGATCCCCGGCATCCGCTTCGTGGCCATCTGCGACATCTGGCCGTACTATCGCGACTACACGGTGCGGCTCCTCAAGCGGTACAAGATGGAGCCCAAGCCGTACACCGACTACCAGGACATGCTCGCGTCCGAGAAGGACATGGACGCGGTGATCGTGGCCACGCCCGACTGGGTGCACGCCGAGCACTCGATCGCCTGCCTGAAGGCCGGCAAGCACGTCTACTGCGAGAAGGAGATGTCGAACTCGCTGGAGAAGGCCAAGGGGATGGTCCTGGCGGCCCGCGAGACGAAGAAACTCCTCCAGATCGGCCACCAGCGCCGCTCGAACCCGCGGTACCAGAAGGCCTACGAACTGGTCGCCAAGAACCGGGCGTGCGGCCTCCTGACCCACGTCGAGGCCCACTGGAACCGCTACCGCCGCCTGGACGTGACCTGGCCCGAGAAGGCCGTCCTGGACGACGCGACGCTGAAGAAGTACGGCTACGACACGATGGAGTACTTCCGGAACTGGCGGTGGTACAAGAAGTACGGCGGCGGGGCCATCGCCGACCTCGGCAGCCACCAGATCGACATCTTCCACTGGTTCCTCGGGGCCCTGCCCCGGGCCGTTATGGCGACCGGCGGCGTCGACTACTACGACAAGATCGAGTGGTACGACAACGTCAGCGCCCTCTACGAGTGGGAGTACGAGCGGGACGGCAAGAAGCACGTCGCGCGCGGCATCTACGCGACGTACAGCACGACGAGCCACGGCGGCTACCTCGAGACCTTCATGGGCGACGAGGGGTCGCTGGTCATCGGCGAAGACCCCTCGAAGGGCGGCCTCCGCCGCGAGCAGGACGCGCCGGAAGCCCCGTGGGAGAAGGACCTCCCCAAGGCGGGCGACGTCGCCCCGCCGCCGAAGAAGGAAGACGCCAAGGAAGCCAAGAAGGGCGACGAGAAGGAGGAAGAGGGGATCACGGTCACGCACTCCGTCCCCGCCCCGGGACGCTACTTCCAGGCCATCTCCGTCAAGGGCGAGGAGAAGCCGGTCCACATGTGGCACCTGGAGAACTTCTTCAACGCGATCCGCAAGGGAACGCCCTTGAACTGCCCCGCCGAGATCGGGTACGAGACCGCGGTCTCGGTCCTGCGCGTCAACGAGGCGGTCGAGACCCAGAAGCGGATCGCCTTCGCGCCCGAGGAGTTCAAGGCGTGATCCGGGGCGGCCGATCCATCCGGGACGCGCTCGCGGCCCTTGCGGCCGTGGCGCTGGTGGCGGGGGCGCCGCCGGCGCCCCGCGCGCGGGCCGCCTACCTTCCGCCCGATGGCAGCCGCTCGGCCGCCGTCCACCGCATCCCCCTCTACGACGAGGACAACGCCGAGATCGACCCGACCGTCAAGAGCGACGCCCAGCCCTTCTCCGAGCGGCGGACCTGCAACAAGTGCCACGAGTACGCCAAGATCGCCAAGGGCTGGCACTTCAACGCCATGGACCCCGCCGTTCCGCCGGGGCGGCCGGGCGAACCGTGGATCCTGGCCGACCCGCAGACGGGCACGCAACTGCCCCTCTCGTATCGGGCCTGGCCCGGGACCTGGCGCCCCGAGGCCGTGGGCCTGACCCCCTGGCGGTTCCTCCAGGAGTTCGGGCGCCAGTTGCCGGGCGGCGGCGTGGGCGAACTCCCGATCGACGAGGCCACCGACCCCAACGCCCGATGGATCATCTCCGGCCAACTCGAAATCAACTGCCTCGGGTGCCACAGCGTCGACCGCTCCTACGACGCGACCGCCTGGGGCGCCAACTGCGAGAAGCAGAACTTCAAGTATGCCGCGACCGCCGCCAGCGGCCTGGCCGTCGTCACCGGGTCCGTGAAGTCGCTCCCCGACTCGTACGACCCCCTCAATCCCGACGCCCTGCTCGACACGCCCACGGCGATCATCCCGGCCGTCCAGTACGACCTCGCGCAGTTCGACCCCGCCAAGAAGGCCTTCTTCGACCTGCTGAACAACGTCTCGTCGAACCGCTGCTACTTCTGCCACACGGCCCGGCGCGTCGGCGAGGGCGCGCCCGAGGCCTGGCGCGTCGATGGCGACGTTCACCTGGCGGCCGGCCTCTCGTGCGCCGACTGCCATCGCCACGGCCTCGACCACGCGATGACGCGGAACTATGACGGCGAGCCCCAGGCCGCCAAAGACGTGTCGGTGACGTCGCTCTCGTGCCGCGGGTGCCATCTGGGCGCGGAGTCGGCGGCCGCCGGCCCCGAGACCCTCGGCGGTCGCCTGGGCGCGCCGGTCCCCCGGCACCCCGGCATCCCGACCGTCCACTTCGACAAACTCGCCTGCACGGCGTGCCACTCGGGCCCCATGCCGGCGGCACGGGCGCTGCGGGCCCAGACGTCGATGGCCCACGGCCTGGGCGTCCACGGGAAGGACCGCGGCCCGGACACGCTGCCCCTCCTGGCCGAGCCCGTGTTCATGCGCGGGTCGGATGGCCGCATCGCGCCGCACCGCATGCTCTGGCCCGCGTTCTGGGGCCGCCTGAAGGACGGCCAGGTGACGCCCATCGCGCCCGACCTCGTGGCGGGGAAGGCCGGCCCCCTCCTCGAACCGGACAAGTCCGACAAGACCAAGCCGCCGGTAATGCAGCCCTTGACGCCGGACCGCGTGGCGTCCGTCCTGGAGAAGTTGGCCGACGCCGATGCGGGCGAGGCGGTCTACGTGGCCGGCGGCAAACTCTACCGCCGCGCCGCCGACGGGACCCTGGCGGCGTCCGACCATGCCGCAGCAGCCCCGTACGCCTGGCCCATCGGGCACGACGTCCGCCCGGCCGCGCGGTCCCTGGGCGCCGGCGCCCAGTGCACCGACTGCCATTCCGCCGACGCCCCGTTCTTCTTCGGCCAGGTTCTGGCCGAGTCGCCCGCCCAGGTCGCCGAGCCCGCGGCCGTCGCGATGTACACGCTCCAGGGCAAGGACCCCATGTACCTGACGGCCTGGGCCCTCTCGTTCCAGGGGCGGCCGTACTTCAAGATCCTGGGCTTTGCGACGGCCGGCATCATCGCGGCGGTCCTCGCGCTCTACGGATTCCTCGGTCTGGCGGCGCTCCTGAAGTGGGCGAACGGGAAGACCGCCTGACGGCGTGACAAGGTAACCGAATGAACCTGTTCCAACTCCTCTCGATCATCGGCCTGGGCGGGACGATCCTGGCGGTCGGGCTGCACTTCGTGGCCATGCGGCCGCGGCGGCTCGCCCCTTCCGCCAAGGAGCCGCGCGACGTCCTTCGCCTGACGCGGTGGGAGCGGCTGGTCCACTGGGCCCTGCTCCTTACCTTCCTGACGCTGCTGGTGACCAGTTTCTACCCCGCGCTAGGCGGGCAGCGGATGAGCGGGTACCTCCTGATGCTCCACACGTCGGCCGGGGCCGCGTTCGCCGTCTCGCTCGTGGCCATGATGATCACCTGGGCCGTGGCCGCGCGGCTCGAGAAGCACGACGGCGACTGGATCCGGCGTCGCGGCTGCGTGAGCGAGGGGCCCGACGGCATCCCCGCGGGCCGGTTCGACGCGGCCGAGAAGGTCTACTTCTGGGCCGTCGGCATCCTCGGCGCCACGACCCTCCTCAGCATGATGCTGAGCATGGTGCCCGTGTTCGGGACCTACGGCCAGGCGGTCCTCTACGAGGTCCACCGCTATGCCGCCCTGCTGATCGTGATGGCGACGATCGTCCACGCCTACCGAACCACGTTGGCGAAACCCGGCACCCTCGGGGCCCTCCTGGGCGGCCGGGTGAGCGCGAAGTGGGCCAAGTACCACCACGCCATCTGGTGGCAGCAGCGGAGCCGCGGCGACGCGAGGCGCGACTGACTCCTGGTGTGAGCGAGGATGGACCTCTCGATTGTCATCCCGGCCTTCAATGAAGGCCTGAAGGTCGCCCGGGATGTCGCCGCTGCCGCCAGGTTCCTCGTGTCCTCCCACCTGGCGGGCGAGATCCTCGTCGTCGACGACGGCAGCACCGACGCCACCGCCGAGGCCGCCGGCGCCCTGCCCGTCCCGCCGGGCGTCGAGCGCCGCGTCATCCGGCTCGACGCGAACCAGGGCAAGGGCGCCGCCGTCCGCACGGGCATGCTCGAGAGCCGCGGCGACTACACCATGTTCGCCGACAGCGGCGTCTGCGTTCCCTACGAGAACGCCCTGCGGGGGCTGGACCTCTTGCGGAGCGGCCAGTGCGACCTCGCCCACGGGTCGCGGAAGATGCCCGAGAGCGTCATTCGCATCGGCCAGCCGCTCCACCGGCGGGTCATGTCGCGCCTGTTCCGATGGGCCGCCCACCTGATCGTCGGCATCCCGTCCGAACTCACGGACACGCAGTGCGGGTTCAAACTGTACCGCGGCCCGGTCGCGCGCGAACTCTTCGAGGCGTGCGAGACCCGCGGGTTCCTGTTCGACGTGGAGGTGCTGCTCTTGGCGCTCGGGCGCGGCTACCGGGTCCGCGAGTTCCCGGTCGAGTGGGCGTGCGACCTCGACAGCCGCCTGAGGCCCGCCCGGACGGGCTACCACGTCCTCGCCCAGTTGCTCGCCATCAAGCGCCGCGTTGCCCGCGAGTAAACGGCTGCCCGAGCGCCCGGCGCCCCGGTCAGTCCCCGGTCTCGACGATCCAGATGTTGCGGTACCGGACGGGGTTCCCGTGGTCCTGGAGCATGAGGGGTGCCTTCGCCATCGGCGGGCCGCCGTCGCCCGCGGTCGTCGTGTGATCCACCTTCACGTCCTCGTGGATCTTCACGCCGTTGAAGAGCACCGTCATCAGGGCAGGCTTGGTCATCTTGCCGTCGGCGACCTCCGGGGCCGTGAACGTGATGTCGTAGGTCTGCCACTGGCCCGGCGGCAGCGAGGCGTTGGTCTTCGGCGCGCCCACGCTGTAGATGCCGCCGCACTCGTTGTCGCGCGGCACCAGGCCGAACGAGTCGAGCACCTGGACCTCGTAGCGGCTCTGGAGATAGACGCCGCTGTTCCCCCGGCCCTGGCCGCGCGCCGTCGGCATGAACGGCGTCCGGAACTCCAGGTGCAGCCGCACGCTCCCGAACGACTGCTTCGTGTGGTTGTTGCCGCCCTTGACCAGCACGCTGCCGTCCGGCAAGGCGACCCACTGGCGGTTCTCCCACGCGTCGAGCGAGGGCGGCTCGCCTTCCTTGAACGGAAGAAGGACGACGGCCCCCGCGGGCGGCTTCTGGCCGAGGGTCGGCGACTTGCGGACGGTGAACTTCAGGTTGAACTCGCCGTCCTTGGACTCGGCGACGAGGCGCTCGCCGCCTTCGATCGTACCCTTCCACTCGGCGTCGCCGACCTTGCCGGCCAGGGCGACCCGCTTGCCCTCGGCCTTGCCCACGAGTTCGATGCGCATTTCCTTCGCGTCCTCGCCGCCGACCTTCGGAAGCAGCACGGCGCGGTAGTTGCCGTCGCCCTCGGCGATGACCTCGGCCTCGGCGTCGCCCTTCGCGTCGCCGACCCGGCACTTGCCGGCGTACTCGCCCATGATCTCGTCCGTGGGCTCCTCGGGGGCCTTGGCCTCCTCGGCGCGCACCGCCGACGAGACGACCAAGGCCGCCAGGCCCGCCACGACCACCAGGATTCCCTTGCCCTTCATGTCAGCCTCCCTGCGCTCTTCTGGAGCGCTCTTGCCTTCACACCCGCCGAAGGCTTCACGCGTCCCACGTTCCGAACCGCATGACCTCGCGGCCGCCGGCTTTCCGGACGGCCACCATGGCAGATGCCTCCGGATGCCGCTGGGCGTAGGCCCGGACCTCGTCGACCGACATGACGGTGAACGCGGTCGACAGGGCGTCCGCGACGGCGCCCGACTCGCACAGTGCCCACGCGCCCAGTTTCCCCTCGACGGGCCGGCCCGAGCGAGGGTCCATGATGTGCCGCTTGTGCGCGATGCCCGAGGCGCTCACGGAGCGATCGGACAGGCGGACCGCGCCGAGGTCCGCGCCGCCGTCCTCGAGGTCGCCCAGCGTCACGCGCCAGCCCGTCTTCCCCGGCGGCGAACCGATCGCCCGGACCGTGCTCAAGCCGCCGTGCGCCAGGGCGACGCCGATCTCCCACTCCCTCATCACGCCGAGGATGCGGTCGACGGCGAAGCCCTTGCCGATGCCGCCGAGGTCGATCTGGACCCCCTCGACCTTCAGGCCGACGGCCGGCTCGTCCGCGCTGACCGCGACCAGGTCCATCCCCGTGCGGGCGCGGGCGGCCGCGAGTTGGTCGTCCGAAGGCGACTCGCCGGCCTCGGCTGCGCGCTGCCACAGGGCCATCAGCGACCCCGCCGTCACGTCGAAGGCCCCGCCCGTCTCGGCCCAGACCTGGGCGGCGACCTGGAGGCACTCGTACGTGCCGAGGCTGACCCGCAGGAGCGCCCCGGCCGCCGACCCGTTGATCCGCCGGACGTCGCTGCCCGGGCGGAACCGGCTCAACTCGGCCTCCAGGCGGTCGACCTCGTCGAACGCGGCCCACGCCGCCTGCTGGGCGTACTCAGGCTCCCGCCCGTAGATGAGGACCTCGAAGACCGTCGCCATCGCCTCGTGCGAGAAGCGGTGCGGTCGCTCGGCCGCCTGCGGCGGCGGATCGGCGATCGAGATGCGAGGTTCGGCCATCGTCATCCCCGCCCGGCGCCGCCGGGCGCCGTGCCGGGCGCCGCCAGCGCCTCCTGGAACGCCTTCCACAGCCCCTCCTCGACGTACACCGACATGACGACGGTCGGCCGAAGGCCGAAGAGCGTCCGCTTATCGTACCGGCCGCAGAGGTGCGCGTCGAGCGCCGGCTGGACCTCGGGCGAGGTGATCACGACGGCGGCGTCCGGATCGTCCGGCACCTCGTTCCAGTAGCCCACGCGGGGAAAGCGGCGCAGGTACCACGGTATCGGCCAGTAGTTCTCGGACGTGATGACCTTGATCAGCAGGTCCCGGCCGTCCGGCGACACGCGGGCCAGCCGGTCCACCAGCCGGACGAGCGTGGACACGTCGGTCGACGCGTGCGCGTAGACGTAGGGATTGCGGGCGTCGGCGTAGTACCGGTAACTGGCGCGCCACGCCTGGCCGCCCAGTTGGGCCGCGAGGGCCGCCACGATCACGCACACCGCCGCCTTGAGGGGCACACGGGGCACCCAGCGCACCAGCGCCGCCATGCCGACCCCGGCCAGCAGGATCATCCCGTGCAGAAACGCGAGCATGCACCAGGGCGTCTTGTACGGAATGGCCGAGTACAAGGCCACGAGCACGATCGTGTAGAAGGCGAGGAACCGCACGAACGGCCGCGCGGTATCGGAGACGCCCCTGCCCGAGAGGGCCGCCACGATGCCGACGGCGGCCAGGCCGAGGATCAGCCCCTCGCTCCACCACGGCCCTGCGGCGTACTTCGTGTAGAGGAGCGTGCCCAGGTAGTAGTGCCACGGGTGGTCGTGCAGGCCGGCCCCACCCGCGCGGACCGCATAGTTGGCGTAGGCGAGCACCGAGTCGAGCGGCCCGCGAAGGTTGGCCAGCGTCGGAACCAGCAGGCCGTCGGGCCTGTGCTCCAGGCGCGGAGACGAGTAGAGCACCAGGACGACCGCCAAGGCGGCCGCGGCCGCGGCGGCCAGGTGCCGGCCCCGGACCAGCGACAGCGCCGGCGCCAGGGCCGCGGCACCTTCGCGCCAACGGGTCCAGAGCCGCGCCAGGACCAGGCCGGCTGCCATCGCGGCGCCGTGGATGACCCACGTCTCCTTGGTGGCGTGCATCAGGCCGATGCAGGCCCCCGCCAGCAGGGCCCACGCCGCCGCGCCCGTCCGCGCGTAGCGCCACGCGGCCAGGATCGTGCCGAAGGTGAAGAAGACAAGCATCATCTCCTGGACGTAGTAGCGGCTGTAGAAGACCATGGCGGGCGAGACGGCGGTCAGGACGCCCGCCGCGACCGCGGCCGCTCGGCCCAGGCCGTCGCCCGCCCCGAGGAGCAGCAGGACCAGGCCGACGCCGAAGACGACGGGGACGATGCGGTAATCCCCCTCGTCGGACTCGGCGTAGGTGCGGGCGCCGCTCAGGCGAAGGGCCGCCAGCGTGACGTAGTAGAGGCTGGGGCCGTGGTGGTCGTGAGGATCGTAGCGGTAGACGCCGTTCTCGTAGAGTTCGAGGCCCGCCTTGAGCGCCTGGTTGGCCTCATCGCCGTGCATCGGCCGCAGCCCCAGCCGCGGCAGGCGGAACGCCAGGGCCCCGCATGCCACGGCCAGGACGCATGCGCCGAACGCCCAGAGCGAGCGGTTCATTTGGCGGGTTTGCCGTAGACGTCCACTTCAATGTAATGATTCTGATCGTTCGACGTGTTGCCCCTCGAGTAGAGCCGCACGTAGCGCCCCTTGACCGCGTTGACCTTGATGAGTTTGCCGATGGAGCCCTCGATCCACTCGAGGTCCTTGCCGATGCCCAGGCCCGAGGAGTTGTCGAAGTCGTTGTTGAAGACCGTCTGGACGTTCTCGATGAAGTCCGGATCGTCGGCCACCTGGATGACGACGTCGTGGTAGACGCGCCCTTCCATATGGTAGTGCCAGAGGACGAAGGCGTAGATCTCGCACTTCTCGCCGAGGTCGATCTGGACCCACTGGAGGCCGGGGCCGTACTCGACGAAACTGCCGTCCGTCCCCTCCTTGTCGCCGTCGGTCACCAGTTCGTTCTCGCCGATGATGGGTTCCTTGTCGCTCGAGGTGACGGGCTTCTTGAGCGCCAGGTTCGTCGTGCCCTTCGGGGCCACGAACGGCGCCCGCTTGTCCTGGTACTTCTCGAGCGTGGGCCGGGGCTTGATGTTCTTGGGCGTGCCGGCGAACAGGGGCTTCGGAAGGGCGATCTTCACCACCTCCATGCCGGCGGGGATCGGCGCCGCGGCCTCCGGGGCGCCTTCCTTCGCCTCTCCCGCACCCTCCGTCGTGCCGGCCGAGGTTTCCTCGGACGGGACGGCGGCCTGCTCTTTGCCGCTCTCGGCGGGCTTGGGCTCCGGCGTGCCGCCGGACTGGCATCCTTGGGACAGCATCGACCCCGCCACCAGGAGCGGAATCACGGCAAGGACGGTCCACCACATCGTTCTCATGGTTCTCTTCCCCAATTGCGCCTTCTCCCCTGAGGTTCTCGGTGCAGGCTTCCGCATCACTCGCGCGTTCCGCGCACGCCAGGGCCGCGCGACCCGGGCAGCCAAAGTCGCAGCAGGATACCGGCCGGCCAGCCGACCGTCAAGACCCATCCCCGGGCGTTCGCACAATGTGTAACCGCGGGCCGCGGCCGGGGTTCCGCGGTAGTTGGAGTCCTGCCGCCCAAGCGGGCTGCCGACGGCGACCTGCCTTTTTCGCTTGAAGACAGGCCCCTCCTGGCGTATCTTCCCGCGCTTGCATCCGGCCGGCCGGGCCCGGTCGGCGCTTCGAGATCGGCTCCAGGGGCTTGCGAGGTCGGCATGAAGACCGTCGGCGTAGCGGTCATCGGGTTCGGCACCGTCGGGTCGGGCGTGGTGCGGCTCCTCCTGGAGGAGGGGGACCGCCTGGCCGCCGCGACCGGGTGCCGCCTGGTGCTCCGGCACGTGTGCGACATCGACCTCGTGCGTCCCCGGGGCGTCCAGGTGCCGCCCGGCGTCCTTACGGACGACGTCGAGCGCGCCATCGGCGACCCGGAAGTCCGCATCGCCGTCGAGACCGTCGGGGGCACCACCTTCGCGGTGGACGTGATGAAGCGGCTGCTGGCCGCCGGGAAGGACGTCGTCACGGCGAACAAGGCCGCCCTGGCGGAGCGCGGGCCCGAACTGTTCGCGGCCGCGCGCGAGGCGCACCGCTCCATCAGTTTCGAGGCCTCCGTCGCCGCCGGCATCCCCATCATCCGGGCCATTCGCGACGGCCTGCTGGCCAACCGCATCCGCGAGGTCATCGGCATCCTGAACGGCACCTGCAACTACATCCTCACGCGGATGACCTCCACCGGGGCGTCGTACGAGGAGGCCCTCCGGGAGGCCCAAACCCGGGGCTACGCCGAGGCGGACCCGCACCTGGACGTTTCGGGCGAAGACGCGCGGCACAAACTGGCGATCCTGGGCGGCCTGGCGTTCGGGACCCGCGTGCGGCTCGAAGACGTCTACGTCGAGGGCATCGCCGGCGTCGACCCGCAGGACATCACCTTCGGCGGCCGCCTCGGCTACGTCCTGAAACTCCTGGCCATCGGCCGCGTCATCGACGGATCCCTGAGCCTGCGCGTGCACCCGACGTTCGTTCCGAAGGCCAGCCCGCTGGCCACGGTCGCGGAGGCCTACAACGCGGTGCTCGTCCGCGGTCACGCGGTCGGCGACACGTTCTACTACGGTCCCGGCGCCGGGCAGATGCCGACGGCCAGTTCCATCGTGGCGGACCTCGTGGACGCGGCGCTGGGGCGCGCGGGCACGACGTTCGAGAACATGGCGTGGCTCGCGGGCCGCAGCGCCGCCATGCCCGTCAAGCCGATACGCGAGGTCGAGACGCGCTACTACCTGCGGTTCGACGTCTTGGACGAGCCGGGCGTCCTGGGTTCGCTGGCGGGCGTCCTGGGCCGGCACCGGATCAGCGTCGCCTCGGTCCTCCAGGAGGAGTCGTCCGACCCGGCCAGCGTGCCGGTGGTGGTCACGACGCATCGTGCGCCCGAAGGGAGTTTCGTGTCGGCCATCGAGGAGGTCCGGCGGCTGCCCGCCCTCGTCGGCCGCGCGGTCGGCATCCGCATGCTTGAACCGGGCGAGGAGGCGGCCAGGTGAAGTATGCGATCGTCATCCCGGACGGCGCGGCCGACCGGCCGACGGCCCTGCTCGGGGGGCGCACCGTGTTCGACGTCGCGCGCCACCCGCACATGGACCGGATCGCGAGCGAAGGGCGGCTGGGCACGGTGCGCATGGTGCCGCCCCGCATGGCGCCCGGGAGCGACGTGGCGATCCTGAGCCTCCTCGGCTACAACCCCGCCACGTCCTACACCGGCCGCGCGCCCCTGGAGGCCGCCGCGCGCGGCATCGAGGTCGGCCCCGACGACTGGGTCTTCCGGTGCAACCTAGTCACGGTGGCCGACGAGGAGATGGTCGATTACTCGGCCGGGCACATCACGACGAAGGAGGCCGAGGTCCTGATGGAGGCGCTCGCGAAGCGCCTCGGGAGCGCGACCCTCGAGTTCCACGCCGGCGTGGGCTATCGGCACCTGCTTGTGGTCCGCGGCGAGAAGTTCAAGGTCTCGACCCATCCGCCGCACGACATCATGGGCCGCCGCATCAAGCGGCATCTGCCGCGCGGCAAGAACGCGGCCCGCCTGAAGGACCTGATGGCGGCATCGCGCGAGATCTTCGCCGCGCACCCGATCAACCAGGTCCGCCGCGACCTCGGCGAGATGGCCGCCACCCAGGTCTGGCTCTGGGGCGAGGGCCGGCAGCCGTCGCTCCAACCCTTTTCCGAGCGCTGGGGCCTGCGCGGGGCCGCCGTCGCGGCCGTCGACCTGGTGCGGGGCATCGCCAAACTCATCGGCTGGGACGTCCTGGAGGTCGAGGGCGCAACCGGCTACTACGATACGAACTACGCCGGCAAGGCCCGCGCCGCCGTCGGGGCCCTGGCCGATCACGACCTCGTGCTCGTCCACGTGGAGGCCACCGACGAGGCCGGGCACAACGGCGACGCCCGCGAGAAGGTCCGGGCACTCGAAGCGGTCGATCGCGAGGTGGTCGGGCCCCTGCTCGACGCGCTGGCCGCCGGCGGCCCGGACTGGCGGATCCTGGTCGCGCCCGACCACGAGACGCCCCTGGACCTGCGGACGCACGAGGCCGAGCCCGTCCCGTTCGCCGTCATGGGCAAGGACTTCGAGGGGAAGCGCGTGCGCGCCATGACCGAGGCCGACGCGCGCCGCGCGGGCCTGCACGTCGAGGTGGGGCACACGCTGATGGAGTACTTCCTGAAGCGATAGGAGCAAGACCGGCGATGACGACGGTGGTGATGAAGTTCGGCGGTTCGAGCGTGGCGTCGGCGGACCTCATTCGGCGGGCGGCCCGCCGCGCCATCCAGGCCAAGAACGCGGGCAGCAACGTGGTGGTCGTCGTGTCGGCCCGCGGCGACACGACGGACGACCTGATCGCGATGGCCAAGGAGATTACGAGCCGCCCCGATCCCCGCGAGATGGACCAGTTGATGTCGGTCGGCGAGCAGATCAGCATCGCGCTGGTGGCGATGGCGATCCACGCCGCCGGCGAACGGGCGATCAGTTTCACGGGCGGCCAGGTCGGCCTCGCAACCGACTCCGTCCACATGAAGGCCCGCATCCAGCGAATCGACGCCAAGCGCATTCACGACGAGTTCGCCAAGGGGGCCATCGTCATCGTGGCCGGCTTCCAGGGCGTCGACCCGAACCAGAACATCACTACGCTCGGCCGCGGCGGGTCGGATACGACGGCGGTCGCCCTGGCCGCCGCCCTGAAGGCCGAGACGTGCGAGATCTACACCGACGTGGACGGCGTCTTCACGGCCGACCCGCGCAAGGTGCCGACCGCCCGCAAACTCGCCGAGATGGCCTATGACGAGATGCTCGAACTTGCGAGCCTCGGCGCCGGCGTTATGCACAGCCGCGCCATCGAGTTCGGCAAGAAGTATCGGATCCCCATTCACGTCCGGTCGAGCCTGACCGATGCGCCGGGAACGATGATCATCGAGGAGGTGAGGGACATGGAGGCCATTGCGGTTCGCGGTGCGGCGCTGGTGGAGGAACTGGCCAAGGTCACGATCCGTGGCGTCCCCGACCGGCCGGGCATGGCCGCCCGGATCTTCCACGAGATCGCGGCCAAGAACATCGTGGTGGACGACATCATCCAGAACGTGGGCCTCGACGGCAGCGCGGACATCAGTTTCACGGTCGCGGGCGGCGACCTGCCGGCCATCGTGGATGTCGCCACGGCTATCGCCCGGAGCATCGGCGCCAAGGACGTCTTGACCGACGACCGGGTCTCGAAGGTCAGCGTCGTGGGCGTCGGCATGCGGTCGCACACGGGCGTGGCCCAGCGGATGTTCAAGGCCCTGGCCGACGCCAAGATCAACATCCAGATGATTACGACGAGCGAAATCAAGATCTCGTGCATCATCGACCGCGCATCGGGCGCACAGGCCCTGCGGGTCGTGCACGACGCCTTTGACCTGGGACGCGAGGGCTAGCGCGATTGGGCGCAGACGACCGGAAAGGGCCTACTACGGCGGGTCCCGAGAGCGCCGGCGGCGCCGACGCCGCGACGACTCCCTGGCTGTCCTGGGTCGCCCTGGCCCTCGCCGGCATCGCAACCGCCCTGTTCGCGTGGCGCACCGTGTACCCGCCGCAACGGTCGCGGCATCCGTTGCCGGCCGAGAAGCCCCCCGGGGCCTTCCACCGCGTCCAGGCCGTCCTCGGGCCGCTGGCCCTCCACATGGATGACGGTAGCGTCGTCACGCTGGCGGGCGTCGTCGCCCCCCAGGACGCCGTGCAGGCGGCGCGGCTGACGGCACGGATCGAAGCGCTCGCGCCGCCGGGAACGCGCGTCTACGTGGAGATCGAGCCGGTCCGCGCGGGCGGCGCGCCGGCGACGTTCGCGTCGGTCTATCTGCCGCCTCCGGGGGCCAGCCCGTCTCGACCGTTCCCTTACGGCGACTCGCAACTCCTGAACGCCACGCTCGTCCAGGAGGGGTTCGCCCGGGCAGACCTCGCGCAATTCTATCGGTACACCAACGAGTTCGAGATGCTCGAGAACGACGCGCGGCGGAACCAGCGGGGCATCTGGAAGCCGCCCCCGGCCCAGGACCCTCCGATTGCCGGTCCGGGCCAATGAGGCCCGCCGACGGCCGCTGCTGCGCCGGCCCCCCTATTTGGTTTGACCTTCCGCCCGGGCCGGCCCTATAATCCTAGCCGCGCAGAGATGCGCAGCGGGTGAGGCACGAGATGGCGGACGCCGCCGGGCCGCAGGCCGAAGCAGCCTATCGGAAGGAGATTCTGGAGCGCGTGCGGCGGCATGTGGCCGAGTCGTCCTGCCGCCTGAACCCGGACGAGCGAGTCGTCAACGCGCTGATCGACGGCCTCGTCCGGCGAAAGGTCAAGCACGGCGACTACTACTGTCCCTGCCGCATCGTGACCGGCAACGCGGAGACGGACCGCCGTAACGTCTGCCCGTGCGCGACACACGAAGAGGAGATCGCCGCGTCCGGCAAGTGCCATTGCGGACTCTATGTCGGCGAGAAGAAGGGCTGAGGCACGCCTCGGAATATGCGCCGGCGGCGCGCGAAGCGCATCTGGAACCTGGAACCCAAACGGAGGCAATCGATGGCGGCCAACGTGGTGGAACTGAGCGACGCGAACTTCGAGACCGAAGTGGAGAAGGCCAAGGGCGTATGCCTCGTTGATTTCTGGGCGGAATGGTGCGCCCCCTGCCGCATGGTCGGACCGACCGTCGAAGCCGTCGCCAAGCAGTACGCCGGCAAGGCCAAGGTCTGCAATCTCGACACCGACGCCCACCGCGACACGGCGGCCCGGTTTGGGATCACGGCCATTCCGACGCTCATTGTCTTCAAGGACGGGGAGCCCGTGAAGCGCTTCGTCGGCGTCACGAGCAAAGAGGACATGACGGCGGCGCTGGACGAGGCGCTGGCCTAGCGTCTCGCGCTCCCCCGCGGTCTGGGGAATGCGCTACCTGGCCCGGGCGGCACCGACCGTGGGCCAGGCGCGCGGCCGCGGGCTTCGCAGGTACCGGTCGATGTCGCGCGCGGCGGCCTGGCCGGCCCCCATGGCGCTGATGACGGTCGCGGTGCCGGTCACGATGTCGCCCCCCGCCCAGACCCGGTCCTTCGTGGTCCGTCCCGTTTCGGGGTCCGCCACGATCAGGCCGTGCCGCGTCGTCTCCAGCCCGGCGGTGGACTTCGGCACGATGGGGTTCGGCCGGTTGCCGATGGCCACGACCACCGTGTCGACGTCGAGGGCGAACTCGCTTCCGGGGATCGGGACGGGCCGGCGCCGGCCCGACTCGTCGGGCTCGCCGAGCCGCTGCCGGATGCACTCGATGCCCGTCACCCAGCCCTGGTCGTTGCCGAGGATCCGCGTCGGGTCCGCAAGGAGGTGGAACGCGATCCCCTCTTGTTCGGCATGGTGGACCTCGGCGGCGCGGGCGGGCAGTTCCGTGCGACTTCTGCGGTAGACGATGAACACCTGCTCGGCGCCCAGGCGGAGGGCCGTCCTGGCCGAGTCCATGGCGACGTTGCCGCCCCCCACGACGGCCACCCGGCGCGAGCGCATGATCGGCGTGTCGGCGCGCTGCCGGTCGTAGGCGCGCATCAGGTTCGTCCGCGTCAGGTACTCGTTCGCGCTGTACACGCCCAGCAGGTCCTCGCCGGGCACGCCGAGGAACATAGGGGCCCCTGCCCCGACGCCGATGAAAACGGCGTCGTACTCCGCCAGGAGATCGTCGACCGTGTCGAGTTTGCCCACGACGGTGTTCGTGACGATGCGGACGCCCCGCGCGGCCAGGCGGTCCACTTCGTCCTGCACGATCGCCTTGGGCAGGCGGAACTCGGGGATCCCGTAGACCAGGACGCCGCCCGTCTTGTGGAACGCTTCGAGGACCGTCACGGCGTGGCCGAGCGCCACGAGTTCGCCCGCGCACGTCAGCCCCGCGGGCCCCGAGCCGACAATGGCCACCTTGCAGCCCGACGGCTCGGCCGGAGGCGGCAGCGGACACGTCCCGTGGGCGCGCTTCCAGTCGGCCGCGAAACGCTCAAGGTCGCCCACCGCCAGCGGTTCGCCCTTCTTGCCCAGGACGCACTTGACCTCGCACTGCGTCTCCTGGGGGCACACGCGCCCGCAGACGGCCGGCAGCGCATTGACGAGGAGGATGCGGTCGGCGGCGTCCTCGAACTCCCCCTCCGCGATGAGCCGCACGAACCCCGGGATGTCGATCCCCACCGGGCATCCCGTGACGCACTGCGGCTTCTTGCAGACGAGGCACCGGCTCGCCTCCAGCCGGGCCTGATCCTCGGAGAGGCCCTGCGGGACCTCGTCGAAATCCTTGCGGCGGACCTCCGGCGGCCTCTCGGGCATGCGCGTCCGGCCCCGCGCGCCCTTCTCCGTGCTCCCGGCTGGATCCGTCATCGGGTGGCTGTCCTCTGTGGCCTACCTGCGGCCAAGGCCGATCCGGCACGCCTCGTGGTCTCTGCATTCCTTGTCGCGGTAAACGCCCAGGCGTCTGGCCAGCGAATCGAAGTCGACCTGGTGGCCGTCGAACTCCGGCCCGTCCACGCAGGCGAATCGCACCTGGCCGCCGACGATCACGCGGCACCCGCCGCACATCCCCGTGCCGTCGACCATGATGGGGTTCAGGCTGACGACCAGGGGGATGCCCGCGTCGCGGGTCGCCTTCGAGACGGCCCGCATCATAGGGACCGGGCCGATGGCCCACGCCTTGTCGAACCGCTCGCCTCGGGCCACCAGGTCGGCGATGACGTCGGTGACGAACCCCTTCCGCCCGTACGTGCCGTCGTCCGTCGCAACGAGGACCTCGGCCGTCACGGCACGGAACTCGCGCTCGAGAATCAGCAGGTCCTTCGACCGCGCCCCGAGGACGGCGACCACGTCGTTGCCCGCCCCCTTCAGCGCCTTGGCGATGGGGTAGAGCGGCGCAACGCCGATGCCGCCCCCCACGCAGAGCACGCGGCCGTACCGCTCGATCTCCGTCGGCACGCCCAGCGGACCGACGAGGTCCAGGATCGTCTCGCCCTCCTCCTTGGCCGCCAAGAGCATCGTCGACTTGCCGACCACCGCGAAGATGAGCGTGACTGTGCCCGCGTCCGTGTCGGCCTCCGCGATGGTGAGCGGGAACCGCTCGCCGTCTTCCGAGACGCGCAGGATGACGAACTGGCCCGGCCGCGCCTTGCGCGCCAACTTCGGATGCCGCACGTCCATCCGCAGGACGTCCGGGCCGATCCGGCGCTTGCAGACGATCTCGTTCATGCGCCCACCCCGCGCGCCATGTGAGGCGTAGAGTCTACTGGCCACCGCCGACAACGTCAACGTCCGGGGGGGTCCGGAGGGGGGGTCTTCCCGGGCGGTATCCGGCCGGGAGTCCCCAAGCGGCAATCCTGCCCATGGCGCGCCGTCGGCCCCGGGCGTCACCGGCCGTCCGGACCTGCCTCCCAGGCCGCCAAGAGGCCGGACTATAGCACCTGGTGACCGCAAGAGTCCAGCCCTTTCCGGAATTCCCTTGCCATTGCCCGCCAAAACACTAGAACATGCGGGCACTGCCTTGCGGCAAATGGTTGCCGCATGTGAGGGGCTCCGACGGGCAGCACGATCGCGGCCCCGGGCAGGACACCGCGCCACGGGTCGGGCGGCAGTTCCGGCCGCCGCTCCACCCCCGGGCCCGGCCGGCGGATGGACGCCAGGACCCGGACGGGACAGGCAAGCCGGAAGGAGAAACCCATGAGCAGGCAGTTCGTCGAGAGTGTGATGGAGGTGGTCGTCGCGCGCAACCCGGGCGAGAGCGAGTTCCATCAGGCGGTCCGAGAGGTCGCCGAGTCGGTCGCCATCGTGATGGACCGGCATCCGGAGTTCGCGCGGATGCGGATCTTCGAGCGGCTCGTCGAGCCCGAACGACAGATCATCTTCCGCGTGCCGTGGATGGACGACAAGGGCGACGTCCACGTGAACCGCGGTTACCGGGTCGAGTTCTCCAGCGCGATCGGCCCCTATAAGGGCGGCCTCCGATTCCACCCGTCCGTCTACCTGGGCATCATCAAGTTCCTCGGCTTCGAGCAGATCTTCAAGAACGCGCTGACCACGACGCCGATCGGCGGCGGCAAAGGCGGCAGCGACTTCGACCCGAAAGGCAAGTCGGACAACGAGGTCATGCGGTTCTGCCAGAGTTTCATGAGCGAACTCGCCCGCCACATCGGCCCCGACACCGACGTGCCCGCGGGCGACATCGGCGTCGGCGGGCGCGAGATCGGCTTCCTGTTCGGCCAGTACAAGAAACTCACCAACTCCTTCACGGGCGTCCTCACGGGCAAGGGCTTGGAGTACGGCGGGTCGCTCGTTCGAACGCAGGCCACCGGGTACGGCCTCGTGTACTTCGTCTCGCGGATGCTCCAGGACCGCGGGAAGGACTGGAAGGGCCTCCGGGTCGTCGTGTCGGGGTCCGGCAACGTGGCCATCTACGCGGTCGAACGGGCCCAGCAACTGGGCGCCAAGGTCGTCGCGATGTCCGACTCCAACGGGTACATCGTCGACGAGGAAGGCATCAAACTGGCCACCGTCCAGCGGATCAAGGAAGTCGAGCGGGGCCGGATCAAGGAATACGCGGCCGCGCACAAGTCGGCCAAGTTCCATGAGGGGTGGGAGGGCATCTGGTCGCTCCCGTGCGACGTGGCGTTGCCCTCGGCCACGCAGAACGAGATCGACGGCAAGGCGGCCGCCACGCTCGTGAAGAACGGCTGCTTCGCGGTCGCCGAAGGCGCCAACATGCCCTCGACCCCCGAGGCCATTGAGACCTTCCTCGACAAGGGCGTGTCGTTCGGTCCGGCCAAGGCCGCCAACGCCGGCGGCGTGGCCACCAGCGCCCTGGAGATGAGCCAGAACTCCATGCG